>CANGZP010000026.1 GCA_947458475.1 Cyclobacteriaceae bacterium | reverse complement strand
TGCCTCTATTCTTGAGGATTGCCAACGAACTCTACCTGAAGCGATTGATTGTGGGTGGATTTGATGGGGAGTATGAGTTTGGCAAGATGTTCCGCAACGAGGGTATGGACCGTACCCACAACCCGGAATTTACCTCTATGGAGATTTACGTAGCCTACAAAGACTACATCTGGATGATGGAGATGGTGGAGCAGTTGCTAGAAAAGGTAACCCAGACCATACATGGAGTCACTCAAGTGACTGTGGGAGGCAAGCAAATAGATTTTGCTGGACCTTACCGTCGATTGACCATGTTTGACTCCATCCTTGAATATGCTGGCGTAGATGTCAGTGCATTGGATGAGGAGGGCCTCAGACAGGTTTGTAAGAACTTGGGCATTGAAGTAGATGCCTCCATGGGTAAGGGCAAATTGATTGACGAGATCTTTGGAGCCAAGGTAGAAGCCAATTTGATTCAACCGACTTACATCACTGATTATCCGATCGAGATGACGCCTTTGGCCAAAAAGCACCGAAGCAAACCAGGATTGGTAGAGCGCTTTGAGCTGTTTGTGAATGGAAAAGAAATTGCCAATGCCTATTCCGAGCTCAATGATCCGATTGATCAGCGGGAGCGCTTTGAGGAGCAGCTGAAGCTCGCAGCTCGTGGAGATGATGAGGCAATGGCCATGGACGAGGATTTCCTTCGTGCCTTGGAATACGGCATGCCACCTACTTCAGGGCTAGGAATTGGAATCGACCGTTTGACCATGTTGTTGACGGATAATTCCACCATCCAAGAAGTCTTGTTTTTCCCGCAAATGCGCCCGGAGAAGAAAGCAGTGGAGTTGACGGAGGAAGAGAAAATCATTGTGGAGCTCTTGAAAGCCAAGCATCCCGCTTCCTTGCCGGAATTAAAGGTAGAAACAGGCTTGAGTGGTAAGAAATGGGACATCTCCATCAAAGGTTTGACGCAAAAAGGCCTTGTGAAAGTAACCAAGGAGGGCGAAAGCCTGCTAGTGGATTTGGTTGAATCCTAAGGTTTTCCTTGCTACAAAAACAAAAAAGTCCAGCCTTTTCTGGACTTTTTTGTTGCTACCCTTTTACTATTTGATGTTTCAGTAATAGTAACCAGACAAAATAAGGTTTGAAGTTCAATTAGGTGAGCTGTCGACCGTGGACTGCCTGCAGACCGTGGTCTGTCAGCTGTCAGCCATTTACTTTTTCTGCGCATCCGCAAATCCAAAAACTTTTTGGAGCAGGGGGCTAGATCTCAAGTTGCTATTTTTTCGCAGGGCTAATTCTTCTTTGGCGATCTCCACAAACAATCCTTGCAGCGCTTTATCGGTCACATAAGCGATTAGGTCAGTATTCACTGGCTTGACTAAAGGAATTTTATTGTAGCGTGTCATGACTGATTCCCAATGCGCGGTGGCGCCTACTTTTTGAAGACTTGCTTGAATAGGAGGGGCGAATTTGACTATCAGTCCAGCCGTGGTACTTTGCTGTAGGTAGTCGGTAGCAGCACGCTCAGAGCCTAGAAGAATACCTTGCACATCTTTAAAAGTCATTTCTTTGATGGCTTGGTTGAAAAGAGGCCGCGCCTCCTTTACTGCATCTTCCGCAGCACGATTGATGCTGCTGATCAACTGATCACAAAGGTTGCCCAAACCAATTTTCCGTAAGCTGCGCTCCACCTGGATAGCTTCTTCAGGAAAAGGAAGTTTGATGGCGGGATTTCCAAGAAACCCGTTTTCCAGGTTGAGTCGATCTACGCTCAGCCCAGCTCCTTTTTCTAAGGCCTCTTTCAGGCCATTGGCCATTTCAATTGGAGAAGGATTGGAAGATCCACCTGTGGCTTGATTTACCTTGTCAAGCACCTTTTTGAGTTGTGCAGAAGCAGTACTAGGGAAAAGAATGCTGGCAAAAAAGAGCCCAAAGCAAATCGAAAGGATGCGGAAATTCATAGCAGGTAGTGTAGAAATTAGGGATGTGGTATTCCAAACGAGAATTAGGACTCGAAAGGTTACTTTCTGAGCTTAAAAATCAAAGAAGGTTCTTCTTCTCGATACTTTCAAATCCTGCAAAATGCTCGACTTGACACGGATATCGATGTTGTAAGAGGTAAATCTTCCGAATGGAACCCAATTTACATTCATCTGCCAGCAGTGGAGGTCTCGGGCAATTCCGATCATGGTTTGGGTAATTTCCTTCGAGTCAAAATTATAACCTGTATTAAAATTCACCTTCCATTTTTCGGAGATGGACAAGTCTCCGCTCACATTCATCGCTTGGGTGATGTTTGTGGTGTTGTTGACCTGCTTTGCATACGCGAGATTGTAGCCTACCGTCAAGTTCCAAGGAATTTCCCAATCGATGTATTGGCTAGGGTCTGCTACGATTCGGTTGATTTCATTTTCCACAAAAGCATTCATTACACCCCCGCGCTGGATAAAATCCTGAGTCAACTCATCTCGCACCTCTCCAGGATTTTGACCATTTTGTGGATTGAGAGAGGCATTGAGGTTTAAGGAAGCATTTCGGATCGTTCCAATGCCCTGTCCCTTCTTCCAAGCAAATTCTTGGCTACTGCTGTAGCGGGTGGTGCCATCTGATTCAACAGTACTGAGTGTAGCGTAGGGGTCGATGGTGCTATTTACGTTGATGGATAGCTTTTGGGCAAATAAGGTAGTTCGCGCGGAAAGCTGGATAGGGGAGAGCTGAAAAGAATCTGCAGCAAAATTGTACGCGGTATTGATGTTAAATGCTTCCAAAAGTGGAATTTTCTTGAATTCTCCTTCCGTACTGTCTGTTTGTGTTTTGATTTTGGCTTCCACCACATTTCGAAGACCCAAACTCAAGGCTCTGGATTCCCCAAGTGGAGCATCCCCAAAGATCATTCCCTGGTGTCTGGAGTAGCGGGTAATTCTTCCAGATTTATCAGATTGAACTTCCTGGTAGTAGCCGTAGATGGGATCCGAAAAGTCAGGATTGAAATTGAAAGCTACAGTAGGAGCCATGTGGTGGCGAATAGTTTGCAATTTGCCCGATGGCTTGAAGTTGTAAAAGCCAAAAAAGTTGGTGTTCATCGCAAAGGAAGTGTTGTAAAATCCTACCCGATTAAATCCATCTTCCTTCACCTGCTCTACCTTCTCAGTGGTAGAGTTGTATTTATAGTTGTAGCGCTGCATGTACCATAGCTCGGTATAGTTGGCTGAAGCGGTACCAGTAAAGTACTTGAATAATGTAAAGTTAGAACTTAAGGGAATCGTATTTCGGGCTCCATTGTTTCCATTTCTGAGTAGCAAACCGTAGTTATCCATGTTGAATGGAATGGTTTCAGGGCCATCCACTTGATTGGCTTGTCCAAAGGTATTGATGCGGTTGGTAATGGAGTTTTGGAGATTAAAGTTCCAGGCAATGTTTAGGGTTTTAAGAGGCTCAAACTTGACATTTTGAAAGGGGCTCTGCCGATTCATGTTGATGCCTATGGTCGGTAGATCCAATCGTACTTCACCGGTTTGCACACTTTGGGAGTGTCGAAGGTTGGCCGACATGGAAAAGGGGGTGCCGGCAAAGGTTTTGGAGTAGGAAATATTCGAGCTTAGATCTCCTGTCACATTATTGGCAAAATTGTTTGGGTTGACTACGTTATTGAAGTAACTCGTCGAACCCGCATTGACTGAAGCGGAAAATCTGCCTGTTCCTCGTGTGATGGGGCTATGGTTCCACTGCACACGAAAAGTATTGTAGTTGAGCGGGATGAGTTCCGTCTCTGGGCTGACAAATTTTTGAAAGTCCATGTTAAAGCCACCGCTATACCGGTATTTCTTGGTATACATGGATTGGGATTTGATGCCCCATCCTCCTTTGGAATACACATCTCCCGTGACACGGAGGTGAATGTAGTCGTTAAAAGCAAAGTAGTAACCGAGATCCCTCAAGCTCAATCCCCGAACCTGCTCCCTACCGTAGGATGGAAAGATGATCCCAGACGCCTTCTCTTCGGGGGTATCAGGAATCAATCCAAAGGGCAAACCGAGTGGGGTGGGGATGCCATTGAAGTAAAGGCTGAACGGTCCAGATACGACTTGTTTTCCCGAAATGGATTTGATTTTGGAGGAGGAGATGTGCCAGTGGGGCTTGGTTAGTTTGCAGGTGGTGTAATAGCCATGATCTAAGTACACGCTTCCATCCTCACTTTTTTTGATGGTGGTACCTCGCAGTACCCCATCTTGCTGCTCCGTGACTACATCTTTGATGATTGCCTTTTGGGTTTTGAAGTTGTAGCGCATCTCCTTGCGGATCTCGTAAACCGAGTTTCCGTCTTTGAAGAAAGGATTGCCTGACACCACACCCAAACTATCTGCGATTCCGTAGGCGTAGAGTTCTGAATTTTTCCAATCGATGACAATGCGGTCGGCATCGAGTCGCATTTTTCCGTATTCAAACCAAGCTTTTTTGTAGAGGTAAACTTTGTTCTCGGTGAAGTCTGTAATGATGCTGTCCTCCGCGTAATATAGAATTTCAGTTTCAATATCACTTTTAGGCACATTTTTTGCCGAGTCGAGAAGAGCGAGCGTGTCTTGTTTGGCTAGGGGATTATCCCCTCTCAAAGCTGTAGCTGGGATCGGAGAGATACCCCTCCTTTCTCGCTGAGGACGAGTAGTTTGCTGTGCTGAAGCGGTTAGGTGAACGCACCAACTTGCAATCAGGACTAAAAAAAGAACTCTGAAACTCGCCACCCGTGCTTTCGCTTTTAGTATTTTTGAAATTAATTTCGTGTAAAGTTAACTCGATTGCCCTCATGGAAAGATTTAATACCAAAAAAAATCTGTTAAGGTTTCTTATTCTGGTTCCTTTTTTATTTGGAGGATTCATTCCTAATGAAACGATGATGCCTGCTTTCCGCATGAAAAAAATCGTGCTTGATGCAGGCCACGGAGGAAGCGACCCTGGAAATATTGGTTCCAAAGCAAGAGAAAAAGACATCAACTTAGCCGTCACCTTATTGGTAGGAAAGTACATCAAGGAGAACATGCCGGATGTAGAGGTCATTTATACCAGATCCGACGATAGTTTTCCTACGCTCAAGCAGCGACCCAACATTGCCAATGTTAACAAAGCGGATTTATTTATTTCCATCCACTCCAATTCAGCTGCCAACAAGACGGCATTTGGAACGGAGACATTTGTGATGGGAAACAAGCATTTTGAAGCCAATTTTGATATTGTTAAAAAAGAAAACTCGGTAATTCTGCTTGAGGAAAACTACAAAGAAGAGTACGAAGGCTTTGATCCAAGCTCTCCGGAATCCTACATGATGTTTAACTTAATGCAAAAAGCCTACATCGGGAATAGCATCACCCTTGCGGATCGAATCGAAACTCAGTTTAGAGAGAATGTGGGTCGTAAAAGCAGAGGCGTAAAACAAGGTCCTTTCTATGTCCTTTGGACTCCTTCCATGCCAAGTGTGCTGATAGAACTAGGATTTTTATCCAATGCAGAGGAAGAGCAATTTTTAATGACTAAAGAAGGGCAAGAGTACATGGCTTCTGCAATTTACCGATCCATCAAGGACTACAAAAGTGAAATTGAACTGAATTGATTTTTTCTTGAACCTCAAGGAAAACCTTCTTGGATTCAGGAAGGTTTTTTTTATAAATTGAACCGAAGCCGCTAGCTGACGTATACTTTTGCTATCCTTTAAAATGAATAGTCTGATTATCCGCTTGGTTACCAGTATCGAAAGAAAATAAGGATTGAAGTTCATTTAGGTGGGCTGTGGTCTGTGGACAGTCGTCTGTCGACGATTATCCGCAATAATGAAAACAAATCTTAAGCACTGGCATAATTGCGGATAATACTAAAAAATAGAATTTATACCCATGCTTTCTCCTTCTCAATTGGATGCCTTGATCTCTCTTTTGGACGACTCAGACTGGGAAGTCAAGCAGCATGTGCGTGGAAAATTAGTTGAGCTGGGTGCAGCGGTGATTCCGGTACTCGAGCAAAAATGGGAGGAGAGTTTCAATCCGGTCCTTCAGAAGGAATTGGAGGACTTGGTGCATGACCTGCAGTTTGGATTGGTCAAACAGCGGTTGAAGGATTGGAAAGATTCGGAAAATCAAGACCTGTTGGAAGGACTTTGGATTTTAAATACCTACCAGTATCCTGATTTGGAATTGGAGACCTTGCAGGCTGCAATTCATCAGCTTTACGTGGAGGTCTGGACTTTTTTCGCGCCGGATTTACAGCCTTTGGATCAGGTGAAAATTCTCAATCATGTCTTTTTTAAGCAGCTCCAGTTTTCTGGCAATACCAAAAATTTCCATTCTCCTAGCAACAGCATGCTATCCATGGTGTTGGAATCCAAAAAAGGAAATCCCATCAGCTTGTGCAGTATCTACCTGTTGGTTGCCAAGAAATTGGGATTGCCTATTCATGGAGTCAATCTTCCCAACTTGTTTGTGCTAATCTATGCGCAGGAAGGTGCAGGATTCTACATCAATGCCTTTAACAAAGGGCTGATTTTTTCAAAAGAAGACATCAAAAATTACTTGGAACATCTAAAGATTGATCCGCAACCTGCTTTTTTTGAGCCATGCAGCCACTTGGCGATTGTGTTGCGATTCTTGAAAAATCTGTACACTGCATTCGAAAAATTAGGGGAAACCGATAAAGTGGATGAAGTTCAAGAACTGTTGGAAATTTTAGGCCATCAGTAGATGCGGATATTGCATCCTACAGCCCTTACCTGAGGCACGGCAGGCTTTTCACCACGTACCATTTGAGTCAACGCCATTTCTAGGTATTTTTCGGTGACGGCACTCTCCAGTTGTGGGTTGTTGTCAATTGCGCCTTTGTAAACTATGGCTAGGCCAGTTTTGCCAGGCATCAGAAGGACAACTTCCGGGATTTTAGTCACCTTGAAAACTTGTGTCCACTGCTGTTTGTCATCGATCAGGTAGGGCATGTTGAGGCCACTATCATCGATGTAGGCTCGGAATCGGGTGAGTTCAGATTCATTGTTCTGTGCCTGTGGATTGATCATTACAAAACCTATCTCTTGAGCTTCAAACTTAGTTTTAAGCGCTTTGATTCGGTTTTCATACAGTTTGGCAAATGGGCAAGAAGGATCATGAAAAATAAGAAGCACTCCTTTTTCTTTAGCTAGGCCAGTTAAGGTTTTCGGACTTCCGCTAACTGCATCGGTCGCAGCAAGTTGGCTAAAATTTTGGCTGTAGCTAGTGGAACTGAGTACAAGAAGTAGGAGTAGGCTGACAAAAATTAATTTCATGGGCAGTGAGAAGAAATCAAGATTACCAAATGGTATAGGTCAAGATATGACTTTCGTTTCGTTCTACCTGCACCTTGTAGTGATGATCTTTATAATCTGTCCCATGAATTTTACCTTTGATCAAGGTGTCATCAGGACCAAAAGGCTCCAATAAGATGTTTTCGCGCAAGGACACTCCTTTTTTCCCCTGGCATTTAAAAATAGTTTCTTTTGCAGACCAAGCCATGGTGTAATGTGCTGGATGGCTTTCTAGGAAGTCCAATTCACTGGCTGCCAAAAATCGACTTCCTATGCGTAGGATTTTTTCGCGGATCACCTCCATATCAATTCCTACAGGAAGCTCTCTGTGGTAAATAGCTGCAGCATAGCCGCGCGTATGCGTCAACGAGACATATCCTTGTCCGTTCATCGGATGAGACTTGCCATGCTCATCCTTAAAAAAGCCTGGGTAGGGGATTTGAAGGAGTTCTAACGCTTCTAGAATGGCAAGTCTAGCTGTGCCCCATTCCTTTTTCCGCTCCGGGTGAGAGATATTGGCAAAGGAAAGTTTTTCTCGAAAGCTTAAAAATTCTAAATCCTTTTCAGACAGGTCCTCGATTATCTTCACTGCCAGGGCTGAGGAAGAATCAATTTTTCCTATTTTTGTTTGCATAGGCCTTAAAGGCGCAGCTAAGAGTGAAGTTCGAAGATATGTCAAAAATCCAAGTAAAAAAATTACATACCCTTACTGGACACAATGACTGCATCTATGCCCTAAAAGAAGGGGCTAATCCTCGATATTTTTATACTGGTGCTGGCGATGGAATGGTGGTGGAGTGGGATTTAGATCATCCAAAAGATGGGGTTTTGCTTGCTCGACTGCCGCACTCGGTGTATGCACTTGAAGTTGATTCCAAGCGAAATTCATTACTAGTAGGTCACAACTATGAAGGCATCCATGTGATAGATTTGCAAGAGAAAAAGGAGAGCTGGAGTTTAAAATTGACATCCTCTGCAATTTTTGATTTAAAGGTTTTTGGAGACGAACTATTTGTGGCCACGGGGGATGGGGTACTAATTGTAGTGGATTTGCTAGCACGAGCGATTAAAAAGCAGGTAAAACTTGCTGCCAAATCCATCCGAGTACTAGCCATCGCTTCCCAAAAACGACACTTGGCCTTGGGATTCAGCGATCACAGCATTCAGGTCTTAGATCTCGCTGCTGGCGCAGCACCCATTGCCCGTCTGGAGAGTCATAGCAACTCGGTTTTTGCTTTGGGATATAGTCCCGATGAAAAAACGCTCGTCTCAGGAGCACGAGATGCGCATTTGAAATTTTGGAATACAGCCGACTATTTGTTGGAGGATAATGTAGTGGCGCATTTGTATGCCATTAATTATTTATCTTTCCGTGAAGACGGCAAATACCTAGTGACTTGTTCGATGGATAAGTCCTTAAAAATATGGGATAGTACGAGTCGCAACCTGCTTAAAGTCATCGATAAAGCTAGGAATGCAGGTCATGGAACTTCTATAAATAAAGTCTTTTGGAGTACTTATTCTGGTGTTATTGTGTCGGTTTCTGACGATCGATCGGTAGCAATTTGGCAAATTGAAGCACAAACCCTATGAAAATTTCCCCTACAGCCATTCGGCAAAAAGCATTTGAAACCTCTTTTAGAGGCTATGAGAAAAAACAAGTCACCGATTTCTTGGAAGAGATGAGTGTGGTGATGGAGCAAATCAACCAGGAAAACTTGGAGCTGAGAAGTCGCTTGCAACAAGTAGAAGGGGAGGCCAAGCGACTTAAGGATGTGGAAGATTCTTTGTTCCGAACCCTTAAAACTGCTGAAGACACTGGGGCTGCCATCATTACTGAAGCGACCGAGGCTGCTGATCAAATCATTGGCGAGGCCAATCAAATTGCAGAACAAACCACTCGAGAGGCACAGCGCTATGCGGAGCAATTGGGAACTTATTCTCAAGAGCAAGCTAGAGTAATCACCCAAGCAGCTGAGGAAAACGCCAAAGAGACCACTCGTGTCTTGGCTGAAAATATAAAGGGATTGATCAAAAGTTACGAAGGCTTGGTGGAACAGCGGGAGGCTTTGGTCAAAAGCTTACGAAGGCTGTCGCAAGATGCCTTGAACCAAATTGAACTTTCAGAAACGCACTTTTCGCGCATAGATGCCAAGGCCTTCCAAATTAAGGCGGAGGAGCTTTCCCGTTCCAATTATTTCTCTGCAGCCAATGCTGCCGCACTAGCCTCAACAGCTAGCCCTAGTGTAGTACAACGAGAAGAAGTGCCGACACCAACACAGCAGGAAGCACCAGCTCCAGAGATCCATGAAGAACAAGTAGCGTCTATCGATTCGGAAGAGTTTATTGAAACTGGGGTAGAATCAGCTGTTGAAAGTGTATCCATTGCAGATGAGGAACTTGATTCTGAGATTTTTGACGACCAGGAAGATGAAGTAGAAGAATCAACGATTGAAGCTGCGCAAGAAGAGGAGGAATTTGAAGAAGAGCAAGAGGATGAGGAAGATGACTTTATTGAGGAGGAGGAAGAGTTTGAAGAGGAAGATGAGGTTAGCGAAGAGGAACTAGCGGAAAATGACCAAGAAGAGTATGAAGAAGAGTTTGAGGAGGAAGAGGAGCGCGCAGAATTTCATGCCGAAGAGGAGATAGAAAAAACAGAGGAGCCAGCATCCGATTCAGCGGAGCAAAAGAAGGAAGAAGACAAACCTTCTTCGGGTTCATTTTTCGATCAATTCGACTAATGGGGAAGGTAGTACTAGAGGGAATGGAGTTTTTTGGATACCATGGCGTGTATCCAGAAGAGAACCTGCTAGGCAACCTGTTTCGGGTAGATTTAGAGCTCCAGACCAATTTTCAGGTAGCCATGGAGACCGACCGTCTGGAAGGAACCATTGACTATGCGCAGCTCTACACCCTGGTGAAAACCCGAATGGAACAGCCAGTCAAGTTGCTGGAGCATTTGGGTTATGGCATCGTTCAGGACATTCGAGCTGCTTATCCTGAAGTGAACCATATCCGCATTACCCTCAAAAAGCAGCAACCTGCCATCGGTGGTCTGGTTGATTTTTCGGGCGTAACCCTTTCCTATCCGGAAGATTTTTCCTGAGTAAGTCATGTATACCCGAGCGGAACTATCAAAAATCCGAACGGAATTTTGGATTGCTTTTGGGCAATACATGAAGCCCGTTCCCAATGCCTATGGCAGAAGAACCAATTGGCCCAATTACAAAACTGGGGTGAAGGATGTCTACTTCCGCATGCGGGCTGAGCGAGATTATGCATCCATTGGGATTGAAATGGGGCATGCAGACCTAGAAATGCAGGAGCTGGTGCTCGATCAATTCAGCCAATTAAAAAAAATATTTCAAGGATGCTTGCAAGAGGAATGGACCTGGAAGCTGCATGTAGAAAATGAGCAGGGTCAAATCATCTCCAAAATAGAATGCGTCCTGGAGGGAGTGAATGTGCTCGATTCGGAAGACTGGCCTCGCATCATTTCTTTTCTCAAACCTCGTATTATCGCACTAGATGCGTTTTGGGATCAGGTCAAACCTGGATTTGAGGATTTTTAAGGCTAAGTATACCCAGGGATTAATCAAAGTGGCTTATTGATCGTGCCGCTTGGGAATGCTTGGGTTGATAAAGGTAAAACCCCTTGCCTCATCTCCTTCAAAAAAATCAATCTGCATCCCCATTAAAAACATGTAGTGTTTTTTCTCAATTAACACAGGGATTTCATGGACTACAAATCGCTGATCCTCTGGCTTGGCCTTATCAAATCCCAAGGAGTATGACATGCCGCCACAGCCTCCTCCTTTGACTCCTACGCGAAGAAAATAATCCGCAGGAATATTTTTGGTTGCTAGGATGTGCTTGATTTCACTCGCTGCTTTCGATGAAATATCAATTGGAATCAACATGGGATAGGAAGCAACTAGTAAAGAATAAATTGAATGTTGTATACAAAATTAGCCGATTAGACAGTTTTATAGCAACTCAGAATTACAGATATTCGAATTAAAATTTGGACATGGACTACCTACTTGAACTTTTGAAAATTTTGCTTCCAGCCGCCGCAGTTTTGTATGGCATGTATTTGGTGGTAGTTTCTTTTTTATCCAAGGAACAAGAGAAATTAAAGTTGGATCTACGTACCCAGCAAGCGCAAGTGGTGCTACCCATTCGGCTTCAAGCAGCTGAGCGACTCTGTTTGTTGCTGGAACGCATTACTCCGGCTCAGGTGATCCGAAGAGCGATTCCTGGGCAGTTTTCTGCAGAGGAATTGCACCATCACTTGATTTCAGAGATTCGTGAAGAGTTTAACCACAATGCTAGCCAGCAGGTGTACTTCTCTGAAGATACCTGGGATGCTGTTCGAATCGCCGTGGAGGAGGTCATCTCACGCATCAATGTGAGCCGTCAGCAATTGAATGAATCCGCTTCTGGAGTAGATCTTGCAAAGGTGGTATTGACTCAGTCCTTTGATCGCCAAAACGATCCCATTGCCTTGGCGATTCGCAAAGTGAAAGCTGAGGTCAGCCTCTATTTTTAATCCCTATTTTCTTAGTTGATAGTCCCATTTGAAGGAAAAGAACAAGTCTAAGTTTTGTTGATATGGTCTTTTCTGAACCAAATTCTAAGGGTCTAGGTTTCAAGTCAAATCCATACCATGAAATCGCTGCGCTATCCCATCACTTCAGAATTGCTAGCAGGAGGATTTTCCTACCTCCAGTTTGTTGAATTTACAGAACAGCTCATTCAGGAGAATCGCACTACGGGTGCCAATCAAAGCGAAGAATACCTCGCCTACACGCGCATGTCCTTGCAGCGTATGGTTCGCTGGAATAAGACAAGCAAGGTATCAGAGGCCTTGGAACAGTTGCTCCTTCAGGTCAATCAGCCACAGGTATGGTTGGTGATTACAGAAGCCTGGTGTGGAGATGGTGCTCAATCGATTCCGCACTTTGCTAAGCTGGCGGACCTGAACCCACTCATCACGCTCAAGATAATGTTTCGAGATGAGCATCCGGAGTTGATGGATGCCTACCTGACGAATGGGAATCGATCTATACCCAAATTGGTAGCGATGACTGCAGACTTGAAACAGGAGCTTTTTACCTGGGGCCCCAAACCCAACTACTTACTCGATCTTCATGCGGCATTTAGGCAAAATCCCGAAGGTCGATCCTATTCAGATTTTTTGGAAGAAGTACATCTTTGGTATGCCAAAAACAAACAGAAAGACCTCGAAAGTGAAATCTATTCCTTAATTTCTTCAACTTTGAATCCATGACAATTGCTTTGATTTCTGGAACCTCGGGATTAGTCGGGATGCAGCTGCTGCATCAAGTCCTTCGTAATGGAGCATACAGCTATGTGATCAGTGTGGGGCGAAGAAGCCTTGCTTTGAAGCACGAAAAACTACTTCAAATCGATGGGGACATGCCTAAGTTGACTTCTTGGGCCTGGGAAGACCAGATCAATGCGCAGTCTTTGGGAGGGGCTTACCAGCCTTTGGTCTTTGCCTTGCAAGAAAAAAAGGTGGAGGTGCATGCTTTCTGTAGCCTGGGTACGACCATCAAGCAGGTGGGTTCCAAGGAAAAATTTTACGCAGTAGACCACGATTTGGTGCTTGAGTTTGCCTCTTGGTCCAAAAAATTAGGAGCTTCCAAGTTTTTGTATGTCTCTGCGATGGGAGCAAATTCACAGTCTTCCATTTTTTACAACCAAGCAAAAGGCAAGACGGAAGAGGATTTAAAGGCACTAGGATTCACCTATTTAGGACTGTTTCGTCCTTCCTTGCTATTGGGAGCTCGCCATGAATTCCGTTTTGGTGAGCAAGTAGCTACCTTTTTTATGATGCCCTTGACTTGGCTCAAACTCGGAAAAAACATTCGCCCCATTCGGGACCATGTGGTAGCCAAGGCCTTGGTGAATGTGGCGCTCAGCGAATCAAAAAGCAGTGTGGACTGCTTTCTATCTGGAAAAATGCAAGAATTAGGCGCATGATTGCAGTTATTCAACGAGTTTCTGAGTCCTCGGTGAGGATTGATGGAAAAATTAAATCTGAAATTGGAACGGGATTGTTGGTCCTTTTAGGAATCGAAGAGGCGGATGGGAGGGAAGACATCGAATGGCTTGCCAAAAAGATAGTCAACCTTCGGATTTTTCCCGATGAACAAGAAGTGATGAACAAGAGCCTTCTTGATGTAGGAGGAGAGTTGTTGTTGATCTCCCAATTTACCCTCCATGCAAGTACCAAAAAGGGCAATCGGCCTTCCTATATCAAAGCAGCGCGACCTGACATTGCATTACCCATGTACGAGGAAGCGATCAAGATCCTGGAAGTGGAATTAGGCAAGTCCATCGGTACCGGAACCTTTGGGGCAGACATGAAAGTAAGCCTAGTCAACGATGGACCTGTTACCATCCATATGGACACCAAAAACAAGGTTTAATCTCTTCAGATAAGTGACAACCAAATTCAGGCATGGTCATTAGGTCAACGGTCGACAGACCACGTACCACAGCAAATTCTACTGCAACAAAACTTCTGCCTTTGGTGATTTTTTAAAGGGATGCAACCTTTTGAAACTAATTAGGGATCACTTGGCTTAGAAGTGCTTCCAGCCCTGGGCTTTGATTTGCACTGCGGTGCCACTTTTGGTAACCAGGAATTTCCCTTCTTCTGCTTTCGTAATGTGCCCAATAAAATGCACATCGGGGTGTTTTTCGAGTTTAGTGAAATCCTTCTGATCAATCGTAAACAGCAATTCGTAATCCTCTCCGCCATTCAGTACACAGGTGATGGGATCTAAGTTGAGTTCCACGGCCGTGTCAAAAGTTTGCTTGTCGATGGGAAGCTTGTCTTCGTAAATGGTGGCTCCCACGCCTGATGCCTTGCAGAGGTGGAAAATCTCAGAGGCTAGTCCATCCGAAATATCGATCATGCTGCTAGGTACCACGCCTAATTCTCGAAGCTCGTGGATGATGTCCATACGGGCATCGGGACGGAGTTGACGGCCAGTCACAACGGTGTATTTTTCCAGTTCGGGCTTCATGTCTGGATTGGAGAGGTAGACTTGCTTTTCTCTTTCCAAGATCTGTAGTCCTACCAGTGCCGCACCGAGGTCACCGGTCACACAGAGAATGTCATTTTCTTTGGCACCTGATCGATAGGAGAGTTGCTCTTTTTTGGCTTGACCCATAGCGGTCACAGAGATCACAAGTCCCGAACGGGAGGCGGTGGTATCTCCACCTACCAAATCCACCCCGTACTGCTCGCAAGCCGCATAAATCCCTTCGTATAGCGCCTGAACGGCTTCTACCGAAAATCGGTTGGATAGGGCAAGACTTACTGTAATCTGGGTTGGGATGGCATTCATGGCAGCAATGTCGGAGACATTTACCGCTACAGCCTTGAAACCTAGGTGAGGGAGTGGCGTGTAGGCAAGGTCAAAATGTACCCCTTCCAAAAGTAAATCGGTGCTCACAACAGTAACTTGATCCCCTGCATCGAGTACTGCCCCATCGTCACCAATTCCCTTCAGAGTGGATGGATTTTTGATTAGTGCACCTTTCGCGAGCTGGTCAATTAAGCCAAATTCTCCCAATTCACTGATTTCAGTTCTTTTCTCAGACATGCTTTTTGGATTTGTAGCGCTATAAGCTATTAGTTACTTGGGGATGATTTTTAAGGATTTGTTGGGTTGGGATCAGATTGACACAATTCCACCAGCACGCCGTTTGTGCTCTTGGGATGGAGGAATACTACGATTTTGTTATCGGCTCCTTTTTTGGGAACCTCATTTAAAATCTCAAACCCTTCAGCTTTCAGTCGGGACATCTCGGCATAGATGTCTTCCACATCAAAAGCGATGTGGTGGATGCCTTCTGATTTTTTTTCGATGAATTTGGCGATTGGGGAATCCGGTGAACTGGCTTGAAGCAATTCAATTTTGGTGTCTCCTACCTGAAAAAAGCTAGTTTCAACCCCTTCGGAAGCAACGCTTTCTGATTTGTAAGGGGCCTTGCCGAGCAGCCGTTCAAAGAGTTCATTGGATTTTTTTAGGTCGGCAACCGCAATTCCAAGATGTTCGATTTTCCTCATGCCATTAATTTGTATCTTTGCCTGAATCTTTTTCTTCTCTTAATAGTTTAAATGAGAAGAAGTGACCAACCAAAGTGTAAAGATATAAAGATATGATCACCGTTTCTGACAAAGCCAAAGAGAGAATTCTTGAATTGAAGAAAGAAGAGGGGAGAATGGAGCAAGAAAACATTCGCGTTTCTGTGAAAGGTGGAGGCTGTTCGGGTTTGATGTACGAATTGGGCTTTGATGCACAATTGGCAGAAAGCGACCATGTGTTTGAAGATAAGGGAGTCAAAATTTTGGTGGATAAAAAAAGCCTCTTGTACCTAGTGGGTACTACCTTGGAATTTTCTGACGGGCTAAATGGAAAGGGATTTCAATTTGTAAATCCCAATGCGAGCCGCACCTGTGGATGTGGGGAAAGTTTCTCCGTCTAAGCAACCCAAAACAGAATTACAAAAGCAGCTCCAACGAGCTGCTTTTTTTGTGTCTGACCTCAAAATATATCTGATTGACGACCCCATTTTTTAGGGCATTGCTTACCTTTGCTCCCGTATAATTCGACACATCCCCATGGAAACACCCATCAAAACCATCCCTTTAAATGATCTTCACGCGGCTTTAGGAGGCAAAATGGTTCCTTTTGCAGGCTACATGATGCCAGTTCGCTACAGCTCAGACATCGAAGAGCATCTTTGCGTTCGTCAAGGAGTAGGTGTTTTTGATGTGTCCCATATGGGTGAATTTTTTGTGGAGGGTCCTCAGGCTTTGGCACTGATCCAGAAAGTGACCTCCAACGATGCTTCCACTTTGGTGATTGGTCAGGCGCAATATTCCTGCTACCCCAATGCAGATGGAGGAATTGTAGACGATTTGATTGTTTACAAAATGGCAGAGGAAAAGTACATGCTGGTAGTTAATGCCTCCAATATCGACAAAGACTGGGCTTGGATCAACGCACACAATACCATGGGTGCAAGTCTTCGCAATGCCTCCGATGAGTATTGTCTTTTTGCCGTTCAGGGGCCTAAAGCTGCTGCAGCGATGCAGTCGCTGACCTTGGTGTCGTTAGCAGATATCAAGTTTTATCATTTTGCGATCGGCGATTTTGCGGGCATCGCGGACGTGATTATCTCAGGAACAGGCTACACAGGTGCGGGAGGTTTTGAGATTTACGTGAAAAATGCAGACGCAGAGGTGGTTTGGAAAAAGATTTTTGAAGCAGGTGCATCCTATGGCATTCAGCCAATTGGCTTGGGTGCCCGAGACACCTTGCGTCTAGAAATGGGCTATTGTTTATATGGCAACGACATCACCGATACCACTTCTCCCATTGAGGCAGGTTTGGGTTGGATTACCAAATTCACCAAAGACTTCACCAATTCCGAAGCTTTGAAGCAACAAAAAGAAGCAGGCGTAAGTCGCAAGTTGGTTGGATTCATCATGCAGGAGCGTGGTATTCCTCGAGGACATTATCCAATCGTGGATGCTGCTGGGGAGGTGATTGGCGAAGTTACTTCCGGTACGCAGTCTCCAAGTATGGGTCTTGGCATCGGGATGGGGTATGTACAAACCGCCTTCAGCAAGGCGGGAACTGAGATTTACATCCAGATCCGAAACAAAAACCTAAAGGCGCAGGTAGAAAAACTTCCGCTATACAAGGGATAATGCGATCCATTGAAGTTTGCTTTAGTCCAGAGCTGATTCACTTACACGAGGTTACGGGTAAGTTGGTCGTGGTCGTGGATATTTTTCGAGCAACTTCCACGATGGTGGCTGCTTTGGCGCATGGGGTCACGGAGATTCTGCCCTTTGCAGACTTGGAAGCCTGTAGAGCGATGCAAAGTCAGGGTTACCTGATTGCAGCGGAGCGAGATGGCCTGACGGCTTCAGGTTTTGAACTGGGAAACTCACCTGTGGCCTACACCGGTGGTGCCTATGCTGGGAGGAAGCTGGCGATGACAACCACCAACGGCACCTTGGCCATTGAAAAATCCAAAGGTGCGGCAGAAATTTTGATTGGGGCTTTTCCCAACCTTCAAGCCACAGTAGCCTACATCCAATCGCGAGATTTGGATGTGTTGATTCACTGTGCGGGCTGGAAAGGAAGATTTAACCTGGAAGATTCGCTGTATGCGGGTGCCTTAGTGCAAGCGCTTGGGGAAAGCCATTCCAATCGAGAAGATGGGGCAATTGCCATGGGATCCTTGTTTGCTCAAGTCGGTGGAAACCTGGCTAGTTATTTGTCTCAGGCGGCTCATGCGAAGCGCCTTCAAAATCACGGCATTGAGGCAGATATTGACTTTTGTTTGAGTCTCAATCTTTACGATCAGGTGGTAGGAGTATCCCAGAAAGGGGAATTACGAATAGTTTAAAATCCGTTTTTTTGTCTGTATTAGTTAATTTTGGTTGAGTTCAACCCGTATTACTTTTTTAAGATGACCGCATTATTCAAAAAACTCAATTTTAAAGACCACAAACAAATCCTTGTGCTTAACGCTCCACAGTCCTTTGGAGAGGAGTTGTCGCTAATGGAAGAATCTACCCAGGTTATCCAGTCCATAGATCAGGCAGGGGAAATTGAATTTGCCTTAGGCTTTGTGGTAAATCAGGTAGCTATCGAGAATTTTATTCATTCGATTCAACCTAAATTAGTATCTGATCCAATTGTTTGGATAGCTTACCCCAAAGCAAGTTCCAAGAAGTACACCTGTGCCTTTAATCGGGATACTGGTTTTGGAATCCTGGGTGAGTATGGATTTGAAGGGGTTAGACAGGTAGCAATTGATGAAGATTGGAGCGCTTTAAGATTCAGGAAGGTCAATCACATCAAAAACATCACCCGAAAAGAAAGCTTCGCACTTACCAAAGAAGCGAAAGAGCGGACGAGCCAAAAAGGGATTTGACCTAAATTTCGAATAGCTCTTACTTTAATTTTTCGTTTTCTTGGTGACGAGTCAAATCGCGGCTATTTTTCTTCTCCAAATTCTTGACCAAAGCTTCTGTCAAATTCACGCCCGTTTGGTTGGCAAGGCAAATCAGCACCCAAAGTACATCGGCCATTTCGTCGTCGAGTGCGCGGCCTTTGTCCGACTCCTTGAAGGATTGTTCCCCGTAGGTTCGGGCCATGATTCGGGCCAATTCACCTACTTCCTCCGTCAATAAGGTCATGTTGGTGAGTTCATTGAAGTAGCGCACACCCACCGTTTTGATCCAGTCGTCTACTAATTTTTGCGCTTCATTGAGCGTCAAATCATTTTTTTCCATAAGTTCAATCCGCTTTTCATCTATAGAGCCCTATAGCTTATGAATCCCAAACCAAATTCTATTCAAGAGTACTTTTCCTGGTTTCCTCCAGAAATCCAAGCCAAGTTACAGCAAATGCGCGAAATCCTTCAACAGGCTTTGCCTGAAGCGGAGGAGGTCATCAGTTACCACATGCCAGCCTTCAAAACGACTGAAATGCTGGTCTACTATGCGGCTGCCAAAAGTCATCTAGGGTTTTATCCTACCCCATCTGGGGTGATTAATTTTAAGGAAGAATTAGCTGGGTATGAGACCTCCAAAGGAGCTATTCAGTTGCCATACAACCAAGAACTGCCGGAACAACTTATTGTTGCCATCGCACAGTTTCGTGCTCTAGAGGCCGTTGAAAGAGCTGCTGCAAAGAAGAAAAAGAAAATCAAGTAAGAATTTGCTTCAGGGCAACTAGAAACGCGTCTAATTCCTCTTTGGTATTGTACACATGAGTGGATACCCGAATGGCATTCACTCCTCCTTCAGGAACCTGCCGAATGCGAAATCCAGCTTTACCCAGTGCATTCCCGCAGGCTTGGTAGCTTATATTTTTTGGACGAAAAGAGATCAGGGAGATCCGTGATTCCTTTTCCAAAGGGCTGAGGATATCCAGTTTGGAGTTCATTTCAGAAAGCCCATCAACTAGGTATTGGTTAAGGGTTTTGAGTCTAGTCTCGATGTTGGCTTTCCCAATTTTGTCGTGAAATTCCGCGGCGGCCACCATGCCCACGGCGAGGGACTTGCTCTGGGTTCCATAGTCAAAGCGTCGTGCAGAGGGCACATAGCCTGCAAGGGTAGGAGGGTTTACGTTCATGTCCCATCCTGTATCCGAATGTCCTCCAATCATGATCGGACGCAGCTTTTCCAAGGATTCTTCGCGTACATAGAGAAAGGCTGTTCCACTAGGCCCCAGCATCCATTTGTGGAAGCAGCCTGCATAGAAATCACATCCCAAGGCATGTAGGTCCAAGTTGAATGTTCCTGCTCCATGCGCTCCATCGATAGCAGTTAGGATCCCCCTTGATTTTGCCAAACTGCAAATCTCCTGAATAGGGAATACCAATCCCGTAGTACAGGTCACATGGGGCAGCGCAATGACTTTGGTTTTCGAATTGATTAGTTTTTGAACCTCGGTCAAATTTTCTTCTTGTGTCGCTTTAGGTTCAAGGGTTCGAATGACGATCCCGTCATACTTGGCTCTATTTAACCAAGGGACGGCATTTCCAACATGTTCGTGTGTGGTGAGTATGACTTCATCTCCAGGTTGCATTGGGATGCCCCAGGCGAGAATATTGATGCCTTCGGTGGTGTTGTGTGTGATGGATAATTCAGTGGGCTTAATTCCAAAGAATTGAGTCAGCTGGATTCGCTCCTGGTCTGAGTTGCCGTATTCTCCACTGGTATTGATGTCTCGATTACTCTTTTCTAGGGCATCGAGTACTGAAAAGGGTGCTGGACCAAAGGTGCCGGTATTGAGGTAGATCCGATCAGCAGTGAGCGGGAATTGGCCTCTAATTGCCTTCCAATAAGCCTCATCCTGTACAGGGCCCGAGGGAAAAGGGGTTCTGTTCTCCTTGGCAAAGGAAAATCCAGCGAGAGTTGGGAGGCTTAATCCTAGCCCGAGGTGATGGAGGAAAGTTCTTCGGCTGCTCATCGATCAGTTCTAAAGGAGTAAACTAAAGATTATCATCCAGAATTGGAATCCGTTGATCAAGTTTTCTAGTGTCCAAGGAGTAGAACGAACTGTGATTGGATTTTACGCTAGCTGAAGTCAGTCTTTGCTTGCTTATTTTCCCAGCTTAAGGCAGAGATCGATGCATGCAGGCACATCTTGGTCGTAGTGACTGACGTAGATCAGGGTCATCTGCGCATGAAGAAGAAGTACTTGGAGGGTTTCTCGAAAAAGATGGCGCTGCTGTTCGTCCATTCCTTGGGAGGCCTCATCCAGAATAAGGAGCTGCGGGTTTTTGATCAACGCCCGAGCGAGGAGGGCCCAGCGCTGCTCAGCAAGGCTTAATTCGTGAAAATACCGACTGCCTAGGTGCTGTAGCTTAAAGAATTCCATCCAGGTATTGCAGAGACCTTCTTCTTCTGGATTCGCTTTTCTAAACCAGCCCATGGTATCGGTCACCCCAGAGAGGATGACTTTTTGTAGCGTTTGGTTTCTGGGAAAAAAGCGCCCTAGTTCAGGGGCTACAAATCCAATGGGCCGCTTGAGTTCCCAGATGCTTTCACCTGTACCTCTTCGTTTCCCAAAAAGAGAGAAATTTTGGGAGTAGGCTTGGGGATTTTCTCCGATAAGTAAACTAATCAGAGTGGATTTTCCACTTCCATTTTGACCCGAAAGCCGCCATCGTTCACCTGCTTCAACTTTCCAACTGAGGTTGTCTAGGATGAGCTTATCGCCATAGCGGATGCTGACTTGATCTAGAGCCACTACGCTGCCTTCTGGGCGAGGAATGGCAGGAAGGAGCTGTGGAAGTAGGGATAGGTCCCAGGGCAAGGTAAATTCGGTTGTGCTGGGGAGTTGGTAGTCTTTTCGTTCCCAGGTGCGAAGGTCCCCATTTTCCGCTAGTTGAGCCACCTGGGTGATTTGGGAAGGGATTTCCTGTGAATTGGTCGTGAGAAGGAGGTGTACCCCTTGGCGAATGCAGGCTTCCAAAAAATCACCAAAGGCTTCCCTGCTTTCTTGATCTAGTCCTGTAAGGGGCTGATCCATCAGGAAGATCTTCGGTTGTCGGAGGAGGCCCAAAGCAAGGGATAAGCGACGCGTTTCTCCATTGGATAGGGCAAGGACAGATCGCTGCAGCAGGTGTTCCAATCGAAGGAGCAGGACTACTGCTTCTAAAGTCCAAGGTCCTGGAAGAGTACTTGCATGTTTTTGTAGGTAGTCAGCCACCGTCAGCGTATCATCTACTTCTGCGCTGTTGAAGCGCTGCTGGTAATAAAAATTTTGCAGCCCCGAAGTATTGCGTATCTGATAGTCTTGCGAGATCAAGGCCATCAAATCACGGAATGCATGCACTTGCCCTTCTTTGTTTTTTTGTTGGGCATAGGTCTCTGCAAAGGGCCGTGCTACCGTTCCTTTTTGGAGTAGGGTTCTGCCAAGGAGTGTTTCTAAGAACCCTGTCAATGCCCTGCCCGAATCTCCAAAGACTGCCCAATGTTCGCCCTGCTTCCAGGTAAACTCGAGGTTTTCAAAGAGTGGAGCTCCTCGAAAATGGACCTGCGCAGCTACAACATTTAGGAGGATGGAGTTGGTCATGAGGCGAGCAAAGGGAAAATTTAAGCGAGTTGAATCCCTAATTTTGATCCAATTTAATTTTTAAAAAACGCTCGAAGTATTTATATTTTACAAATTGATTTTTAGCTAATTATTAATTTTCAATTCAAGTGAATTCGAATCTAAATCAATCAATTGGATAGGGAATAAACACAAAGCTGGTAAAGGGTCCATCGATCACAAACAAGCAGCAAAATTCATCGGCATCCTTGTAGGCTTGGGTAAATTCTTCCAAGGCTTCTTCGGCGACTAGGCCACGTTGCACAAACTCATCCACATAGGTGATGAAGTAGTTCCAGTCCAAGTCTTTTTCTGCTTTGCCTATAAAGATTTTGCCAATGGGCTGCATCTCCTTGCTGATGGGGAAAATAGGAAAGTCAGAAAACCCCTTGGATCGAACCTGGTAGGAAGCTTCCTTGAGTACATCACAAACTTTGATAAAGTCGCTGGTGATGGTACCTAAATATTTGCCACTCAATTCGGGGTCGTTGAAATCAGATATCATGGTTTTAAGGTTAAGCGTACCACATTTTCCACATGGTAGGTTTGAGGAAACATGTCCACTGGCTGCACTAGTTCTACTTGATACCGCTCCCCCAATAGGGCAAGGTCTCTAGCCTGGGTGGCTGGGTTACAGGACACGTACACAATCACTGGAGCAGCGATGCGCAGCAGCATCTGGATGACTTTTTCGTCCATACCTGCCCGAGGCGGATCAGTGATGATCAAGTCTGGCTTGGGATGGTTGGCCATAAATTCATCGTTCAGGATATCCTTCATGTCACCCGCATAGAAGAGGGTATTGTCGATCCCATTGAGTTGAGAGTTCAGTTTGGCGTCTTCAATGGCAGCTTCCACGTATTCCACGCCAATGACTTGCTTGGCTTGTTTCGCCACAAAGTTGGCAATGGTACCCGTGCCCGTGTACAAGTCATAGACCACTTCGTTTCCTTTCAATTGGGCTTGATCTCGTACGACTTTGTATAGTTCGTAGGCCTGCTCGGAATTGGTTTGGTAGAAGGATTTGGGTCCTATTCTAAATCGTAGCCCTTCCATTTGCTCCTCGATGTAGGGTAAACCTGCAAAAGTCACCAAGTCCAAATCATGGAAGGTTTCATTTCCCTTGGTGTTGATTACATAGAGTAGGGAGGTAATTTCGGGGAAAGTGGCTTTCAAATAGGTCATCACCTTAGAAATTGACTCAGGGTCATTTTCCCCAAATTGTACAATTACCATCGTTTGGCCAGTACTCGTGGTACGAATAATGAGGTTACGGAGGACACCTACCTGATTGCGGATGGCATAGAAGGTGATGCCATTTGCGCGAGCAAAAGCTCGAAACCCATTCCGAACGGCATTAGAAATACCCCCTTGCAAGTAGCAATGCTCTATGTCGATGATTTTATCAAACATTTTGGGGATATGAAAGCCCAAGGCATTTCGCTCAAACTCTTGGTCTGAATTGATTTCCTCACGGGTGAGCCAGCGGGAGTTGGAAAACGTAAAATCTAGTTTGTTGCGGTAGTATTGGGTATTCGCAGAGGCTAGGAGCGGAGCAACTTCCGGTATGGGAATTTTGGCGATCCGTTCAAACTGGTCCACTACTTGTTGCCGCTTGTACTGCTGCTGAAGTTCGTAGGTGATGTGTTGCCATTTGCAGCCCCCACAGGTGCCAAAATGAGCACAAAACGGTTCGATTCGGTCTTCGGAGTACGCGTGAAACTTCACGACTTCCCCCTCCATAAACGAGCTCTTGCCTTTGGTAATTCGAACATCGACCACATCGCCGGGGGCAACTTGACTGACAAACACTACTTTGCCTTCGTGGTAACCCAAGCATTTGCCCTCGGTGGCGATTCGTTCGATTTTTAGGTCGGTAATGACCTTGTGTTTCATTTTTCTCGACATGGCTGTAAAATTAGAAAAAAAGGGGCAGGTTTGGGCCACCTTCTCAAAGCATGAAAGCCTAGAACCTAGAATTGGATCTGTTCCTCCAATCTTTCTGGCATTTTTATATCTTTAGGACCAAATGTCGGGTATGAACTATACAGATAAAGTGGTCATCATCACGGGTGCCACCTCAGGAATAGGTGAAGCCTGCGCCTCCGTTTTTGGTGCAGCAGGAGCCAAATTGGTGATTACGGGAAGAAATTCGCAGAAACTAGCCGAAACAGCAGCAATGCTACGCGCCAAGAAATTGGAGGTGCTCCCCATATTGGCAGATGCCGGGTCTGAGGCCGATAACCGCCGTATGGCCGAGGAAGCCCTAGCTCATTTTGGACGAATCGATATTTTGATCAATAATGCGGGGATCTCCATGCGGGCCCTTTTTCAGGATTTGGATCTGGAGGTTTTTCGAAAGGTCATGGACACCAATTTTTGGGGAACTGTCTATGCAACCAAGTATTGCCTCCCCGCTATTTTAGCAGCAAAGGGTTCCATCATTGGAATTTCCTCCATCAACGGCTATCGTGGAACTCCAGCCCGCACTGCCTACACGGCAAGTAAGTATGCGATGAATGGATTTTTTGAGTCCTTACGAACCGAGGTCATGAAAAAGGGGGTACACGTATTGGTGGTGGCCCCTGGCTTTACGTCATCCAATATCCGAAATACTGCGCTGACTGCGGACGGAAGTTCTCAAGGAGAATCCCCCCGTGACGAATCCAAGATGATGAGCTCCGAAGAAGTAGCTAACCATATCCTTCACGCGACTTCCAAAAGAAAGCGAGACTTGGTGCTGACAACTCAAGGAAAGCTCGCAGTATTTCTCAACAAATGGATACCAGGAATCCTCGACGGCATCGTTTACAATCAGATGGCTAAGGAAAAAGACTCTCCTTTCAACTAATTCTAGTTAGCAGCTATCAATTGTAGCCTGCCAGTTGGTATACTACCAGACCAATCCATTCTTTAACCAAAACCTGCCAATTGACTAATGCTTCTGGTCTCGGGTAAAGGAGCTCAGGAAGATCGTACTTGAGGTCATGACTGTAGTAGTCCACTGGAAAGGGTATGGTTTTGAGCCCTACTTTGTCAAAACATTTTTTGGATCTGGGCATGTGAAAGGCAGAAGTGATCAGCACAAACTCTTGATCGATAGCTATCCCATTTTTCTTTAGAAATTCTTTTGTGAAGACTGCGTTTTCGCGCGTATTCACACTTTTCTCTTCAATTAGGATGTCTGTTTCCGGCATGCCTGTCATGATCAGAAATCGTTTGAGTAATTCTGCTTCGCTGCTGGTATTTGTTGGATTCAAGCCCTGACCTCCAGTAATCAGGATTTTCTTGATCTTGCCCATGCGGTAGAGCTGTAAGGCCTGCGTGATGCGGTCGGCACCCTTGCCAAAGAATGTTCGATCCGTTGCTGTTTTGTTCAGATTGGTGACCCCAGTCAGGACAATGCCAATTTCTCGATTCGGAATTTCGTTAAAGGATTTGTAAGGTGGCTCCCAAGCGAGTAGGGCAAGGTTGGATAGAAATAGATTGGAGAAAAATACCAAGAGCAGAATCCCTATTCCTAAGATTTTTCTACCCCTTGATTTGGGGGTGAAAATGAAGGCAGTCACTAGCAGCAGCAACACCAAGGTGAGGGGCATTGCCAAAAAACTTAGGAATTGAGAGAAGTAGAAAAACATAGGAGCTTGGGTTGAAACCAAAAATTTTGGAAAGGTCGTTGATTCTGAATCCTTCAGCAGGATTCCCTGGCACAAGATTTTTACCTCCCAAAAGTGCATATTTTTATTTTTTGTTCGTAAAAATTTCCTTTAGAAAGCTAATTTTGAAGATGCCTTCAGACCAGCACAATCTTGTTCCTTTTTTAGAAAATTTAGCTACCCAATTGGAGGGTGCACTTCACTGGGATCGATTGACCCAAACGCTCTATGCGACCGATGCTTCGGTATATCGGGAGCTTCCATTGGCTGTTGCTTTTCCAAAGACGGAGAAGGATATTCAGAAATTAATCGCCTTTGCTACTGAGCAGGGCACCTCGCTGATCCCACGTACGGCTGGAACCTCACTCGCAGGGCAATGTGTCGGCAATGGCATCGTAGTGGATGTTTCTACCCATTTCAACCAAATCCTGGAAGTGAATACCGAAGAGCGTTGGGTGCGGGTTCAGCCTGGGGTGGTTCGGGATGAGCTCAACCGCTTTTTGAAGCCGCATGGCTTGTTTTTCTCTCCCATCACCTCCACTGCCAACCGTGCGATGATCGGAGGTATGGTGGGCAACAATTCTTCTGGCACTACTTCCATCGTGTATGGCGTCACCCGAGACAAGGTGATCTCCTTGAATACCATCCTCAGTGATGGAAAAAAAGTTGTCTTTCGAGCCTTGTCACCGGAGGACTTTAAGCGAAAGTGTGGGCAAAAAGATTTAGAAGGCACGCTGTATCGACAAGCTCTTGAAGAGCTAAGTTCCCCCGAAGCTAGAGCTGAAATCCATGCTCAGTTTCCCAAAAAATCCATTCACCGCCGCAATACAGGATATGCGGTGGACGAGCTTTTGAAGGCTTCCCAATTTGAGGGAACGGAGAACTTCAATTTTTGCAAGCTCTTGTCCGGTTCGGAAGGTACCTTGGCAGTAACCACCGAGATAAAAATCAGCCTAGATCCACTTCCAGATCCCATTGAGATTGTGGTGGCAGCACATTTTGAAAGTATCCACGAGAGCATGAAGTCGGCTCAAGTGGCGATGAAGCATGAGGTGACTGCTGTAGAGTTGATGGATAAAATAATCTTAGACTGTACCAAGGAAAGCATCGAATACTCCAAAAATCGCTACTTCGTGGAGGGAGATCCCAAAGCACTCCTCATGATTGAGTTTCGTGGGAAGACCTTGGAAGAAGCTATGGCAAAAGGAGAGGCCTTGGTTGCGGACTTGACAGCTGCAGGCTATGGCTATGCCTATCCCATCATTGAACCCGAAAAAGTCGCTTCTGCCTGGGCACTTCGAGCAGCGGGACTAGGTCTTCTGGGAAATATCCCTGGAGATCCCAAGGCGGTGGCCTG
>CANGZP010000025.1 GCA_947458475.1 Cyclobacteriaceae bacterium | reverse complement strand
TTTGGTCCAGCTAAGCAGCCCACGCGCACCGCTAGGGTTTCCTGGATGATGACTTCACTCATCGTCATGATCTGGTTGCGACGGAGCTTTTTGACTGTATCCCAGTCTTCCCCCTCCCCAAGCTTCACCACTAAGCCTTTGGTGCCATGGATGACCAAGTGGTAAGGATGCAAAAAGGGAGCGAAGGTACGCGTCACCTCCAAGAATGCTGCAGAGGGAATCATTAAAAATAAAACCCCACAAGAGCTGCAGAGTTCCTCCGGAGAAAAAGTGGCTCGAATCTTCGGATTCAATGATTTTCCAGAAGCACTGTGCTGGGTATTTATCTCATCTACCACTTCCTGTTTGCGCGCATAGACCATCACCTCGCTTTTTTCTGCAAGCATGTTGGCTATCGCAGTACCGAAGCTTCCCACTCCGATCACCCCTATGGGTCGAGACTTAGAAGAGTTTTTCAAGGCCATAGCCATGTAATCTGTTGTGGTAAAAATAAAGCAAACTCATGTCCTCAGTGGCCAGATTGCCCTCCTTGTTTTTGATTAGTGGACGTTTGGCGTGGTACATCCCTACATTTTCGAGTCCATGGGTGATAATTTCGTCCATAGATCGGTAGAGGTGGGGAGCCGCATCAATTTTCTCTTGGGCCTTTAGCTCAAAAATCTTGTCCAATACCACCTGACAAGCTGCTTTGAATTCTTCATAACCTACCACTAGATCCTCTTGCGGGAGACGGATAAGGTCAAACAAATCCATTTTGGCATTTTTGGTTTGAATCAATTCAAAAGCCACAAAAGCCACCAAATGGGAGCTAAACACCCGGTTAATTTTATGAAATTCCTCTACAATTCGCTTGCCAAGCATCTGGGTATATTCTTCTTCCCGCTGCGCATCCACAGTTACTTTGCCGTTAGACATAAAATACTCCTCGGTATTCACTTCGCGTCCCCACTTATCTAAACTCCTGCCGTCCTGATCGACATAGTTTCCCATCACGTCCATGGCACGGCCTATGGAAACCGAGATATCAGAACCTTTGGTGAAGAATTTGAAAAGGAATTTGGAAATCTTGTAAGAGTTGGAAAACTCGTCATTCTCCTTATAATACCGTTCTTGACCTGTCTGGCTCAGGTAATCCTGAATCAGGCTAGGCGCCTCTAGGACAAAGTGGTAATTGATGGTAACAGGAACGATGAAAATCTTGCCAGAAACATCCGAAATACCCTGCTGAAAATTTGCTCGCTGTGCTTCTATGGCGGTGCTGAGTAGTCCCAACTTCAGTTTGGATTCGATGATGCCACTTCTGGAGCGGGTGCCGCCTGGAAAAAATAAGCTATGGCAGCCAAATCGAATCGCTTCTTTGGAGTAAGTCTTGAGGGTCTCCAGGTACATCAGATTTTTCTTTCTCCGATCCACCTTGTATGCACCGAGTGCATTCATAAAGTAGGCAAAGATGGAGATATTGAAGAGGTTGAGGCCCGCCCCATAAATAAATGGGGGCATCCCCAAGACGGAAATTATCCAGCCGATCAAAATGCTATCCAAATTGGAAAAATGGGTAGGCACCATCACGATGGTCCCTTTGGTTGCCAATTCTCTAATTTGCTCAGTCTGTCCTGTAATTTGAATTTTATCCTGTAGGGTATATTGATTGCTGAATAAAGATCCAAAGCCCTTTACTCGTGCGGCATTGAGCAGGCGAGAAAACCCATAGGTCACCACACGACGTGTAAATTTGTAGTGGGTCGCTTTAAAATTGGAGGCTATTTCTTCAGAGTAGCGACTGGTAATTTTGCTCAAGACGGCTTTGTAGGCCTCAAGCTTCTTCGCTTTTGTAAGTGAGCTCTCCGAGTGAATTTGGAGTAAGTTATTTTTTACCTCCCCCCAAAAAGGGCCTTCATCATCGGGATCTACATCCCAAGGGTTTTGCTTGATCCGAAGCTTTTCTCGGTAGAGGGTAGTTTCTAGCTCTTCTTTTAAAATCTCGGGGTTTTTACCGATCAAATCTAAAATCCGTTCTTCGGAAAGGGATGCTACCTTCTTCACAAATTCCTTGCGCTCGCGGGCAAGCTTTACCACAGGCCATTCGTCTTTTTTAGGCAAAATAGGCGCGTACTGATGCTTGCTGTAATTCTCCTCCAAGTGTTCGTTCTGTTTAAAAACCCTCAAAGATAAACAAAAAGGAACTGTTGCTGTCTAAATTATTCGGACAGATCGACCTTTGGGCTTGACCTCAAAAAAATCATGACTACGGCTGTCGTCAGTACTCCCATCACTGCAGCAAAAAGGAAGGATTGGGTGATGTAATTCATCAGGTTAAAATACCCTTCTGCCTCCACTACGGTCATCTTCCCAGTGTTTACGGTGAGCTGAATAATGTTTGAAAAATAAGCAGGAGAAATCATGCTATGAGAAATGTATTGACTCAACGGGGTGAGCAATACGACGATGAGCGTAAGCACTAAGCCAGAAAGGAACCCTTGAATGTAGCTCATCCTTCCCGAGTAGGTCTTTCGCTTTTTTTCCAGAAGGGCAAAGACATAAATTAAAATCGCAATTGGGGCATAAAGTAGGGTATACGTCGCATGCTGTTCAATTAAGCGATCGTGCCAACCTAAATTTTTCTCTAAAGCCATCCAGGCAAGGCCCGAAAGGAAGAAGAGGATGCCCCATTTTACTTCAATACGGAACTTTTTCATAGTCAGCTAAGGTAGGTTTGGTGAAAGGATGGTAGAAATTACAAAAAAATACAAACGTTTTGGCTAGTTGCTGGTTAAAAAAAAGGAAAGAAGTAATCCCTTGCCCATGCCAAAAAGCGTGGTATTTTTACAGCATCCTTAATCGATGAAACTAGACCTCAAACAAATACAAGTACCCATTGAGACAGAGATGTCTCAGTTTGAACATAAGTTCAGGGACTTTATGAAAAGTAAGGTCAAGCTGCTCGACCACATCACCCATTACATTGTCAAGCGCAAAGGGAAGCAGATGCGTCCCATGTTCGTATTCTTGACTGCAGGAGTTTGTGGACAAATCAATGAATCTACCCACAGAGGTGCTGCCCTGATTGAACTTTTGCACACTGCCTCACTCGTCCATGACGATGTGGTGGACGATGCCAACTACCGTAGGGGATTTTTCTCTATTAATGCGCTTTGGAAGAATAAAATCGCCGTATTGGTTGGAGATTACCTACTCTCTCGGGGCTTGCTTTTGAGTGTGGAGCACAACGACTTTCACTTGCTACGGATTGTATCCAATGCCGTACGGGAAATGTCCGAAGGTGAGCTTTTGCAAAGCTACAAGGCCAGAAAACTGGATGTAGATGAGGAAGTGTACTACCAGATCATCCGCCAAAAAACCGCCAGCCTCATTGCTTCCTGCTGTTCCGTAGGAGCTTCTAGTGTAAGTACAGACGAGGCAACCATCCAAACTATGTGGAATTTTGGAGAAAAAGTGGGCATGGCTTTCCAGATCAAGGACGATTTGTTTGACTATGGTGAGGATGAAATCGGAAAGCCAGTAGGGATAGACATCAAGGAAAAAAAGATGACTCTACCTTTGATTTACGCCCTTCGGAATGCAGACTGGCTCGAAAAAAAGAAAATCATCTACCTCATCCGCAACCGCTCTGAGGATAAAAAGGCAGTGAACGAGGTCATCACATTTGTAAAAAAGAGTGGTGGATTGGACTATGCCAAGCAAAAGATGACTGCATTCTACCAGGAAGCCCTGACCCTATTGGAGCAATTTCCTGACTCCGCCTACAAGTCCTCCCTACGCGATTTGGTACTCTACTCCATCGAACGGAAAAAGTAGGGGGCTATTCCACCATTGGATAAATAGAAAGTTTGTCAATCGTCAACAGTTGACGGTCGACAGACCACAGTCAATTGCAGTCTCCTCCTAAAGACTTATGGGTGCTTAAATCTATTGTACTACAGCTTGCTGTGGACTGTGAACTGTGGACCGTTGACATTTACCCTGCTAATCCCTCGTATAGTTGCCTACTCGAATGACATCTGCAAATACCCCTGCAGCTGTTACTTCAGCTCCTGCTCCCGGACCGCGAATGATCATGGGTCGATCGTAATAACGATCGGTGGTGAGCAAAATCATGTTGTCAGATCCCTCCAACCCATAAAATGGATGTGAAGCTGGGATGGACCGAAGCCCTATTTCTGCTTTGCCATCTTCCAATGTCGCCATAAACCGGAGTTTTTCTCCTTTTTCTCTGGCCTGCTGCAACAGTTGGGCATAGGATGCATCTTCGGCTTTCAGCAGTTCCATAAACTCTTCCACCGAAACTCTCTGTCGCGCATTTTCTGGCACCAGGGACGACACCACAACACCCTCCACTTCAAGGGGCTGCTCCGCTTCTCTTCCCAAGATCACCACTTTTCGTGCGACGTCCATCCCACTCAAATCATCTCGTGGATCAGGTTCGGTATATCCCTTCTCTTTGGCCTGGGCCACCACTTCCGAAAATGGGGCTCCCTTCTCAAGTTCAGAAAAAATAAAATTCAAGGACCCACTCAATACCGCTTCAATTCGAATGACGCGGTCTCCAGAGAGCATCAAATCGTGAAGCGTGGTAATCACTGGAAGGCCCGCAGCGACATTGGTTTCGTATAGAAAGTGGACTCCTCTGGTCTTGGCCAGCTGCTTGAGCGCCAGATAGGTCTCCAAGGAACCAGAATTGGCCTTTTTGTTGGGCGTGACGATGGCCACTTTTCCCGCCAGCATTCTTGAGTAGCACTGGGCTACCTCTTGGCTGGCAGTACAATCTACCAACACCGAATTGGAAAAGTTCATCTCCTCAATTCGTGTCATAAATGCTCCCAAATCCATTTTTTCATGCTCCGAAGAGAGTGCGGGGAGATGTTTAAGGTCAAACCCGTCTTCATCAAAAGCCATGTAGCGACTGTTGGCGATTCCATGAATTTGAATGTCCAACTGGTTGTCGCGTAGGAGCTTTTCCTTTTGATGCGTGATCATGCGAAGGAGTGCCTTCCCGATGAGCCCTGTCCCGACCAAAAACAGGTGCACTACCTTGTGTTCGGAAAGGAAAAAAGCCTCATGAAGGGCATTGAGTGCCTTTTGCAAATCTGCTTGGGGAATAATCGCTGAGATATTCAGTTCGGAGCTACCCTGAGCAATAGCTGCTACATTGATGTTGTTTTGGCCCAAGGCTCGAAACATCCTTCCTGCAGTACCTGGATCGTGCTTCATGTTTTCGCCTACTGCCGCTACCAAAGCCAGTCCTGGAAGAAGCGTGACCGCATCCATTTCTCCAGATTTAATTTCATGGAAAAACTCCTGCTCAATCACTTCTTTTGCCAACACCGCTTCCTGAGCTGGCATGGCCAAGCAAATGCTATGTTGGGAGGAGGCTTGGGAAATCAGTAAACTTGAGAGTTTGGCTTGGGACAACACTTTAAAAACTCTCCCTAAGTTACCACCTGCTACCATCCATTCTGAACTTTGCAACGTGAGTAAGGACAGGTTGGAGCGTGAACTAATTCCTTTGATCCAGCCTTTTTGGTGAAGCGTTCCATGGATAAGCGTACCCGGATGCTGCGGTTCAAAGGTGTTCTTGATCTGAATGGGAATGTTTTTCTTCATCGCCGGCTGCATGGTCGCAGGGAAAATGACCTTTGCCCCAAAATGGGAAAGTTCCATCGCCTCAGCATAGCTTAGCTGGGGGATGGTAAAGGCAGCATACACCATTTTGGGATCACAGGTAAGTACCCCTGACACGTCAGTCCAAATCTCCAAGGATTCGGCTTGCAAGGCGGCAGCCAATAGCGAAGCGGTATAATCTGAACCAGAACGACCTAAAGTGGTGGTATCCCCTTTTGCCGTAGCCGCAATAAATCCGGTGACCGCCTTAACTCCTGGGTGCTTGGCAAAATAGGCTTGGATAAGAGCTGTGGTCTCCGCCTCATCCACACGAGCATGTCCAAAGCGATCGTCCGTACGGATGATTTCTCGTGCATCCACAAAATGGGCAGGAATGCCGCGTGATGCCAGGGCCTTGGACAAAATAAAGGCGCTCAATCGTTCCCCAAAACTAGCCACGGAATCAAGTGTCCGCGGAGACTGTTCCTTGATCAAGTAAATGCCCTGATACAGATCCTCTAATTCCTGAATTCGCTGCCTTACATACCCAGTCACATCACTTCGATCCTCCAAGGGAAGAAGTCCCTCCACAAGACTTAAATGCTTTTCTTCGAGTGCAGCTAACCCCTCTCGGAAGGCATCTTTACCTTCCATGGCCATCTTGGCTAAGGCAAACAACTGCTCTGTTACACCCCCCAGCGCAGAGAAAACCACTGCCAATTCCCCTTCTTGAAGCTTTTTTTCAAGGATAGCAAACACCAATTGGATGTTTTGGATGTTTTCGACAGAGGAGCCTCCAAACTTGATGATTTTCATAACTACTTAACTAGGGGTGGAAGAGGGAAAAGGAAACTTAGGGAAAAGTGAGATGGACCGCTAGTCCTACTTGGGCATAAATCCCATAAAAATATGCTGACTGCCAGAACAGCAGGAAAGCATGCTCGCTTGAAAATTTCCAAAAGCGGAGGATGCAATTCTTACAAGTAAATTCGTAAACAAAAACATGAGGACTGCCTTTAGCCTTCAATCATACAGGGAAAAAATGAAAACACAAAGAAAAAAGAAATAAAACAGCCAATTTATTGCCTAAAAATCAATTTTAGGACAATAAATCCATAGAATTCATAATTTGAGTCGTAAGAATTTAGGTAATTGTCTCTAGCAAAAATTTTGATTTACAGCAAGCTGGTAATCGTTTGTGGCTTTCCTCTAAACTGAATGGCTTCATTCTTTTTCTTGCCAACCAAGAGTTCCCCAAGTGGAGAATTTTTACTGAGCAAAAACACTTGCTTGTCGGCCACTTTCACCTGTCCAATACTTACTGCCAACAAAAACCAATCTGAACCCAGCTGCACCAAAGCACCTTCCTGAACGGTTGGAGGAGTATCTTTAATGGCTTGAAGACGATACAATTCCTCCAAATCCATTTTCCCTTGTTTGATTTGTTTTTCCAAGGAATTGAGGTCCTGAGTCATCGTCTCTCGGCTAGTTTCGTATTTGTCCCCGGCGCTATTCTTCTCTTCTTCTAGGATGCTCTCAATGATATTTTTACGCTCCTCCGCGAGAAGCGCTTCTTTTTGCTTTAGCTGTGTGATGGCAGTCTGGTAGACCGCTGCTTTAAATTCATTCATTTTAATTACGCTTCACAAGGTTCTTTTCTTCGGGTATCGATGATGTACACGATTTTCCATCCCGAGGCCATTTTCACCAACTGAAAGGAATTTACTCCACAGTGGGAAAAGGTATCATTTACATAAAATTTGTAGGGTGTCCAAGCCGATGCCATGTGCCCGTCTACCCGAATGTGGTAGGAGAGAATACGTTCGTCTAAGGTAGTTCCCTCAGGAGTACTGGCAATTCGTTTGACAAAGTCAGCGACCGCATTGCTACCCACAGAGGTGCCTTCTGGCTTTTGGAGGACGGTTTGCATCAGCCCTTCGGTAGAGAACGCATCGGCTACCTTTGTGGCATCTTTCTGCCGCATTCCATCAAAAAGCGAGCGGATCACCGCTTCCACTTCTTGTTCAGGAGTTTGAGAAAAGGCAGGAAGCCCAATCAAACAGACCAATACTGCTGCTAAAATCCAGTTTTTCGATTTCAAGTTAAATTCCTCCATATAGGGTAAAGTTCATGTTCGTCAAGGCGGGGGTATTCAAGGCATAGTGCATTGCTTCTGCAATATCGGAAGGACTTACCCATTTTGAAAAATCTGCTGCGGGCATTGCAGTCCTATTTGCAGGACTATCAAGAATACTTGGCACAAATACATGGGTTTTGATATCCGTTCCCTTCACCTCTTCTACTACAATCTCAGCAAGAGCAGATACCATTCGTTTGCTCAACGCATAGGCTACTGCTGACTTTCCTTCTTGTGGATCCAAGGCAGTGCGGGCTCCTACAAATAACAAAGCGCCCCGCTGTTGCTTTTTAAGTAAAGGCAAAAAGGAGGAAGCCACTGTAAATGCACTGAAAAAATTAAGCTGCATCATGCGGGTCAAGTCCTGCTGCGAAGTGGACTCAAGATCTCCGGGAGTATATCCCCCTACGAGCATGGCAATCGCTTCCAAGTCCCCAAACTGCACTTCGTATTCTTTGACAAAATCTGACACCGCTTGCTCGTCGGTCACGTCTACATCGTAGGTAACATCCGCCTCTTTGGCCTGCTCGTTTGCTTCCGGCCGAACCAGCGCAATAACATAGTATCCCTCTCGCTTAAACTTTTCCACTACGGCAGCGCCCAAGGCGCCCGCAGCTCCAGTAATTACAATATTTCTGCTCATCAGTCCGTCAAATCCTTCCTATATTTGCTAAAATAGGGTTAATTTTTCGATTGAACCATGAATCACCTCAAAAGCAGTATACAGGTAAAGGAAAATGTGCGCAAAACCTACTTTGCGGTTAAGCTAATTATCCTGATTATCCTACAGATTTTCTATGCCGGAGATACGATCGTCACTCCTTTTTTAGAGAAGTACGAAATTTTAAACCACATCGTGCGGGCGATGATTTTTCTCTTGAGTGCCAACTTGATTTTTTCTCTTGGGCGAATAATTACGCTCAGGATCTATCTGAAGCAGCGGGAAGAAACTAAGGTGCAGCCCAATTTTATGGTTGGAATCGACCGGATAGAGTTCTTGCTTAACCTTATTGCTATTCTGATTTCCTTGATGCTCGCATTTGGTATTCAGCCCTTGGAGTTTTTGACCAGCATTACCATCGTAGCTGCGGCCATTGCCCTATTGACCAAGGACTACATCACCAATATTGTCAATGGATTGATCATGATGTTTTCGGATCAACTGGAAATCGGAGATAAGATCCAAATTGGGCGGCATACTGGCTTTATTCGAGACATCACCTTAATCAACTTGGTGCTAAAAAATGATGCTGGAGAAATCATCCTAATTCCCAACACCATGGCCTTGTCGGAAGATGTGGTCAACTTCTCTAAAAACAACACCCATCAGGTAATTTTTGACGCAGAAATCACCTCAAAAAATGAGATTCACCTCAGTAAACTTGAAGATTCTTTATTCATGGTTCTGGACCAATATCCCGAAGTGGTCATCAAAGGTGGTGCCCAGCTCAATATCTTGGAGCGAAAGCCAGAGAGCCTATTGATACGCTACCAGTTCCCAATTAAATCTGGGGAGAAGCCCACTGAGATTTTGGTGAAAAAAGCCCTCAACCAAGCCTTTATCGACTGGAACTATGCCCTTAGACAAGCCGAACTACTTTGAACTCGTGTACCAGGTGGTTCGGGAAATTCCTGAGGGCCGCGTCACTAGCTATGGTACTATCGCACATTACCTAGGGCTCAAGTCCGGAGCTCGTATGGTGGGCTATGCGATGAATGCAGCGCATGCCCTCCCTGATGTACCCGCCCACCGTGTAGTAAATCGGCAAGGCTTACTGACGGGAAAGCACCACTTTGCTACTCCTACCCTAATGGAGGAACTGCTTCTTGCCGAAGGGGTTCAAGTAAAAAATGATCAGGTGCAGGACTTTCAAACCCGATTTTGGAACCCAGAAATAGAGCTAGGGGTCTAAGATTTTTTGCGCAGCAAGTACAGACCCAAAAACATCAGCGCCCCATTGAGGATGAGCGCCTCAAATCCAAAAGTATAGCCCCAAAACCAAGCCTTGGAATTGGAGGTAATCAAGAAGGTGAGCGCAGGGGCGAGAACAGCAACCACTGGCACCCAAGTATCCTTAACTTGATGGCGCGTAAATAGACCAAAAGAATAGAGCCCAAGAAGCGGTCCATAGGTGTAGCCCGCAAGGATAAATACCGAATTGATGACACTCTGATCGTTGAGCCAATAAAAAGCCAGGATGAGGATAAACATAAGCAACGTAAAGCCGATGTGCACGAGTTTACGGATAAACTGCCGTCGCTCAGGGGCATAGTTCCGTTCGATTTGAAGAAAATCGTAACAGAAAGAGGTGGTGAGTGCGGTAAGCGTGGAATCAACACTGGAATAGGCTGCCGCCACAATCCCAAGTACAAAGACAATCCCAGCAATAGAGGAGAAATGCTCAGTTGCCAACAGTGGAAACAAACCATCCGACTTTGCGGGGATAGCAATCCCTCTGGTCTCTGCATAGAGGTAGAGCATCACCCCTAAAGAAAGAAAGAGCAGGTTAACCACTACCAGGATGACCGTGAACCAAAACATGTTTTTTTGAGCATCGCCAAGCGTGCGGCAGGTAAGGTTTTTTTGCATCATGTCCTGGTCAAGCCCAGTCATCACGATGGTGATAAAGGCCCCAGAAATAAATTGCTTGAAGAAATTGGTGCCTGCCTTCCAATCCCAGTTGAAGATCGTTGAACGCTCGTCTTCGCTTATCCTGCTGATGTAATCCCCTAAACTTTTCAATTCCAACTCACTACCAATCAACACCATGGTAATGATGACAGAAGCCAACATAAAGGTCGTCTGAAAGGTGTCCGTCCACACCACCGTCTTGATGCCTCCACGATAGGTATAGAGCCAAATCAGGCCCACTGTAATCAACACCGATACCCAAAAAGGAATGCCCAATGCATCAAACAATATCAGTTGAAGCACACTTGCTACCAGGTAGAGGCGTAGCGAGGAGCCTAAGGACCGGGAAAGAATAAAGAAAAAAGCTCCTGTTTTGTAAGACCAAAAGCCAAACCGATCCTCCAAATAACTGTAAATGGAAACTAAATTCAAGCGGTAGTAGAGTGGCAAGAGTACCTTGGCGATGGTAAAGTAGCCGAGGGTGTAGCCCAAAACAACTTGGAAGTAATAGAAGTTAGAATTACCAACCTCCCCAGGAACAGAAATAAATGTAACCCCAGACAGAGAAGCGCCGATCATTCCAAAGGAAACCAAAAACCAATGCGAGTTACGGTCTCCTGTAAAGAAGGTATCTCCTGTCATCTTTCGGGTGGTCCACCAAGAAATTAAAAAAAGGAAGAGGAAATAGATTAAAATTACTACTAAAACAAGTTGCGGGTTCATATTGTGGGGGTCTGTCGCTCGCTAAGTTGCCCATTATTCTTAATTTTGCAAAATGAACCACTTCAGTACACCCCTTCCCTATCTAGAAGAAATTGAGGTCCTCCTCGAGGATCTCGTCGACCAGGAAGCGTTAGACCTGGTTGTATTCAATGACGATATCAATACGTTTGAGCATGTGACACAGGTACTGATGAAGGTATGCAAGCACACGCACGAACAAGCAGAGCAGTGTACGTTAATCATTCATTACAAAGGAAAGTGCGCAGTGAAGAAAGGTACGCGACACGAGTTAAAGCCGCTTTGTGAGGCAATTTTGGACGAAGGCATCCAAGCAGCCATCCTGTAAAATTAAAGCTACGTGAACTTTCCCTCCAAATTAATTGAAGACGCAGTAACGGAAATATCCAGGCTTCCCGGCATTGGAAAAAAAACTGCACTTCGTCTCGCACTGCACCTGCTCAAACAGCATGAAGCACATACCGAGGCCCTCTCCCTAGCTTTGACACGAATGCGAACGGAAGTTTCCTATTGCAAAACCTGTTACGCGCTTGCTGATGAGGAGTTGTGTACCACCTGTCAAAGTCACAAAAGAGACCGTAGCTTAGTTTGTGTAGTAGAAGATATTGGCGATGTATTGGCCATTGAAAACACGAATCAGTACCAGGGATTGTACCATGTGTTGGGAGGAGTAATCTCCCCCATGCAAGGCATTGGACCGGAGGAGTTGACCTGCGAGCGTTTGGTAGATCGGGTGAAGCAAGGCGAAATCAAGGAAATCATTTTGGCCCTTTCTGCCACGATGGAGGGAGACACCACCTCCTTTTACTTGGGAAAAAGATTGAATCCCTTGGGAGTAAAGATCACGAGCATTGCACGAGGCATCCCGGTAGGAGGGGAACTTGAGTTTACCGATGAGGTAACGCTCGGTAGAAGCATCCTTACCCGAATAAATTATTCGCAGGAATAAAGAATTCTTTTGGAAGCAAACCAAGAGCCTCTATATTTGCACACTTCAAAGGGGATTAGCTCAGTTGGCTTACGCGTCCCGCAGCAATGCGGGAAGGTCATCAGTTCGAATTCTAAATTTAATAATGGGGGATTAGCTCAGTTGGCTAGAGCGCTACACTGGCAGTGTAGAGGTCATCGGTTCGAATCCGTTATCCTCCACAGGGCTGTTCTATTAGGGCAGTCTTTTTTTGTTTTGTGAAATTATCCTTGTGGATTTCTAGATAACTGGGGATTAGCTCAGTTGGCTAGAGTGTCCCGCAAGCGTGCGGGAAGGTCATCGGTTCGTCCCGCAATGCTTCGGGACTCCACAAGGCCCCGCAGCATTGCGGGGCCTTTTTTTATCTATTTTTTTAATCCTTATGTACTTCATCTACATCCTTTTTAGCCTGAAAACCAACAAGTACCATGTGGGATCTACCAATGACTTGCAAGGGAGACTCAAACACCACAATGCAGGTTCTACCCCCTCCACCAAACCTGGAGCACCAGATTGGGAGATCCGATATACCGAAAAAGTCCCAGATAGAGCTGCTGCGCTTACCCGTGAACTCGAAATCAAAAAGAAAAAAAGTAGAAACTACATCGAGTGGCTAATTCAAAATTCGGATTAGCTCAGTTGATAGCTTGCCCCGTAGAATTACGGGAAGCACCATCGGGTCTAATGATTAAAATAAAAAGGGAATTAGCTCAGTTGGCTAGAGCGTCCCGCAAGCTTGCGGGAGGGTCATCGGTTCGAATCCGTTATCCTCCACAGGGCCCCGCAGCATTGCGGGGCCTTTTTTTATCTAAATTTTTTCAACTAGGTAACTTCATCTACATTCTTTTTAGCCTAAAAACCAACAAGTACTAGGTAGGCTCTACAGATGACTTGCAAGGAAGACTCAAACACCACAATGGCGGATCTACCCCTTCTCTAAGTCAGGCGCCCCAAATTGGGAGATCCGTTACACCGAAACAGTCCCCGATAGAGCTACCGCGCTTACCCGTGAACTCGAAATCAAAAAGAAAAAAAGTAGAAATTATCTCGAATAGTTGATTCAAAAAGGCAATGTCAATTAAAAAAACAGACGAACCATGCCTTGTTGCATATTGGAGTTTATCCCTTATTTTAGAAATGCAAATTCAAAAAGTCTCACCTATCCTGCCTTTCTGAGCTCCTTTTTTGAAATACTTCATGAAGTTAAAACTACTTTTTCTCTGCCTTACTTTGTTTTTCAGCTTGGGCTCCAAAGCTGCTGATCCGGAATTTTATCGCCTCAAAGTCACTACAAAAAGTTGGGAATATTCGAAAAGAGAATCCTTTTTAAATGGAAAAGTTAGTAAACGGATCGTGCAAAAATTGGATAGTATTTACGAAAAACTTCCAAGTGGCTATGAGTTCACCTTTGACCCATTGAGTCAGTCCTTAAAGGTTTTTGTGCATTGCTCCTTTGACTTTTATTCTGTTCAAAATGGTCAACTTGTTAAAGAATATCAATTCGCGAATAGAGGGTATACCTGCGGATCCTATTTGTTTGAAAGAAACAATTCCTATCATATTTTAGCTGGAAGGGGGCTGTGGAATTACCATGCAGATTTAATGCAATTTGACTCCCTAAATGGGTCCTGGGAATTTATTCAAACAAAAAATCAGCCCTTGGACTATTTCCCATTAGGGTCCTACCAAACTTCAAAAGGGATAGTGACTTGGTTAGGGGAATACAATAACCCTCGAATCTCGAGACTGGAAGAGGAAATAAATGGCTTCTTTTTTGACTTTGAAAAAAAATCATGGCAGCCCATTCAAATTGACATTAAAGAATTTAATCTCGGTCAAATTGCCCATGCCAATGAAAGTCAATTGTACGAGACCCAAGACTATGCATTTAGTGTCACTACTTCCCAAATACCAAGTATTGGTTGGTACATCTGGATTTTAGTAGAGAAGGAAACCGGCAAACTATTTTTTTACGAGGGCAATAAAAATGTGGAGATGTTTCACACCCCCTATTATGAAATTATTGGAAATAAATTCCGCTATTTTGATTACAACATCAATAGTGCTACCGAAGGAAAAGAAGTAGAAATCGACTTAGATTTTATTCGAAGCCAATCCAGGGAGATAGGACAAATGATTCAACTTGATGCTCCAGACACTACCAAAACCACTTCGATTTCCACCCTACTCCTCTGGGTAAGCATCCCTTGTTTAATTCTTCTTTCTCTTTGGATAGGAATTCAACTCCAAAAAAGAAGAAATGCAACTTTGCAGACCGGATTGGATGCTGAAATAGAGTCTGAATTAGAACAAGAATCTGAAGATGAAAGCACAGAAATCCTTGAGAAGTTACTTCCGCATAATGGGGAGAAATTGAGTACTGAAGCTTTCGATATGCTACTTGGAATACATCAAATCACCAACTTTGACTCCAAACGAATCAAACGCTCTCGCCTAATCAAAGCAATCAACAGCCAATACTTGGCTAAAAAAGGCTTCCCCTTGATCACACGCATTAAAAATCCAGAAGACAAGCGATTTGTCTACTACCAAATCCGATTTTAGTGGATCCCAAAAGCCACCCCTCCTCATGAAACCTCACCGACTCCTTCCTTTGCTTTTCCTTTTTTGTTGGAGCTGTAGCTGCGCCCCTGAAGAACTCGCCGAATTTGCCTTCAATGGAATGGAGGGGCTTCTAGGAGATGGATTCCTGCCTTCTGAAGAAATTCGGGCCTTGGGAAAATTTGAAGGGATGAGCGTCAACCTCTCCACTTCGAATCAAGAGGGAGTAGAAGAATCCATCATTTTCCTTAAACTCGAAAACGGGGATCCAAAGATCCTAGCCGAGCAGCGGGAACTCCTCGCCCGCAACTGTGCCGAACTGTACCTGAGAGATTTTGAAAAGGCGGCGGATTACGAGAAAATCACCATCCAGTTTATCCAAACCGATTCCTACAACCCGCAGAACATTTCCCTAGAAGAATACACCTTCGCCACCCAGGATTTTTTACGCTCAAGCGATGGAGTTTTGCTAGATTCGTAGCCCAACCCATTCACTACTCCACAATTCCCTTCCTCCATGACTTTTAAAGCCATTTGCTCTGATATAGACGGCACCCTCCTCAACTCAGAGCGCTCGCTTTCGGAAAACCTCATCGCCATCGTCTCTTCCATTCCAACTGAGATTCCATTTTTTCTAGAAAGTGCGCGCATGCCCGCAGCCATGCGACACCTACTTCAAGACCTGAATCGCCCCAAAGAACCCCTTATCGCCTACAACGGCGCATTGGTTTTGGATGGGGAAGGAAAAGAACTCGAATCCTTCACCATCCCAATCGCCCTAGTTCAAGAAATCGTCCACACTGCCCTACCAGAAGGGCTACACCTCAGTCTTTTCCATGGAGAAAACTGGTATACTCCTGAAGAAGATCATTGGGCCTCTCGAGAGATTCAAAACACCAAAGTGCATCCTACCTGGAAAAGTCCCCTTGAAGTCCTTGAAAACTGGTCAGCGACGAATTACGGCGCACATAAGGTCATGTGCATGGGAGATCCTGCAAAAATAGCCCTACTCTACCAAACCCTCCTCCAAAGACTGGGAACACAAATCCACCTCTACCGATCCAAAGATACCTATTTGGAAATTGCGCCGAAACCGATCTCCAAAGCCACAGGCTTGAAAAAAATTCTAGACCATGGATATGCCATTGGCCTAGACGAAGTAGTGGCCTTCGGCGATGGCTACAACGACATCGACCTAATTCAGCAGGTGGGCTGGGGAGTGGCAGTAGAAAATGCTTTTCCAGAAGTAAAGGCAGTCGCCAATGAGATCACCAAACACCACAAAGAGGATGGGGTAGCGAGCACCCTAGCCCGCATTTTTCTGGACAAAAAATAATGCGATTATCCGCAATCATACCAGTAGCTCAGCATGCCCAATTATAACTGCGGATAATGTTGACAGACCACGGTCAACGGTCCACAGCTTATCGAATTGACCCTCAAACCTTGTTTTCTTTGGTTAGTGGTGAAAAAGCGGATAATCCTAAAAATAAATGTTGAGGTTCAATAAAACCTGCTGTGCTCCTAGAACGATTGGCTATTTCACGAAGCGGCCCGCCGCGGCGGGTATTTCCACCCTATTTCCATCGTATTTTATGCCTGTTACCTCCTACTACCCCAGAATAAATACTCAATCATCCTCATCGAAAAATAGATGACGAACTATTCAATCCCCTTATCTCGCATTTTGACAAACTCGTCAAATCGCCGGTAAATGGCCACGGTAAATCCGAATAGCATCACAATCGTTCCGATCCAAAGCACGTTGATGTAGGGCTTCACAATTGCCTTCATCACCACATAGTCTTTCTGGTACTGATTTACCTTGAAGACAAACTTATTTTGCTCTGGAAGAATGTTTTCCAAGCTGATTTTAATTCCCAATTCAGAATCAATCACAGGAAGTTTTCCCACCTGATTGTCCCGAATGATAAAGGTAGGCTCAAGTAATTTTTCAACATCGTAATCCAACACACGGATTTTAGCCTTTACAGCAACATCTCCTTCTTTCAAGGTGTAGCCATCTAGCTCTTTCAATACCTCTGCCCCATCAAAATACGCCACGAAATCGGCCACATGGAATTGCTCCCCCTTGCTGACTTCGTAGGTTTCATCTTCCTTCCACTCTGGATCCGCGAAATCATTCATCGCAGCCACATAGGTGTACAAATCCTTGTTCAGGTAGATTTTGGAATCGGGTGACGAGATCAAGCCTCCCATCCCTTCGTTGAACTGGGACATGGGCGAAAGTGAAAACTGCAAGGCCTCGTTTTTTAGGTAATCAATTTTGAAGTAGTCGTTCTCTTCCAAAACCAACTGTACCGTATCTCCTTTTTTGAAGTAAGCTTTGTAATCTTCCAAAGCTATCGCTTCATTCACCTCACCGGTGGAAGCTAAGATTTTGGCTGGCACGTATTCAGGGATTCCTACTGCTTTCTTTTGTCTGCCACGGTAGATCACCGTGTAGTCCTTCATCTGAGTAGGCTTGTTGATCCAGAGTAACACGTGCTCCTTGTTCATTTCATCCTCCCAACTGTTGCTGTAAGTCAATCCAGACATATTCATCGAAATCACTTCCGAGTAGCCGGAGCTAAACATGATGCCGATCAAAATCATCCCCAAACCGATGTGGGCCAGCGAACCTCCTGCAAGTTTGAAGGTGGATTTTTTGAGTAGCTTGATCAAAATGAAGGCATTGGCTACTATCGTAAACATTCCCGTCAACACAATGATGATGTATTTCCAGTCGTAAACTTTGGCCAAGACAATCACCAGAGTAGAGAGAATAATCGAAATCACATAAGGGGCCACTAGCGATTCTGTCAAGGTCTTTCTGTCGATTTTTTGCCACCAGAAAAACTGTCCTACGGAAGTCAATAATGCCAACACTACCGCAAACCACAATTGAAACTTGGTATAGAAGCCTACCTGATCCGCAGGAGGAGCCATGTTGGAAATTCCTCCAAAGCTTTCCACCAAGGCATTCCAAGCAGGAATGGAAGTAGGCAAAATCACTTGAAAGGACATCAATCCCAGCGTCATCGCTCCCAAGAAAATCCAAAACTCACGGGAATAAACCGATGCTTCACGTTCGGAAGTAGGCAGGTGTTTCCAAGCACGAACAGCAAGGAAAATCGCCACGCCCATAAAAAATAGCAAGTAGATCAAGAGCTGTCCAGAGAGACCCAAATCGGTAAATGAGTGAACCGAAGCATCTCCAAGCACTCCTGAACGAACCAAGAAGGTTGCGTACAGCACCAAAATAAAACTGAGAATTACCAAAACGATGGAGGTCTTCAAAGCAGTTGCACTCTTCTTAAAGGTAATCATGGTATGTATGGACGCCACCAAAATCAGCCAAGGCACATACACCGCATTTTCCACCGGATCCCAGTTCCAATACCCCCCAAAGTTGAGCGTCACGTAAGCCCAATAGGCTCCCATGATGATGCCCATTCCCAAAATCATCGCCGAGAAAATCGCCCAAGGCAAAGCTGGACGAATCCATTCAGCATATTTTTTGGTCACTAATCCCCCAATCAAGAACGCAAAAGGAACCAAGGTGGATGCATAGCCTAGAAACAGAGTAGGTGGGTGAATGACCATCCAAATATTCTGCAACAAGGGATTGAGGCCGGTACCATCTTCGGGTACAAAGTCCGGATTTAGGTCAAAAATCGGCGCTTGCGTAGCATCCCGAAGTAAAATAAAAGGCGAACTACCAATCTTAAGATCTCCTACCACCACGCCAAGAATCATGGAAACGAGGAAGGCTTGCACCAAGGAAAATACCACCATCACAGGCGCTTCCCAAAACTTGTTGGTGTGTACTAGGATCAATCCAAGCACTACATTCCAAAATGCCCAGAGAATAAATGCCCCTTCTTGACCTTCCCAGAAACTGGAAATCATGTAATGAACGGGAAGCGCTTTCGAGCTGTGCGAGTAGGCATAAAAATACTCGTAGCGCTGATTGTAGATAATCTCAAACAAGGACACCGCGATCAAGCTGGTAGAAACCGCGTGGATGTAAAAACTCACCCGGCTAAATCTTCTCCAGCTGTCCTTCTCCAGTTCGTTGGCCTTGAAGTATTGGCTATAGGCAAATGCGGTCACCAAGGCACTCACAAAAGCCACCAAGGTAGTCAGGTGACCAAAATTGCCCACAAAGGTATTTATCATACGATTTTACTTGGAATAGAATTTACCATCAGATGCCCGCAGCTTGAACGTCTGTTTCTTGGTACTTGGAAGGACACTTCATGAGGATCTTGTCTGCCACAAAGATTTCTTGATCTCGGTAGCTACCAATGACCACTACTTGCTCGGATCGATGAAAATCCGCCGGCACGGGCTGATTGTAAAATACTTTTTGAGTGGTGCCCTCGTTGTCTACTAACATAAAGGTGAAGGAGGTTTTATCTTCTCTGACTTCAATCCCTTCCACTTGCCCTGCAGCATCTTTCTGTAGCTTGCCCACCACGTGGATAGCCTTGTCCTCACCCTCTTTCTTCATCTCAAGTGCGGTATCAAAACTCTCGTAGCTACTCGCATCACCAATTGAGGTGAGGATGATCGCAATCGCTACGGCAATAATTCCCAAGGCAATTAAATGTCCCTTCTTCATGTCCTATCCCTAATTAATTTGTTCTACTTTTTTCCAACTTGGAAACCCTCCGGTCTGTTTGAATCACATAGGCCAGCAGGCCAATGAAAATCAATACAATCACCCCCACCAACACATATATTTTTCCTTCACTTCGCATGAGGTCTGCCATTTCTACCTCGTTGTTGCTGTAATCAGCAGCAGTAACAGCAATTTTTTCCTGGGCCTGAACCGCCACAAGCGACATACTCATCAAAAGAAATAGCACAAATTTTTTCATCGATCAATCGTTAATACGGTTTTCCTCCACTTCTCGCTCTAGCCTACGGATACGAACACGAACAGTTGCGATCCAAGTTCCCAAAAGTGTCCAAGCTACAATGGCAGGGTAAAATACAAGCCGGAGTTTGGAGTCCAAATCGTAGGCATTGAAGCCAGGATTTCCCCCATTTCCAGGGTGAAGACTATCGGTAAGACGTGGCAATACAAAGATCAAAGGGATAAAAGCAGCAAAGGCAAAAAGATTGTACACCGCAGCAATTCTGCCCCGCTGCTGTGCATCCGAAAGGCTGCCTCTCAAAACTAAATAGGCAAAGTACATGAGCAATCCGATCGCAGAAGCATTCTGCTTGGGATCTCCACTCCAATAATCCCCCCAGGTAAATTTGGCCCAAAGCATGCCCGTAACGATTCCCAATACCCCAAATAAAATGGCGGCATTGGTAAACTCCAAGGCGATGTCGTCGTACTTCAGCTCATTGCTTCTCAGATACTTGACACTGTTCCAGGCTGCCACGAGGAGCATCAATATCATTCCAAACCACATGGTCACATGAAAATGAAGTGCACGGATGGTCTCATTCAGGATGGGAAGCCGAGGAACCTCCAGCAGCAGCCCGCCAACGAGCGTGTACATCAATAGCCCTACAGTAAGAAATTTCCACCAAGATTGGCGCATAGCAAGGGGTTTGAATTTTCCCTACAAAAATAAGAGATATGTTCTTGAATCCCCTTCTTTTTCCAAGAAAAGGAAGCAGGAAACTCGCAATAAAAACAGAAAGCATGACCCATTAATTTTGAATGGCATTGGCCAATCCTGTCTGCTTTCCCAATTTCAATCCCTACCTTTGTGGCGTGGAACTTCAGAAAAAAGACATCCGTAAATTAAGTTTGCCCGAACTGGAAGAATTCTTTCTTGAACAGGGCGAAAAAAAGTTCCGAGCCAAGCAAGTATACGAATGGCTTTGGAATAAGTCGCTGAAGAATTTTGACGAGATGAGCAACATCTCACTTTCCACTCGGGAACTGCTCAAAACCCACTTTACCATCAACCACATCCGTGTGGATCTGATGCAGCACAGCAGTGACGGCACCATCAAAAATGCGGTCAAACTCTTTGATGATAAAATCGTCGAATCTGTGCTTATCCCCACCACCAAACGGATTACTGCCTGTATCTCTTCTCAAGTGGGTTGCAGTTTGGATTGCAATTTTTGCGCAACTGCTCGATTGAAGCGCATGCGGAATCTCAATTCAGATGAAATCTATGACCAGGTAGTCGCCATCAAAGATGAGGCGGAAACCTATTTTCAGCGGCCTTTGACCAACATCGTCTTTATGGGCATGGGCGAACCCCTACTCAACTACGCCAATGTCATCGGGGCTATCGATAAAATCACCTCCGCGGATGGGTTGGGCATGGCTCCCCGTAGAATCACCCTCTCCACAGTGGGAATTCCGAAGATGATTCGCAAAATGGCAGAGGATGAGGTCAAATTCAACTTGGCTATCTCCCTACACTCCGCCATCAACGAGACCCGAACCCGCCTGATGCCAATCAACGAGGTGAACCCTCTGGAAGATTTGGCCGACGCCTTATCCTTTTGGTATGCTCGTACCAAGCGAAAAGTAACCTATGAATATGTCATATGGGAAGGAATCAACGACGACGAGCGGCATGCCAAGGCCCTTGCCAAATTTTGCAAAATCATCCCTTCCAAGGTAAATCTCATTCAATACAACCCCATCGATGAAGGGGAATTCAGACAGGCATCCCAAGAGGCCGTAGACCTATATATCCGCGTATTGGAAGGACAAGGGATTATTGCCAAGGTGCGCAAGTCTAGAGGACAGGACATCGATGCTGCCTGTGGACAGCTTGCCAACAAGAATGAAGTAGCTCAACTCCAGCCTTCGGAAAATAATAGTCCGACAGAACAACCCTAAAGCCTTTTTATCGGTTAAAGCTTCTAACACCACATACTTTTTTCTATGAAATACATCCTTTCCCCACTTTTTTTTCTTGGCTTCTTCATTTTTTCAGTTCCAACTCAAGCCCAAGAAGGACTACCCAAACAAATTCAAGACTACTTCAAGAGCTATCAGGATGAATTTCCGGTTGAAAAGGCCTACCTCCACCTGGATAAATTTACCTACACGCTAGGAGATGACCTCTGGTTCTCGGCCTATGTCGTTGCAGGCGGTGAGCAGCTCCCTTCCCCACTCAGCAAAACGCTCTACGTAGACTTGTTTGATGGGGATGGCCTTCGCGTCGCTCAAAAAATTATTTACTTGGAAAATGGCCGAGGAACTGGAGATTTTAACTTTCCCAGCTTTGGGAAGTCAGGCACCTACCAACTCAAGGCCTACACCACTTGGATGCGCAATTTTGGAGAAGACTACTTTTTCACGCAGCAAGTGCAAGTAGTAGATGGGCTTGGTGGCACTTTTTTACCTAAAATAGACGTACTAGACATTCGGGTGGAAAATGAAAAGGTTCGGTACAAATTGTCCCTTATAGGGGTCAATGCAGCCGGTGAACCCTTAAGCAATCAACCCATCAAGTTGCAGGCCATCGCGGGAGAGGATGAACTCTTTAGTCAAACCCTTCAACTGAATTCCCAAGGCATGACGGAATTTGGTTTTTCCATCCCCAATAGCCCCCATCCCTCCCAACACCTTGCCCTTTCTTTTGAAGAGAGCCCAGGATACACCATCCTTCAAAAAGTAAAGCTTCCCTACGCTTTAGAAGCTGCAGATATTCAATTTTTGCCAGAAGGGGGAAATTGGGTGATTGGAAAGAAATCAACGGTAGCCATTCGAGCGGTATTTCCAGACGGCAGCCCACTCCAGCTTCAAGGAAGTATAGCAGAGGAGGAAGGAACTCAGTTTACCACCAATGAAGCTGGGTTAGGAAAACTGGAGTTTACCCCCAAAAAACCCGATTATGTCGCCATCCTCCAAGACAGTACGCTGGGTGTAACGCGTAAAATTCCGCTGCCAAAAGCCTTGGAGAAAGGCCTCAGCATTCAAGTTCAAAATCCAAAAGACGGCACCTTCATCTCCGCAATTATCCAAGGTGAGGGCATTTCAGAAAAGCTTCTCTTGGTAAGCCATACCCGCGGATTGATCAATTACATGGCCGAAGGAACCCTTACAAATGGAGTCTGGGGTGTACGCATACCAAAGAAAAACCTTCCAAGTGGCATCCATACGATAGCGGTACTGGATGCCCAAGGCAGACCCCTTATGGAGCGACTCGTATTTGTTCAAAATAAGGATGAATTAACCCTGGAGTTGTCCACTCCAAACGCATCCCTTCAACCCCGTGGAAAAGTAAACTTGGAGCTCAAGAGTTCTTTCCTCGATAGCATTGCGCCAGCAAACTTTTCCTTGTCGGTGGTCGATCTGGATCAAGTTGAGGATGAAAGTGATTTGCAGGGAACGCTCTTTTCTCACCTACTGCTAAGTAGTGACTTGAAGGGAAAAGTCTACCGCCCTGGATATTATTTTAGAAAAGATATTCCCAACGCTGCCGAGCAGCTCGATTTGGTCCTATTGACCCATGGCTGGACTCGATTTGATTGGGAAAATGTTTTCCAAAACCAATTGCCTGATCAGGGCTTTTACATCGAACAGGGAATTACCATTTCCGGGAAAATACAAGAACAAAGCCCTACCAAAAAAGGATTGGGAGGAGGAAAAATTTCAGCCCTTGTTGGGGAGGGAGTAGAACTTCTTTCCACGGAATATGGTCCAGATGGCAACTTCTTTTTGACTGATCTTCGGTACCAAGATTCCCTTGAAGTCACACTTACTGCAGAAGACCTTCGTGCTCGAAATTTTATAAACCTAGCTATTGCTGCGCCCAAACTGCCATTTACTCAGCTGGGAGGCGTCTACCCAACCAATAGCGTTTGGCCGGAAGGATTGGCAGCAACTGTCCGCAAGCGGAACCTGATGCAAGAGGCCAATGGAGCCCTAATTGATAAAGAACTAGATGCAATCACCGTAGTGGCGGAGACCCTCCAGGAGGAGCAGACCCAAGCCCGTAAAATCTATGGAGAAGGCGATGCAGTGATCAAGCCAGAGGACATTCCAGGGGGTGAAGGATTTATTAATATTTTTCAGCTAATCCAAGGTCGTGTAGCCGGGGTACGCGTCACTTTTGATGGATTCAATGCCACCGTACAGATCCGAGGGGTAGGGTCTATTCAGGCTGGTACAGAACCGATGTATATGCTCAACAATGTACCAGTTGATGCATTCACGCTTCGTGGCATTAGTCCACGAGATGTGGAAAGTGTAGAGGTATTTAAGGACCCTGCTAGCACAGCACTATTTGGTGCTCAAGGAGGAAATGGGGTCATCGCCGTCTACACCAAGGCAGGTACAAGTATTTCTTATGGCAGTGTTGGGGGAACCTTGGTGACCAAATACAGCGGCTATTCCACCGCCCGAACCTTCTATAGCCCCAAATACGAGGAGAATTCTTCGGCCAATACCCAACCAGACCAGCGCGCTACCTTGTATTGGAATCCACAGATCACCACCGATCAAGCAGGTAAAGCCAGCCTATCCTATTACAATTCTGAAACTGCAACACGACATTTGCTGATCCTAGAAGGCATAGATCAGCGAGGCAGGTTGGGCCGGTTGGTCCAAGTGGTAGAATAATTTGGACTACGAAAGGGATTTGGTAGCTTCGTAAAAAATGCTGCTATGAAAAACTTACTGCTCCTGATTTTCCTGATTTTTGGATCATTCAACGTGCTACAAGCACAGGAACAAGGGGATTCCAGGCTTCATGTTTTGGGCCAATATGGCTTGAGAATGGACGAGCCAGGTATTGGACTTGGCTGGGAGTATTTTTTCGCACCCAAATTTGGATTGATGCCAAGCTATACCCAGATTTTCCCAGCGGTTGGCAGGGCGAGCAACTTTAGCGCCGACCTTCGCTACTACCTCTCTGAAGGCAAATCCCAGGTTTATGTGGTCAGTGGCTACAGCTTGACTACTGAAAATCCGCAACCTAACACAGCAGGAACACGCAAAAACTTTAGTGGGGCAAATGTGGGCGTGGGAGCAGTGGTGCCCATCACCGATTGGGTGGGACTTAGTACCGAATTTAAGTTTCAAAGCCAAGGTATACAGCAAACCTACTTTCGATTCGGACTGCAATTTCCACTCGGAAAATAAGTGCTAAATCTTGTCAACAGTTGACGGTCGACGGACCACACCATAGTACAATGTACCAAGTACCAAGTACGAAGTATGGATGCTAAACCCAGTCAGATCACGACTCGACCGTCGACAGTGGACTGTTAGCTGTTGACTGATTGAACTTACTTCTTACTATATTCAAAAAGCTTTCTTTTTTCCTCCTTCGTGAGTCCCTCGTATCCCTTATCAGCAATTTTGTCGAGGATTTTATCCACCTCCTCTTGGCTGAGGGTCTCCTTGTTCGCTGAATTTGTACTGCTTGGTTTAGTGGAGGAAGTCCTTCTGTAACTTACTTTCGGAGCGCGTCTAGTGCCCAGATTTTCGAAAAATAGCCCCACTTTTTGGATGGGAATACCCAAGTCCCAGCCTTTTCGCAACAAGAAGATATAGCCGAAGCCAAGCATAGCCCCACCCAAATGGGCGATTTCTCCACCGGCATTTTCACCAATAGAATTGGCAAAAGAAAGGAGCACATAAAAGGCCGCGATGTAGACAATTTTGACTGGCCCCAACAGCAAAAGCACAAAAGTAGTTTGTGGCGCAAGCGTAGCTGCACCTACCACCACAGCAAATACCCCCGCACTGGCACCCAGCATAAAAGAAGTATCCACTGCTCCTGCAAAGTAGGGAGCAATGTTGTACATCAACACGTAAAAACCTGCTCCAAAAAGCCCGCCTAGAATGTACAAGTTGGTCAGCTTCCTACTCCCCAAATACTGATGGATGAGGAGTCCAAAATAGTAGAGAAATAGCAAATTGAACAGAATGTGAAAAGGCCCCTCGTGCAAAAAGAAGTAGGTGAAGATAGACCAGGGTTGTTTGGCTAGCGTAGGCAAAGACGCGGGCATCATGATCCATTTCAGTCCTTCCTTGTAGACTTCTCCAAAGCCGCTAAGCGTCAGGACTACACGCGAAATCAACAGGATAAAAAAAGCAACCAGGTTGATGGCTATTAGCTTGTATAAGCTATTGTCCCGACGGTTAAATGCGTTTTTTAAATTATCCCAAAAGCTTGAATACATATCAGTAGAAGCTATTTCTATTTTTTTTCCAGAAGTAAACTAAGATTGCACCAACGACCAGGCCACTGAGGTGCGCAAAGTGGGCCACGTTATCGGTAGGACTTGTCAACAGCACATTGTACACCGAATAAAGCCCGTAGAAAAGCACCATGTACTTCGCTTTAATCGGTATGGGGGGAAATAGAAGAAAGAGTTGCGTATTGGGAAACAGCATGCCAAAAGCAATCAAAATCCCAAATAGTGCTCCTGAAGCACCGACCATGGGCTGGTTGACTTGCAGCCTCAAGATGGTGTCCAAGGTCTCTTCCGCTCGCTCAATATGGTTAGGATCCTCTGGATTTCTGCTGTACTGATCCACAAAATCAAACACTTCAGGTGAAAAGTAGCCCCTATTCTCGATCACTAGGCGGTTAAAGTACTCCGGATCTGGATTGGCTTCAAAAGCCAAAACCTTCTCCTCCATGGTGCGGTACTGCACCAAAGTATAGCCAGAGTAGAGTACTCCTGCTCCCATACCAGAGACCATCCACAGGATAAAAAGTTTTTTGGGACCAAGAAACTGTTCCAACAGGGGACCAAAAATCAGGAGCCCAAATAGGTTGCTGAATAGATGCCAAAAGTCGGCATGCATAAACATGTAGGAGAGAAATTGAAATGGCTTGAAGTAGGTACTCTGAATATTGTAGAGGGCAAACCATTGGTCCAGAGAAGGGAACACAAAGGTGGCTACCAAAAAAACAGCGATGTTGATCAGCAATAGATTTTTGACAACCGGCGTGATGTTTCTAAACATATTATTTTGCGAAGAAGGCGTGAATGCTAGTTAAATCCAATTTCACGAAGGTTTTGTTTCCAGAAGGGGAATAATTTGGGTTTGGACAAGCAAAAAGCTGCCCAACTAGGGTTTCCATCTCTTGTGCATCTAGCTTTTGTCCCTTCTTGAGGCAGGACCTTTTGGCTAGCGAGCGGGCTAGATTTTCTTTTTTATCTAGGGAAAGCTCATTTTTAAAATTCTTAAACTGCTCAATCAATCCTTCAAAGAGTTCCTTTTCATTTTTTACCTGCGTCTCTGCAGGCACCCCTCGGATGACTACCGTGTCTTTGCCAAACTCATCGACGAGAAAGCCAAGGCTTACCAGTTCCGGGAGCATATCCATCACCAAGGCAAAGTCTGCTGGATTCAGGGTCAGTACCGTCGGAAACAAGCATTGTTGCGAGGCTCCTTGGGTCGTTTGCAGTTGCTTGCCGTAGCGCTCGTAGAGGATCCGCTCATGTGCCAGTTGCTGATCGAGGATAAGCAACCCCGTAGACATTTGGGCCACGATATAACTTCGCTCTACTTGAAAGGTCGTTCCTGTTCCAGCACCGGCTTCCTGCTGCAATGCCATGGATACCTCCCCTGCGGAAGCCCTACTTGGAAAAGTAAGCAGCTCTTGGTCATCATCCCCCAAACCAGGAGATTTTTGGGAGACGGATGGAGGTACATCCCCTTCAAAAAGTCGCTCCCAACCTGATACAGATGCTCGTTGGAATTCAGGGGTATTGTAAGTTTTGTAGCTGTATTCGCGG
>CANGZP010000024.1 GCA_947458475.1 Cyclobacteriaceae bacterium | reverse complement strand
CTGTGGTTGCCCAACTTTCCACCCAAACGTCCCATGCTCCATTCTGTAAATAGCAAGGGAATTCCCATCAAGAGGAAACAAATGATGTAAGGTAGAATGAATGCTCCGCCGCCATTTTGAACGGCCTGAACGGGGAATCTAAGGAAGTTACCAAGCCCGACTGCATTTCCAGCCATGGCTAGAATTAAGCCTATTCGCGAGCCCCATGCCTCTTTTTTCATAAATAATGTACGTTAATGATCGAAAATCTAAACTTCTAGATTTTCCAAGTTGATTTTGGTCCTTTAAAAACAGGCGATTTTTGAGGTTCTAATGAAATGAAAGCCTCGATCACCGCACTCCGTTTATAATCCAAGGATACTACTTTTTTTTCAGAACAAACAACTTAAATTCCAGTTGCTACCCTAAAAAACCAAAGCTTCCAAGGTTTAATTTTTGAAATGAACTGGTTTAGGACTTCTTGTAACTCACTGGAATAGTTGAATTTAATCCCAAGAAATCGAATTGTTGGCTTCGTTCTCTACCCTTTAAAAACGAGGATTAGAAATTGCTGAGAAGCTTCTTTTTTTTCTAGACAGGATTTCGAGGATTACTGTAAATCCATAATTTGAAGCGCATCCAAGCCTTGGTTGAGGGTTACTTTTTTCCAAGGGGAAGATGGAAATAGGATAGAAGTCAGCACCAATTCTCCCTCATTGACAAAAACTTCTATCGAAGAAGCATCCAAGAAAATCCGTATGGATGCTGCTTTCCAAGACATAGGAGCGGAATGAGCAGCTGCAAAATCCCCGTTGAAATTTATTTTTCCAGCTTTTCGGCGATCCACCGTGACCAATCCCATTTCTTTTGACACCGTGATTTCCTCCCCTAATTCATTGGAGAGCGTCAAGGAGAATGCTTCGTCACTGGTAACATCTGCTAAAATCTCAACTGCGGAAGAAGGAAGAAAAGACTCGTTTTTAGAAATGGAATAGCTTGCTTTTCTGCGTTTTTCAAGCTCTCTAGCTGGTGTGGATTTGAGAAGCAAGGTGCCATCCACATCAAAAAGGCTGATTTCTCGAGGTAAGGTCAATGTTGAGCGCCAGGTCTTGGTAGGCACCACTTGTGCATAGTCCCAGTTGCTCATCCAACCGATCCACAAGTTTCGATCCTGATCTGTAGGAAGATTGGACCAAGTCACCCCAGCATAATTGTCAGGTCCATAATCCAACCAGCGGATCATGGTATCGTCAGGAGTGAACAGGCCTTCTTTGAAGTCTCCAATAAAATATTGGGTAGCAGAGCCTTTCTGGGGTCCTCCGGGGTTCATACTTACTAGAAGCACCCATTTTTGACTGCCATCAGGGGCCTTCATGGAAATTAAATCTGGGCATTCCCAAACCCCTCCATGCGCACCTACACCCTGTCCAAACTCGCCCAAAAGCGTCCAATCTTTCAAGTTGGGAGACTCGTAAAACTGAATTATATCTTTAACCGCTAAGGTCATCAACCAAGCCTTTGTTCCATTGGCTTTGGTGATCTGGGTGACCTTTGGATCCCTAAAATCCCGAATTCCTGGATTAAGAAGCACGGGATTCGATTCGTATTTGCTCCAAGTTTTGCCCTTATCCACCGAATAGGCTATCCCTTGCGTCTGAAAGTCAACAGCCCCCACCTTTTCTTGAAGGGCATTATGGTAGGTGAAAATCGCCACGAGTGGAGGGTTGTCCTTGGTCCCTAATTCGGAACTGTTATCCGCATCATACACGGCACTCCCTGAAAAAATAGTCCCCAAACTATCTGGGAATAGCGCGATTGGAAGCTCCTCCCAGTTAATCAAGTCTTTGGAAACTGCATGTCCCCAATGCATGGGGCCCCACACGGTGCTATCTGGGTTGTACTGGAAAAACAGATGGTACTCCCCATCGATGTAGATCAAGCCATTGGGGTCGTTCATCCAACCTTTTTTAGGAGTGAAATGATAAACAGGACGGAATTGCTCCGAGGTGCTTGGACTGAACTTAATTTCTTTTGAAGTACAGGAAACAAGGGCAACAGCCAGAGAAAAAACTGAAAACAGAAGCGTACGATACATTTTTAGGCAGGTTTATCCCTCAAAAATATCCTTTCTCACCGAATACCCGCTGTACCAAACGTTTCTTTTCTTTTTTTAATCTATGAAGCTTGGTAGCTTTGGGCTGTATTTAATCTTTTTTTATGAAAGGAATCATTTTAGCGGGAGGGTCTGGCACCCGACTTTATCCCTTGACGATTGCAGTGAGTAAGCAGCTTATGCCGGTTTACGATAAGCCGATGATTTATTATCCCTTGTCCGTCTTGATGATGGCAGGAATTCAGGAGATTTTAATCATTACCACGCCCGAAGATTCAGCAGCATTTCAAAAATTGTTGGGTGATGGTTCGCATGTAGGTTGCCAGATTAGCTATGCGGTACAGCCTAGCCCAGATGGATTGGCACAAGCCTTTATCATTGGAGAGGAGTTTATTGGAAAAGATAAGGTTGCTCTAGTGCTAGGGGATAACATTTTTTACGGTTCAGGCTTGCACAAGACGCTACAAGAAAATACCAATCCAGACGGTGGTGTAGTTTTTGCTTACCACGTCACCGACCCAGAGCGCTACGGGGTAGTGGAGTTTGATGCCAATCAAAAGGCGATCTCCATAGAAGAAAAACCTGCACAGCCTAAGTCTAACTATGCTGTGCCGGGATTGTATTTCTACGACAACGAGGTGGTGGAAATTGCCAAGAATATCAAACCAAGTGTTCGCGGGGAATTGGAGATTACCGATGTGAATAACGAATACCTCAAAAGAGGAAAGCTCCAGGTAGCCATACTCAATAGAGGAACGGCCTGGTTAGATACAGGTACCCATCAGTCCCTGCTGCAAGCAGCCCAGTTTGTAGAAGTGATCGAAGAGCGTCAAGGCTTGAAAATCGGTTGCATTGAAGAAATTGCCTATCGAAATGGATTTATTGGCAAGGAAAAGTTGCTGGAGGCTGCCACCAAGCTTGGTAAAAGCGGTTACGGCGCTTACCTAAGACGATTGGTGAATTAATTTTTGTGATTATCCGCAATTATGCAAATCGCAATAGTGGAGTGTATAACAATGCGGATAATCGCTAACAGACGACGGTCCACTGTCGACAGCCCACTTAATTGATTTTCAATCCTTATTTCTTTTGGTTAGTGTTTAATAAGCGGAAAATCACATCAGTTTTCATTTGACTCCCATAAAAAAACCTCCATTGGGAGGTTTTTTTACGGGATGGATGGCTTTAGATGATTTTTCGAACCTTAAACCAGGTGAAAATCGCTATTGAAATGCTGAGCATGGCCCCCCAGGTGAGGTAATACCCGTATTCCCAGTTCAGCTCAGGCATAAACTTAAAGTTCATCCCATAAACTCCCACAAGAAAGGTTAGGGGTAGAAAAAACGCCGAAAAAACCGTCAAAAGCTTCATGACTTCATTGGTCTTCTGGGAGTTGCTCGACAAATAAATGTTCAATAGGGAGTTGGCTTCATCCAAAAAATCTTCGAATTGAAGGATTAGGCTGGATGTGCTTTCCTTCAAATCCTGAAGTTGCGCTTCGTTGCTTGGCTGTACGCTTAGGTGCTGCAATAGGGTCTGCGTCAAGTTGAGAACTTTTTTGCAAGCGCGGGCTTTTGCTTTCGCAAAATAGAGTTGCTCTACCGAGAATCGTTTTTTACGACCAAGGAAAACATCACTTTCGAAATGATCCATTTCTTCTGACAACCAATTTGCAGGTGCTTCATAGGTTGCCAGCATTTTCTCGGTGATTTTTAAGATGAGTGATTCTGGGTTTTCAAAAGGTCCAGAAATTTCACCCAAGAATTCAAAAGGCTTTTGATGGACCGAGATCAGGATTTCATCTGTGAAAAAGAATCCAATCTTATTACTAAGCTCAGGTATGGTGGTCAATTTTCCATTTGGCTTGGCACTAAATGCGCGTAGAATTAGAAAGTTGAATTCACCTACTTTTTCAAGTTTGGGTAAGTGACCCACCTGTACTAAATCATGAATTAGGTGTGGATTTAAGCCGTAAGGTTTAATCATTTGGGTTAACTCGGCTAGTTTGGGATTTTCCAAATCTATCCATTGAAAATTGGCAAAATCAATTCGGTTTTCTTTCATGACCTTTTTTATTCTAGTTCACAAGTTCAATTAACGCGAAACTAAGGAAAGACTTTTTCTTAAAATTTCTCCCATGGAGCTGCACTTCAAAAAATCCTTCGTTTGGTAATGCTTGGCGAGTTCGTTTTTCAGCTGATCTACATGGGATTGAGGTGCAAGCTGGTCATTTTCCATGGTTTGAAGAATATCCTCTAATTCGAGATGGGAGGACTTCACGCGTGTGGCGATGAGTGCGCGTTCTTCACGTTGGTATTGACGCATGGACTCGGGTGTGATTACATCCATCCCCAATTGAATCAAGGCATTATTTTCTTTGAAATACTGGGGTAGGTAGATGGATTTTTTTGACTCGTAGCACTGTTGATCAAAGTCAATGGCACGAATGCGGTAGTGCGTTTCTTCAAAATCTGGGGTGACATCAATGACAAAGTTCGAGGAATGCATGTCTCCCAGTAGGCGAACGAAGCAGCGTTCGTTGAACTTTACAAATTCCTTCGCCAATCGGATGGGGTTGAGGTTGGGGTCGGACATGTGGAGTCGCATAAATTTCTCCCCAGGAATTCCTGCAATGTGTTCCTCAATGAGCGTGTTTTGATGCACGAGGTAGCTAATTCGATTGGGAGAAAGGAGATCTTCCAATTCCAAGCCATACACTCGTGAGGCGTCTGCATTTTTGATGTAGAAGTAATCAAAGTTGTCGTTGATTCGATTGACCATCCGCACGCGAAAGGGCTGTGTATTTCCAAAGACACAAAGATCAATCCGATCAATGTACAGGTGCTCCATCACCGAAAGATCTCCACCTGCTTTAAGCAAGGCATAAATTTTCTTTACATTCTGATGAATCTCTTCCCGGTCACTTTGGTCATAAAAGACAGTTTCCCAATAGGTATCTTGTTCCTTCGAATCGTAAAGTGCAATGGAATTGGTGTATCGGAGCAGTTCGTGGTAGTGAATCGGGATATCCACTTCTCTGCCATAGTGGGTGAGGTAGCGTCTTAAACCAGCTCCAATCGGATAGATTATCTTTTTTTTGCTGATCAGAGCCATATCAAAATTTAGTTTGTTGGCTCTTATTCAAGTTGCGATCAAAAATAAAGGGACCAAAGGGCAAAACTGCCGCCACTAAAGCAAAAAAAGTGCGACTAAAGCTCCATTTTAAACTTAAGGCAGTTGGGAATACCACATAAATATAAACTACAAATAAGGCCCCATGCACCCAGCCTAAATACTTCACGGCAAGTGGCATGTCAAAACCATATTTTAAGGGCATGGCTATGCCAAGAAGTAGGAGGAAGGAAAGGCCTTCGGCCAAACTAATCCATTTAAACCGCTTCGCCCACTTGAGTTGTGAATTGTTCATTTGCTTCCTGTGCTAAGGTTGAAAAGAAGTTGAAGTGCGCTCCAAAGCTGTCTTTTTAATGCCTTGTCCTCGGAAATGGAAGTAAGTGCATCTGCAAACAGGTATTCTGTTTCCTCTTCCGTATGAATTTCATACGAACTAATTGGGAGTTGATTGATCGGATGCTTGATGCGTCCAAATTTGAGTACTACATGGGCATTGAGCGCTTTGAATTCTTCCAAGCTTCGATTTTCTAAGTTTTCAGCGGCAAGCAAACCGACCTCCGACATGGAATGTCCGCATGCATGGAGCATTTTGACGAGCATGTCCATGACTTCTGCGTTGAGGTTTGCCTCCTCATGGATCACCAATATGCCCTTTGAAAAATTACCCTTAATTGGAATTGGCTCTTCAACTGATTCCAATTTAATTTCTTGATCAGTAGTTGTTAACGTATCAGTAGCTGAACTTTCACTTGAAGAAATAGCTACCTGCTGTTCTTCAACTGCCAAGGCCTTGTTTGCACCGGAAACCTGCAACGTTGCTGCTATTCTTTTTTGATCTTCCTCCAGTAGAAAAATAGGTTCTTCTAAAAATGCGCTGAGGGATTCTAGGCTGTCATTTTCCATGGTTAAAGTTGGTAAAATTTTACCCATTGGCAAAAACTTGGTTTTGGAAGCAGCTTTCACTCGAAAATACCATGCTGTTTCTCAATTCATTTGTTAATTGGTGTTTCATCACAATTCACATCTCCAACCACATACTGCAAGCCATCTAGAAAAAACTGCAGCAATGCAGGGTTTTCAAAGCTCTGAGCGTTGTGGGAAGGAGCAATGTACATTACTTTTCCTTTCCCCTCAGGGCGAATCCAAGCAACATAAGTTTTACCACTCTTTAGTTCCTGGTTGGGTCGTTGACTTCGTATTTGAGCATTATCAAAATAAAGCAATGGGGTAAAATTCAGCTTGGAATAGGCATTCTTGTAAAAATAGGGTTCGTCCACATGCGAAAAGCCTTCTTTTGGGAATGCCGCAACTAAGGGATGGTTGGGGCTCTCCAATTTCACCTCCACTTGCTGCTGAGGTGGGTGGTAATCAAAGCTAGCACCGACCAAGTCACTGAACTTGGAAGAGTTGTTCAAGGTGGTAATTCCGCCATGAAGCAGAAGTAGTCCACCGCCTTGCCCCACAAATTCGATCAGATTGCTTTCCAATTCTTGCGCTTTTGCCATTACCGAAGCTGAGTCTGCCGTGGACTCTGCGCGCAGCTGATCCCAAAAGAGATGCCGATGATCGGGTTTGGAGCAGGTATTGTTCAGGACGATGGCATCGTAGTTTGCTAGGGATTCCTTTTCAAATTGGTGAATGTCCTTGCTTGGAATAATGTCAAGGCCCTTTGATTTGGTCCCTAGGATTTTGAAAACCTCTTCGGTGTGTGGGATGACCCAATGTTCAAAGCCAGTGTGCAGTGAAAAAAGAAGGATTTTTTTTGGTGAAGTACTTGGAAACCGCATTTGGGAGGGGGCTAGTGCTTCTATTTTCTGTTTCCAAGCCGAGGTTAATGGAACAACTGCCATATCTTGACCAAAAGTCAAATTCGATAGGAACAGAATTGACAGACCAACTAGTAGTTTTTTACACATAGTTTTGAAAGGCATCGTTGACAAATTGATTCAATATACCCTATATTGAATCTCAAAGCCCAATAACCTGAATTTCTTATGCGTTTCAAAAGGATCTTCCTTCTTTTATTCCTTTCTCTTGTATTTATTTTTCAAGCAAACTCTCAGGAAGTAACCCTTCAAGAATCTTCCAAGGGAATGGACTTTCTCTTGGATGGGAAACTGGTGCTTAGTTACCAAATGACCAAAGAGCCCGTTCCGACAGGAATCAAGGAGGCGTATAGCAAATCTGGATTTATTCATCCCATTCAATCTCCGAGTGGACAAATTTTAAGTAGGATACAGCCAGAAGATCATTACCACCACTACGGAATTTGGGGGCCCTACACTAGAGCGACGATTGGTGGAAAAGAGGTTGATTTTTGGAATCTTGGAGACGAAAAGGGAAGGGTAGATTTCTCCCATGTACTTTCCAAGAAGCAAGCAGGAGGTGCCGCTGAATTGACGGTTCGGCAGAATCATGTCGACCTCAAAGCCGCTGCAGAATCACGAATTGCCATGGAGGAGGATCTTCGCATCAAAGTAAAGCCAGCCGATAAGGGCCGCTATCAGGTGGACTATACCAGCACCTTGCAAACATCCATTCCTGGAGGGATTCTATTGGATGATTACCGCTATGGTGGCGGAATTGGTTTTCGCGCCACTGAGGTTTGGGGAGATGCAAATAGCAGCATCCTTACTTCAGAGGGCAAAGACCGCGCTACGGCTGATGGTTCGAATGCGCGTTGGATCTTGGTGACCGGGCAATCGGATCATCCCTCTGGGAAAAGTGGAATCCTTTTTATGAGTCACAACACGAACCAAGCACATCCCGAACCCCTCCGCGTTTGGCCTCCTGGACAATACGAGGGAAAGGGCAATGTATTTATTGAATTTTGCCCCATTCGCCATACTTCTTGGGAGATACAGCCAGGCAAGCGCTACAGTTTGACCTACCGAATGCTTGTATTTGATGGCGAATTGACTGCTCAAGAAGCCGAAAACTATTGGAAATCCTTTGTTAAATAATTCCAGCGCCATGCAAAGAAGAGATTTTATGAAAAAAACAGCCATCGCTACAGCAGCGTTTGGGATCCCAACCCTTGTTCCTGCCTCAGTACTTGGGAAAAATGCACCCAGCAACAAAATTCAGGTTGCTCAAATCGGTTGCGGAAGAATCGCTCGAGATCATGATTTGCCTGGCGTATGGAAGCACGATGTGGCGCGCATCGTGGCGGTGTCCGATCTCGATAGCAAGCGGATGGCTGAAGGAAAGCAATTTATTGAGGATCACTACACCCAAAAAATGGGAAGTCCTTACCTGGACGTAAAGCAAGTAGCAGACTACCGAGACTTGTTCAAAAGCAAGGACATCGATGCGGTGATTATTTCTACCCCAGACCACTGGCATGCCCAACCCGCCATGGAGGCAGCTCTTGCAGGCAAGCACGTCTACCTCCAGAAACCAACCTCCTTAACCATTAAGGAAGGAAGGCAATTGGTGGAGGTGATTCAACGAACAGGTGTGGTGCTGCAATTAGGCACGCAGCAGCGCTCGAGCGAGCAGTTTCGCTTGGCAGCGGAATTGGTTCGAAATGGGAGAATAGGCAAGCTTCACACAGTGAGAATAGGCTTACCGGGAGATCCTTCCGGCCCTGAAGCACCGGCCATGCCTGTCCCCGCCAACTTGAATTTTGACATGTGGCTGGGCTCCACGCCGGAAGTTCCTTACACCGAAATTGGCGTGCATCCACAAAACGACTACGGTAGACCCGGATGGTTACGCCACGAAAATTACGGAGCTGGAATGATTACCGGTTGGGGGCAGCATCATTTTGATTCTGCTGCTTGGGGCATGAATACTGAATTGGTGGGCCCTCGGTACATTGAGGCAGTAGCCGAATTTCCAAGATCCGGATTGTGGAATGTGCATGGCGACTTTATGGTCAAGGCCACTTACGACAATGGGGTGGTCATGCTGACTTCTGGGACCTATCCCAATGGCATTCGATACGAAGGCACAGAGGGATGGATATGGGTTTCAAGAGGGAGTTATGTAGCTTCTACTTCAGATCCAGTGGCTCAAGGGAACAATGCGAAGGCATTGGACGCTTCAGATCCCAAACTTTTACAAACCGTTTTTGGAGCGAATGAATTGCGATTTACCCGTAGTTCTTCGCATCATGGCAACTGGCTGGATGCCATCCAAGGAAAAGCAGACTTGCTATCGCCTGTAGAAATTGGACATCGATCCTGTTCGGTGTGCCTCATTAGCCACATTGCGATGAAGTTGGGCAGGAAGCTGGAGTGGAATTCTGCTACAGAAGAGTTTATCAACGACCCTGAAGCAAATACCTACTTGAGCCGAAGTCAGCGAAGACCTTGGGGTACAGATCTGGTTTTAGCGAATAGTTAACCGTCAACAGCTGACCGACCACAGTCCACAGTAAATTATCTTTCCCTTCAAACCTTATTTTCTTTGTTTATTGGTAAAAAAGAGAATAACTCTATTGAAAAGTCAACCCAATTTATGGCGGTAAAATATGTACGTTTTCTGATTTTTATGGCCTTTTTGGGCTCATCCTGTAGTACCAAAGAAGTAACAAAAATGACAATCAGCCCAGGAGAAAAAGTAAAGTTCATGACCTTGGATCCGGGACATTTTCATGCCGGCTTGGTCCACAAATCCATGTATCCTGAAGTGGATGCTACGCTGCATGTATTTGCACCAGCAGGAGCTGAACTGAATGATCATTTGGCGCGCATCCAAGGCTACAACAACCGTAAAGAGTCTCCTACAGCTTGGATAATTAAGCCCTATACCGGTGCAGATTATTTGGAACAGCTGCTCACGCAAAAGCCAGGGAATGTGCTGGTGGTAGCTGGAAAGAACGATCAAAAAATAGATTACATTCTTGAGGCGGTTCGTCAGGGAATCCATGTCTATGCTGATAAGCCACTGGTGATTGATGCGATTGGCTATCAAAAACTGCAGAAGGCCTATCAATTAGCCGAGCAGAACCAGGTGCTGCTGCTCGATATGATGACCGAGCGGTTTGAAATCACGACACTGCTTCAGCGGGAGTTGTCTCGGATCCCAGCGGTCTTTGGGGATTTGGAAAACGGCACTCCTGCTGATCCAGCGATCACCAAAGAGTCGGTGCATCACTTTTTCAAATCTGTTTCGGGTGTTCCCTTGGTGCGACCGGACTGGTTTTTTGATGTTGAAAAAGAAGGAACTGGAATCGTCGATGTGACTACGCATCTCGTAGACTTGATCCAGTGGGAAGCTTTCCCCAATGAGGTGCTGGATACCACCGACATTCAGGTGTATGATTCCAAGATTTGGTCGACTGCTTTGACTTTGAGTCAATTTACCCAGGCTACTCAAAAATCAGCTTTCCCAGAATTCTTGACCAAATACCTAAATGAGGACAAGCTTGAGGTGTTCAGCAACGGAGAGTTCCAGTATACCTTGAAAGGAAAACATGCAAAAGTTCGGGTAGTGTGGGATTTTCAAGCCCCAGAGGGTACTGGTGACACTCACTACAGCATGATGCGAGGCACCAAAGCCAATTTGATCATTCGCCAAGGCAAAGAAGAAGGCTACCGACCTGTGCTGTATGTAAAATTACTTCAAGGAGATTCTAGGGAATTAGCTCAAGCAGTGAGGAATACCCTGCAAGCAAGCTATCCGGGCATTGATCTGGAAGCATTGCCTTCTGGGGAATACAAAATTCTCGTTCCAGACAGGTACCACAACGGGCATGAGGCACATTTTGCGCAGGTGACCGCCAAGTACTTGGACTACTTGCGATCTGGCAACTTGCCGGCGTGGGAAATACCCAATACGCTGACCAAGTATTTCACGACAACAAAAGCTTTGGAACTGGCAAGAAAGTAGTGCACTCCAAACTTTCGATCTCCCAATGAGTTAGCACCTTAATCCTTCCATATATGTCTAGCTCAACCTCTCCAACTTCTGGTTCACCAAAAATCACTGTAGCCCTTGCAGGTGCGGGTGGATACATTGGAAGTTGGTTTATTGAGCAATACAAAGACACCTACCAGTTGATCGGCTTGAGTAGAGGCAAGGTCAAGTCCAATCCTTATCCTGAAGTGGAATGGAGGCAGGTAGAGTTGTATTCGATTACCTCCACCGCCGAAGCCCTCCAAGGGGTTGATGTGGCCATCTACTTGGTTCATTCTATGTCTGCTTCCACGCGATTAAATCAGGGGAGCTTTGAAGATACGGACCTCATTTTGGCAGACAACTTTAGTCGTGCAGCGGAGATAGCAGGTATCAAGCAAATCATTTACTTAGGGGGATTGATTCCCGACGAACCCGAAGAGCATCTTTCGCGGCACTTGAAGAGTAGGCTAGAGGTGGAGCAAACTCTCGGGTCACGAACTGCAAAATTGACCGCCATCAGAGCTTCGATCATTGTAGGCCCAGGAGGGTCTAGTTTTGACATGATCAAAAACCTAGTTCAAAAACTACCGGTGTTGATGTGCCCAAAGTGGACCAATTCCCTGACGCAACCTATTTCTCTTCGCGACACCCTAGACATTATCAATGCCTGTATTGGAAATTCAAAGGTCTACAATAGAGTATTTGAAATCGGAAGTCCCGAGGTGATGAGCTATCGGGATATGCTCGCGAGGACGGCCAAGGTAATGGGAAAAAAGAGACTCATATTTTCAGTTCCTGTATTTTCGTTGGGCTTCTCCAAGTTTTGGGTAGGACTTTTTGGAGATACGCCTCCGCAACTGGTATCCCCACTTGTGGAAAGTTTGAAACATACCTTGGTAGTCAATCCAATTCATGCTTTCAAAGAAAAAGAGATGGATTACCTCGCCTATGAAGCCGCTGTGAAAGTTGCTTTATCGACTACGGATAGACCCAAGTTGCCCAGATTTAAGTACAAAAAGGGTTTGAAAAATACGGTTCGTTCTTTGCAGCGCATGACCAATTTAGGAAGACACAATGCACTTTGGGTAGCTGAACGCTATGCACTTTGGTTGCCTTTTTTCTTTCGGTACATCATTCGAGGAAAATTACGTGGTACGGATGTACTAGGATTTCACCTGCTTTGGGGCAAGGAACCGATGCTAGAGCTTACCCATGTGCCTGATCGTAGTGACAGCCAAAGGCAATTGTTTTACATATCAGGAGGATGGCTGGTGAAACGCTACGATTACGGATGGCTAGAGTTTCGAGAGGTGTTGGATAGCAAATACATCATTTCAGCCATCCATGAGTTTGCCCCGCGTCTCCCATGGTTTATTTACATCAATACCCAGGCAAGACTTCATCTTTGGGTGATGAATCGGTTTCAAAAGTATCTTGAAAAAAAAGCGGATCTTTGATTTTTGGATCTCAACTGAACGACAAAACTTAATTTTTATAGCATGAAAACTTTATCTTTTAAAAATGGGGATCAATTGCCAATCCTTGGACTTGGCACCTGGAAAAGTAAGCCCGGAGAGGTGAGAAAAGCAGTTTTTTGGGCAATTGAAGCAGGATACAGACACCTGGATTGTGCTGCGATCTACCAGAATGAGCGCGAGGTAGGGCAGGGGATAGCAGATGCACTTGCTGCAGGCTTGGTCAAGCGTTCCGAACTTTTTGTGACCTCAAAGCTATGGAACAATGCACATCGATTTGAAGATGTGGCACCTGCATTGGAGAAGACCCTAGACGACCTGAGACTTGATTACGTGGATTTGTACCTGGTTCACTGGCCCATTGCTTACAAGCCAGGAGTAGGTTTTGCAACCCAACGTGAAGAGTACTACACCTACCAAGATGTGCCCTTGAGTCAAACCTGGGAGGCAATGCAAGATCAAAAGAACCGTGGACTGGCAAAGCACATTGGCGTTTCCAACTTCAATCAAGCAAAGCTTAAAGAACTATTTGCCTTGCCGGGACAGCGTCCTGAAATGAATCAAGTGGAGCTACATCCGTATTTGCCGCAGGATCAATTGGTGGCATTCTGCAAAGAAAATGACCTTTTAGTGACGGCTTATTCGCCTTTGGGTTCTCCTGACTCTCGAGCCGAGAAGCATGCGCAAGACCCCAAACTATTGGAAGATGCGTTAGTTCTTGCCCTTGCTAAAAAATATAATGTGAGTATTGGTCAAATCCTGATTGCCTGGTCAATTGCTCGAGATATCGCTGTAATACCAAAATCAGTAAACCAAGCACGTATCGTCGAGAACTTTGGTGCAGCGGAGATCAACTTGGATGAAGCGGATATGGCTCAACTAAATGCGATCGGGACAAGTCATCGCTTTGTGGACGGCACCTTTTTTACAGGACCTAAAAGTCCTTACCGGTTAACTGATCTGTGGGATAGTTGAGCAACTAAGAGTTTGAGATCCAAGTGCTGATTAGTGCTTGGATTTTTTTTAATCCTCCAATTCCAAACTTTCAAGAATGGCTGCTAGCTGGTCAAAATCACGGAGGCCTGGCTTGATCTCATCTCCACCATCCAAGGCAAACCCATACAATCCGGGCAATTCGCTAAGGGAGCTGGCATTTTCGGCTGTGATTCCAGCTCCTAAAAATAGGTTCAACTGACTCGATAATTTTTTGATAATTGATTCATTATCAATTGTTATGGATTTAATAGTTGAAGTAATATGTAAAGTAATTTCATGTTTCTGAAGGAGCTTGATCTTTGGAAGTAGGGTATCCAATTCTTCAAGCTTTACCCGGTAGATCAAGTTTTTTCCAAGCGATTTGAGTTGCAGTAACGTGTCCAAATCCTCCGACTCGATCCAGGTAAGGCTGGGGTAGTCCCCTAGAAGTCTTTCAATCGAATAAGCGTCCAAGTCCGAAAATTCACCTGAGTAATCTATTCCAGAAATCCAGCCTGTAATCTCCTGAAACTGCGTGGGAGACACGTAATGTGCGGAGGCTTCTTCCAAGCAAAAACCCAAAATATCAACATACATTCCAGAGCAATACCGTGCATCGGTGAGGTTTGTAATTCGGTTGATTTTAACTTTTGTTTTTAAGGCCATGGCTTTCGCAGTTTGTGCCTGCGAAGGTAAGAAAGCTTGTGGGTAGAGCCAAAGGGTATTTCCGAACCTTGGAGAAATTAGGGTGCACTACATTCACTAAATTTATTTTCCAATTAGCTGTTTTTTTAATCGATTGCTAAGTCTAGGAGGAGACACATATAAAACTCTAGGTCCTCATGTAGCAAATAAACCGCCTAGCCTGGCTGTGGCGGGCGGGATCAATTTTTTGTCTCAAACGCTGGCAACAGAGCTTATAAAAATAAACCACAAAACACATAAAGTTTTTTCTATGTGCCTTCTATGTGGCAAACAATACCACATAGAAGGCACATAGGCACATTAGGATTCTAAAAGTAAAGTTTAAAACCAACCTATTCATTAGCTCACACTTTTCTATGTGCCTCCTATGTGGTTAGAAAAAGATCTCACTAGTTTGAATTTAAAGGTGTCATTTTATTAAGTACTTGATACTTTTTTAACTAATTGAGGCGAGTCAAAGTTGGTGTTAGTCAATTTCATTTTCTTCTATTCGAAAAATCAGCTTTACCTACCCATCTGAATGTATTTAAGTGCCTTGGATTTGGTATCTTCGAGCAGCTACTGGATTTCCAAGCCAAACCATCCATTGACACATGTCTAAATCAATTTATTTTTTGGCCTTCTTACTTTCTTTTGGTTGGACCACAAAAGGGCTTGCTCAAGATCGGTATGCAGTATTTTTTAAGTTCAAACCCCAAAATGAATATTCCTTAGCTAGTCCAAGCAAGTTTCTGACCCAAAAAGCCATTCAACGGAGAGCGCGAGAAAAATTCGCTGTGGATAGTTTAGACCTTCCCGTTACGGCCGCCTACCTTCAAGGGATTAGCGCGTATAGCCAGGAACTGCTATATGCCAGCAAATGGTTGAATGCAGCGGTGGTGGTCACGGATGCGGCAGGTAAAAAAAATATGGAAGCGCTTCCCTTTGTTCAAAAAGTGGAATGGGTGGCCAAAGGATTTATTTCAAGGACAGGCAATCGAACTGCTCCGGAAATCTCCCAGAAACCCACAAAAAATCAAAAATGGGCGATTGAAGAAAGTTATCGAGAAGTTGCTGCTTATGATTTTCAAAATGAGTTGCTCGGTATTCCTGCGATGCACCAGGCAGGATTTACGGGAAAGGGGATTACAGTCGCTGTATTTGATTCCGGATTTCCTGGATTGGATAAGGCAGTTCCATTTGCGCATGTTTTTACCAACAAACGAGTAGTCGGTCAACTGAATGTGGTTCGCCCTTGGATCAAAGAGGTATTTCGAGACCATGAGCATGGGATCCAAGTTTCTTCCTTAATTCTCGCAAACCAGGCGGGCACATTAGTAGCTGGGGCCCATCAAGCTCAGGTGATTTTTGCGATCACGGAGGATGTAGCAACTGAATATCCAGTAGAAGAGCTCAACTGGGTTCGTGCAGCTGAATATGCGGATAGTTTAGGAGTTGACATTATCAACAGCTCCCTTGGCTATCTGGATTTTGACGAGCCTAGTTTGACGTATACTACGGCTCAATTGGATGGAAAAACCACTTATGTCACGCGTGGAGCTACCTTGGCTGCAAAAAGAGGGATCTTGGTAGTCAATAGTGTTGGCAATTATGGATCTGCAGGGAGCAGTAGCTTGGTTGCTCCTGCTGATGCCCAAGGGATCCTTGCTGTGGGTTCAGTGAATGCCAGTTCCGTTGTTTCCACCTTCAGTTCTCGCGGACCAACAGCCGATGGACGCATCAAACCAGAGTTGGTTGCCTTTGGACAAAGCCCAGTGCTGATTCGTGGTTCCGGACAAGTTTCGGCTGCAGCTGGAACCTCCTTTTCAGCGCCGCAGCTCACAGCCCTTGCCGCTGGATTATGGGAAGCTAAGCCAGAATGGACCAAAGATGAATTGCTAACCAATCTTATCAAAAGTGGATCACAGTATGCCACTCCCGACCAAAATCTGGGCTATGGCATCCCCAATTTTCGAGGTGCTTATTACGGAGCGCTTTTGGGGCTGAATGAAGAAATTGAATTAGGTTCAAGTATCTATCCCAATCCCCTGCGTTCTGAATCTCTCCACATTCGATTTGGAAAGGAACTGAGGTTAACGCTTCAAATTTTGGATAGTTCTGGCAGAAGAGTTGTCCAACAAGTTGGGGAGCGAAACGCCATTCAGGAGCCCTTTGTCTTTAGCCTATCAGATTTGCCCTCAGGAATTTATTTTCTCCAGCTGCTAGATGGCAAAGAAATTGCGTACAAGAAACTTATTAAACTTTAACATTGGACAAAACGGGAGTTATGCCGTGATTTGTATCCACTACACCTGAGAAGATGAACCCTCAAATCGCCCCCTCCATTCTTGCAGCTGATTTTGCAAACCTTCAGAAAGAGGTAGAAATGCTCAATGCCTCAGCTGCGGATTACATCCATGTAGATATCATGGATGGGGTTTTTGTGCCTAATATTTCATTTGGCATACCCGTTACCGAAGCGATTCATCGCCATGCTACCAAACCTTTGGATGTGCACCTGATGATTGTAAATCCTGAATTGTATGTGGAGGATTTCGTAAAGGCAGGAGCATCGATCGTGACTGTTCATGTAGAGGCTTGTACGCACTTGCATCGTACCCTTCAAGAAATCAAGCGATTGGGTGTGTCTGCGGGAGTTGCACTCAATCCCCATACCCCAATCGAATTGTTGACGGAAGTACTTGACGAGATCGACTTGGTCTGTGTGATGTCCGTAAATCCAGGATTTGGAGGGCAAAAATTCATTGAACACAGCTATGCAAAAGTGGCCAACTTGAAGAACCTAATTCTTAAAAAAGGGACAAAAACCCAAATTGAAGTTGATGGTGGAGTAAGTGAACAAAATGCCAAACTTTTGGTAGAAGTAGGAGCTGATATTTTGGTAGCTGGAAGTTTTGTGTTTAAAGCAGCAGATCCAATTGCTGCTATTGCTTCGCTAAAAAGTATTTCCATTTAATTCTTGTTGAATAAATCCTGGAAAAGAAATACTGGAGCCATTTAACTGATCTAAGCCATGACCTTTCAAATTCGCATTTTATTGTTCGGTTTACTTTTTTGGTGTTCAGCACAAGGGGTAGTAGCACAAGAAGACACCACACAAGTAGTGCTTACCGATGCGGATTGGAGCAAGTATGCGCAAATAGAAGTGATGACTTCTAAGTTTATGGCAGAAAAAACCCAAGAACTGAAGGATTGGATCAGCGCAAAGGAAGACCTGGGTGGAGGGGCACGTTACAACCAAATTAAAGGTGCTTGGGGCAATGCCAAAAAGGAATTAGCGATTGCCTTAACAGACAAGGAACGCGCTGCCTACCAGGAGACACTTGCTTTTCAAAAATCAATGCAACAAAAGGTGATTGAGTTCCAAGCAGACTTGATTCGTGATGAAAAGTTATTGGGACTGAAGCTTTTTGAGGAAATCTCCAAAGCCATTCAGGATAATCCTTCGTTAAAGGAAAAATTAGTTCAAGAAGTAGCTCGATTGAAAAAGAAGAAAGTTTAAGGCGATTTCAATGGGTTGGAGGAATACTATTTTTTATTTAAGCATACACCAAAAGCAGCTCTGCGTTCGTTTCTTGACTATGTTCAATCTCAGGATCTATCTGCTACTCATCGTTTTCTTTCTCTCAAATGCGGCTTCTTTTGCACAAGACGAGGATATTTTTGGCATTACGAGGAAGGCGAGAGCACCCAAAAGTCAATCAAGTTTAGGAAATGCATTTCGGTCGATACAGGAAATGTTTTCTTTTCAACTTGCTACTGGTGCGGCACAGTATTCCATGGGTACTGAATTTTACAGGGGCGATGGGAAAATTTATCCGATCACTCAGTTTCAAAATCACGAATTTGGATATGTCCCTTTGCCAGACACCTTGGCTTTAACTACGCGCCAATGGATTCTTCCTACTGTGGAGGCGGGCCTTCGGCTCAATTTATTCAACCTACTCACTTTAGGTGGAGGCTATGGCTGGGAAAGAGGTGTTCTTCAGCCTTTTGAAGGGGGGGGATACCAATTCTCACTTCAAGGGCCCAACTACACTGCCACCAATTACCATGCTTCAGCGGGTTTGGTGTTGTATGACGCAACTCGACGCCGGTTTTTGCTCAAGCAGCGCTATAAAAAGTTCAATCGGGCAAACCCAGACCTAAAAATGCGAATGGAGCGGGAATACAAGCAGCGGATTCGCCAAAATTACCCCTGGAGCATTAGTGTTGAAGCAGAAGTGGGCAAGGTCAACGTAAATCAAGCAGAACCGCTAGTCCCGAAGTTGTACCAGCCTCGGTTGGCTGAAGTCAATGATCAATTTACTTATGCAGCTGCTCTGCGTATTTCTTATGACCTTTCTGAATATGCTTCCGTTTTTGTAAAGGCGAAGTATATGCAACGGTTTTTTTTGAACGATTCTCCTGATTTTACTCCTTTTCCAATGGATCAAGAGGTGTATGGGGTGCAAACAGGCTTATCCATAAAAGTTCCAGGAACCAAACGCTGCAAAATAAACGGCTGTGGCGTAGTCATGAAGCACAACCACGATGGAGTGGAGTATCGTGGTAGTTCCATTTTCAATTTTCAAAATCGAAAAATCGGGCAATGGTATTGACAAAATAAAAGCTAGGTAAGGATTAAATCTTGGTTTTATTCCCGCCTGCTTTTTACTATCTTGCAACCTTAATTTACGTTACAGTACGCATTTTATGGCCCAAAGAGAAAACGAGCAGATCATCCCAATAAATATTGAAGAGGAAATGCGTGGTGCCTACATCGATTATTCGATGTCGGTAATTGTTTCCAGAGCACTTCCAGATGTCCGAGATGGACTCAAGCCAGTTCACAGACGTATCCTGTATGGGATGCAAGAACTTGGTGTATTACACAACAAGCCCCATAAAAAATCAGCCAGAATCGTAGGAGAGGTATTGGGTAAGTATCACCCACATGGCGACTCCGCTGTTTACGAAACAATGGTTCGTATGGCCCAAGACTGGTCGCTTCGCTACACGTTAGTGGATGGCCAGGGTAACTTTGGTTCGGTCGATGGTGACAATGCTGCCGCGATGCGATATACTGAAGCCCGACTCAAGCGCATTGCTGAGGAATTGCTGGTGGATATCAACAAGGAAACGGTAGACTTCCAATTTAACTTTGATGATTCCCTCAAGGAGCCTACCGTGCTTCCAGCCAAGGTGCCTGCACTCCTTTTGAATGGTGCTTCAGGTATTGCGGTAGGGATGGCAACCAACATGGCTCCTCACAATTTGGGAGAGGTCATAGACGGAATTATTGCCTACATTGAAAATAAAGACATCACCGTTGCTGAATTGATGAATTTCATCATTGCCCCAGATTTTCCTACTGGAGGTATCATTTACGGGTACAATGGCGTCAAGGCAGCCTTTGAAACAGGTAGAGGACGAATTGTCGTTCGTGGTAAGGCCAACGTTGAAATCAAAGAAGGAGGAAGTAAAGAGATGATTGTCATCACCGAAATTCCTTATATGGTTAACAAAGCCAATATGGTGGAGAAGACCGCTCAATTGATCAATGAAAAGAAGATTGAAGGGATTTCTGCCATTCGAGATGAATCTGATCGCTCGGGTATGCGTGTGGTGTATGAATTGAAGCGTGATGCGGTGTCTAGTGTGGTTTTGAACAACCTCTACAAGCAAACTGCCCTTCAAACTTCTTTCTCGGTAAACAATGTGGCCTTGGTAAAAGGACGTCCACAGACTTTAAACTTGAAAGACTTGATCGTTCACTACGTGTCACACCGACACGAAGTGGTAGTTCGAAGAACAGAGTTTGAACTAAAGGAAGCCGAGAAGCGAGCGCACATCTTACAGGGTTACTTGATCGCACTAGATCACTTGGATGAGGTGATTACCTTGATCCGAAGTTCAGTGGATCCAGAAACTGCCCGAAATGGTTTGATGGAGCGTTTTGAACTGAGTGAAATCCAGGCTAGAGCCATCCTTGACATGCGTCTTCAGCGCCTTACAGGCATGGAGCGAGACAAGATCATTGCTGAGTACAAAGAAATCATGGCACTGATCGAAGAACTTCAAGCTATCCTTGGAGATGAAGGCAAGCGAATGGAGATCATCAAAACTGAGCTTCAGGAAATGAAAGATCGTTATTCGGATGATCGCCGTACCGAGATTGAGCACAATGCAGAAGATTTCAGTTACGAGGACATGATCCCGAATGAAGAAGTGGTCATTACCGTTTCCCACCAAGGATACGTGAAGCGAACAGCCTTGACCGAATACCGTACCCAAGGCAGGGGAGGAATTGGTTCCAAGGGAGTGAGTACCAAGGAAGACGATTGGACAGAATACCTGTTTACTGCTTCCACACACAACTACCTCTTAATCTTTACCGATAAGGGTAAATTGTTCTGGTTGAAAACCTATGCGATTCCAGAAGGATCTAAGACAGCAAAGGGTAGACCAATTCAGAACTTGATCAACATTACTCAAGACGATAAAATCCGTTCCATCATCCAAGTAGAGAATCTGGAAGATCAGGATTACATCAACAATCACTTCCTGGTGATGGTAACCAAGCAGGGTGTTATCAAAAAGACCACCTTAGAGCAATATTCTAGACCTAGAACCAACGGAATCATTGCCTTGAATTTCCGTGAAGACGATCAACTGGTACATGTGGCCAAAACCAATGGTAGCCAGCACATTGTCATTGCTGCCAAATCAGGTCGAGCCGTGCATTTCAAGGAAACTGCAGTTCGTCCAATGGGTAGAACAGCCACAGGAGTGAAGGCCATCACGCTTTCCGACAAGGAAGATTATGTGATTGGCATGGTTTGTGCATCTGAACCAAATGCAACCCTACTGGTGGTTTCTGAAAAGGGGTACGGAAAACGTTCCGACCTAGACGAATACCGAATCACCAATAGAGGAGGCAAAGGAGTGAAAGCAATGAATGTAACTGAAAAAACAGGTGCATTGGTTGCAATCAAAGAGGTAGTCGATACCGATGACTTGATGATTATCAATAAGTCAGGCATCACCATCCGTATCTCCATGGATGAGCTACGTGTGATGGGTAGAGCTACTCAAGGCGTACGCTTGATTAAAGTAGGAGAAGGGGATGAGATTTCTTCAGTAGAAAAAATTTCAAGAGAAGAAGAAGAACTTTCAGAATCTTCCGATATTGTCGCCGATTCTCTTGAATCACCTGAATCACCCATAGAAACAACTGAATAAAAATTCTTAACGAAAAACACGAATGAAAAAGCTCGTTCTATCACTAGCACTGGTTGCGACCGTCACCTTTGCTTTTGGACAAAAGAAAGTAGTAAAAGAGGCAGAAAAAGGATTTAAATCTGGTGATCTGAAAGTCGCATTAACCGCGATTGATGCTGCTACTACAAATCCTGAGACAAGTGGAGATCCCGCCACTTTTTTGGTTAAGGCTCAAATCCAAACCAAAATCTTCGGAAGAGATTCTTCCAACACAAAAGAGACTTTAGAAGTTGGAAATCAAGCTTTAGCGACGTTTGCTAAGACTTTTGAAATGGCTGGAAATAGTAAAACTTCTCCAGTTGGAAAATTGGTTTATGCTGATGAATTGCCAGGTATTCCGGATAATTTGAGACCGTATTCTTTGCTTACACTTAAGAATGTGTCTTTTGATAAGGCATTGGAGCGTTACAATGAAGATGACATGGAAATGTCTTACGAATTCTTCAACCTTGCTGGTGAAATCGACAAAACAGATTCGACTATTCATTACAATGCTGGGTTCTTGGCCAATGACCTAGGTCGTTTTGAAGAAGCAAAGAAGCACTTCAACTACCTTTTTGAATTGCCTACTTACAATAAAACCAATGCATACTACTTCATGATTCAAATCTTGAGTACTGAAGAGAAAAATCCAGAGGCTGCTTTTGCGACTGTAACTAAAGCTCGTGCGGAGTATCCAAATGACAAGGTTCTAGCAGAATATGAAATCCAGTTGCTACTTCAGCTCAACAAGATGGACGAGGCTATGGCTCAAATCAATGACGCGCTTGCAAAAGACCCAAACAATCCTGGTTTGCTATTAAGATCCGGATATTTGAAAGAGCAAGGTGGCGATTTAGAAGCTGCTTTGGTAGACTACAAAAAGTCGGTAGAAGTGGATCCTAACTTCTTTGAAGGAAACTACTATACCGGTGCGCTTATGCTAGAGAAATCAAGAGGTATTCTCGCTGAACTGAATACATTATCTGATGCTGAGTGGGAAAAAAGATCTCCAGAGATGGGTAAGCAGGCAGATGAATTGTACAAAATGTCTTTACCTTACTTTACTAAGGCTTTGGAAATTAAGCCTGACAACACAGATATCATGATTATCTTGTTCCAAGTGTATACTCGTTTGAAGAACACAGCTGAAATGAATGCAATGAATGCAAAAATTTCCGCAATTCTTGGAGCCAACTGGCAAGAGAATTAATCCTCGAAAATCTAAATTAAAGGCCGGAATTATCCGGCCTTTTTTTTATTAAGTTGAGATTTGGCGTTTTATTTGGATTACGATGCCTAATCTGTTTTTTACGCTTTTCATCAAAATTCAATTTTATTTGGTGATGAATTGAATTAGTTTGCGTTTAGTTGAACCTACACCCATGCCTCCACAAATTTTCAGATTTCTACAATTCTTCATTTGTCTTTTCTTTTTTGCCAGCCTGAGTTTTGGGCAATCTTTAACCTCCTCGGAGCAGTACCACCAACTGCTTCAATTACGAGAAACTAAGCGTGTATTGTATGTAGCCGCACATCCAGACGATGAGAATACCCGCATGATTGCCTATTTGGCCAATGGGGAGCATGCAGAAGTGGCCTACTTGAGCCTTACCCGTGGGGATGGAGGACAAAACCTTATTGGAAAGGAATTGGGAATTGAATTGGGTCAAATCCGTACCCAGGAATTGATCAAGGCACGCTCCGTTGATGGAGGAAAGCAGTACTTTACACGAGCACTGGATTTTGGCTACAGCAAGGACCCAACTGAAACCCTTCAAAATTGGGACAAGCAAAAGGTTTTGGCGGATGTGGTTTGGGCGATTCGCAATTTCCAACCAGATGTCATTATTACCCGATTCAGCACAATACCGGGTATTACCCATGGCCATCATACCACCTCAGCTATCCTCGCCAATGAAGCATTTGCACTTTCCGGTGATCCAAAAGCTTTTCCAGAGCAGTTGACCTTTGTAAAGCCTTGGCAAGCGAAGCGAATCTTTTTCAATGCGTACAATTTCAGAGGGGAGTTTGAACCTGAAAAAGGGAAACGCTACTATGCTATGGAAGTAGGGGGATACAATCCCATTTTAGGGAAAACCTACCACCAACTTGCTGCAGATAGTCGGACCATGCACAAGTCTCAGGGATTTGGATCCACAGCTGGAGCAGGCAATGCCAAGGACTTTCTAGAACAAGTAGGTGGAGAATCCTATGAAAATACTCCTTTTGATGGGGTTGAAAGCCGTTGGGCTTCAGTAAAGGGTGGATTAGCGATAAAGGCGCAGTTGGATCAAGTATTGGAAAGTTTCAATCTAGTAGAGACCTCCAAGAACCTGCCTGCCTTGCTTTCGATCCGTGCAGCGATGCAGCAACTAGAGCCAAGCTCCCCCTGGGTCACCGGTAAACTAGCCAAATTAGATCAACTAATTTATCAATCGCTTGGGCTAAAGATGGAATTCGTTACCAACAAAGAATTAGGTCATCCAGGTGAAAAAATAGCGGCAGAATTGCTGCTTGTCAATCCTTCTGATGAGCCGATTTCAGCCATTTCTTTGCATGTTGGCGATACCTATTTTGTTGGAAAAGACACCAAGGGAAATGTGGACACTCGGCTTCCCATTGCTTTTGAAGTACCAAATCAAACAGACTATTCCCAGCCGTATTGGCTAGAACAACCCTTGGATGGAGCACTTTTTTCGATTCCAAATCAACAGAACATTGGACTTCCCTACAAAGAAAAAGTTGGCGGTGACCTAAGCTTTGTATTGGGTGGGCAGAAATTCAAGGTAACTGTTCCTTTGGTCCATAAATTCAATGATCCCATTGATGGAGAGGTGAAGCAGCCATTTAAACTAGTTCCAGAAGTGGATCTTTCCCTATCGAAAGAATTGGTGTTCCTTGTGGAAGGAGCGGACCCAACAGTAGCGGTAACTGTCAACTTTAGAAATCAATTGCTGAATGGTACGTTAGAATTTGAAGGCCTTAACTCCAATCAATTCAAGGTGGTAGGAGTGGAAGAGTTTCCATCACAGAAAAAGCGAACCTACACCGTCACCTTTCTTAGAGGACAAAATGGTAAGAAGGAGATTAAGGCTCGCTTTAAGAGCACTTCCGGCAACGTATTTGATCAAGTAATCCACCGAATTTCCTATCCTCATATTCCCAATTTGACTTATTTTAGTCCAGCACAAATCCAACTGATCCAAGAAGAATGGAAAGTTTCTGGTGGAAAAATAGGCTTCATCGAAGGAGCTGGTGATGAAGTACCAGAAGTATTGTCTGCGTTGGGATATCAAGTCAGTTTCCTCGAAGAAGGCAATTTGGAAGTGGATGAGTTGAGGCAATATCAAGCGATAGTAGTGGGAATTCGTGCCTACAATACCCAAGACTTCTTGGCAAGTAAGCAGCAGATTTTGCTAGATTATGTGAAGGGTGGGGGCAATTTAATCCTGCAGTACAACACCAGTACGCCATTGGTGACGCCAAACTTGGGGCCTTATCCTTTTGTCATTGGTCGAGATCGAGTGGCTGTGGAAGGCTCTCCTGTGGTAGCAGATTGGAAACATCCATTGCTCAGTACGCCCAATCGAATGGATGCAAAGGATTTTGAGGGTTGGGTTCAGGAGCGGGGGCTTTATTTTGCCTCCAAAGTAGACGAGCGCTACCAAAGTCCCTTGACCTTACAGGATCCTGGAGAGCCTTCAAATGCAGGGGCTTTGATTACAGCCCAGGTAGGAGCAGGAACGTATACCTATACTGGTCTTTCCTTCTTCAGGCAATTGCCAGCTGGAGTGCCCGGAGCGATTAAATTAGTGATCAACTTGATTGAGCAATAGCATGGAAGAAAATCAAATTCCTTGGACTAAAATTTACCTTGGTTTGATGGCCAGTCTGGTCGTGATGATTTCTCTCATGTATGCATTAACCCTTGCGTATTCATGAGTACTTTAGATTGGGCAGTTCTATTTTTTACGCTGGTTTCTATAGCCGTTTATGGGATGTACAAAACTCGCGGCAAGCAAAGTTTAGAAACCTACCTCAAAGGCAATAAGGATAACTGGTGGACCATCGGCCTATCCATTATGGCTACTCAAGCCTCTGCGATTACTTTTTTGAGTACACCGGGACAGGCCTACGAGGATGGAATGCGCTTTATCCAGTTTTATTTTGGCTTACCCTTGGCCATGATTATCATCTCGGTAGCATTCGTGCCTATCTATTACAAGTTGAAGGTTTACACGGCCTATGAATACCTGGAAAATCGATTTGACCTCAAAACAAGAACATTAACTGCCCTTTTATTCATCGTGCAGCGGGGACTAGCAGCGGGTATTACCATCTATGCGCCTGCGATCATTTTATCCACCTTGCTTGGCTGGAACTTGACCTTGACGAATATTTTTATTGGGGTATTGGTCATCGCTTATACCGTTTCCGGGGGGACAGAAGCAGTTTCGATTACCCAAAAGCAACAGATGGCGGTAATGATGGGAGGGATGGTTTTGGCAGGAATCATGGTGATTCAGCTTTTACCTATTTCCATGAAAGAGGCCCTGCAAGTGGCAGGAAAGATGGATAAGCTAAATGTGGTCAACTTTGAGTTTGACTTGGCGGACCGCTATTCCTTTTGGTCAGGGATGACTGCAGCTGTGTTTTTGTTTTTAAGTTACTTCGGAACAGATCAAAGTCAGGTACAGCGCTACCTATCTGGTCAAACCTTGACACAGAGCCGAATGGGACTGCTGATGAATGGATTTTTGAAGATCCCCATGCAGTTCTTGATTCTGTTTATTGGGGTGTTGGTTTTTGTGTTTTACCAATTTATTCCCCCTCCTGTACATTTCAATCAGGTGCAAACGGAGGTCCTTCGGCAAAGTGAATATGGTGCTGACTTTAGTCGTTTAGAGCAATCGTATCAAGCTAATTTTGATTCTTCCAAGCAGGTATATACGGAACTGTTATCCTCCATGGATCAGGGGAAAGAAGCATCTACGGTAGAGTTGACCAGTACCTTGAAAGGGTTGAAGGCGGAGCAGCAGGAAATTCGAGAAGAAGTAAAAACCTTGCTGCTTACCCATGATCCTGAGACAGAAACTCGTGATACGGACTATGTCTTTATGCGCTTTGTGATGGATTACTTGCCTACGGGTGTGGTAGGCTTGTTGTTTGCAGCCATTTTTGCTGCGGCCATGTCCTCCTCCTCCTCCGAGTTAAATGCCCTAGGGAGTACGACTACGGTGGACTTGTACAAGCGATCCATCCGGAAGGAAGCGAGTGACAACCATTACGTGATGTCCTCCAAATTATTTACCTCATTTTGGGGATTTGGGGCGATTCTTTTTGCGACCTATGCCTCCTTATTTGAAAACTTGATTCAGGCGGTAAATCTTCTCGGTTCCTTATTTTATGGAACCATCTTGGGGATATTTGTGGTCGGTTTCTTTATCAAATGGATTAAAGGGAAGGCTGTTTTTATAGCAGCAATTGGATCTCAGGCGCTGATTTTGGTGGTTCACTTCTTCAATGGCAAAGGACTTTTGGGCATGGAGTGGAACATTGGATTCCTGTGGTACAATGCCATTGGCTGCCTTGCAGTAGTTTTATTTGGTTTGGTACTTCAACCCTTTGTAGGGAATAGCTCCACTAAAAAATAAAAACTGAGAAAGAACTCGGTTTTGATCAAAAAAAGAAGCCTTCGAGTTTTCGAAGGCTTCTTTATTGTTTATCTGATTCTCCGCTTTTTAACCACACCACTAGCCAGAGAAAAAAGGTTTGAGGTTCAATTAGGTGAGCTGTGGACCGTGGACAGTCAGCTGTCAACGATTATCCGCCGTTTTAAATAGCCGAGCTGAGCTACGGGCATGATTGCGGACAATCCTATTGTTTATTTGATCGATTTGATCAGGCGGTCATTCAATCCCACATAATCCAAATTTTTGCCTTCTTCGGCAAGCTTTTTAGATTTCGTTGCAGACTCCAAAGCTTCAGTCTTTTTGCCGAGGCTTAGTTCAATTTTTG
>CANGZP010000023.1 GCA_947458475.1 Cyclobacteriaceae bacterium | reverse complement strand
TCCATGAATGGGGGGAACCTAGACGGATATACGGGAACCAACCCTTTCCAAGGACAAAACCCTGCCTCTGGAATGGTGATTTATTACCAGCTGCCGCAAACTTTTGCGGACAGCACCGAATTGACATTGGAAATTCTCGATGCCCAAGGAAAACTCGTGAACAAAATCAGTTCAAAAAGAAACCCTGACTTCCAGTCCTACGATGGAGGACCATCACCTGACCCTACACTTTCTACCCGAAAAGGAGTCAATCGATTCGTTTGGGACCTGCGCTACCCTACAGTGCCTGGTATACCTACCGCCTACATCGAATCTAGCTTCCGTGGACACAAAGCTATCCCAGGTACCTACACCTTGAAATTAAGCGCTGCTGGAATCACAGCCGAAGCAAAGGGTGAAATTCTGGATGTTCCTGGAAGTAAGTTGACCGCATCTGATTTCCAAGCCTATCACCAGTGGATGAGTGCCCTGGAAGGGGAAGTCACTCAGATGCACCAGCTCGTCAATACCGCCAAAGGATACCAGGATCAATTGAAAGACTTGGTAGTTCGCTTGGATAGCAAAACAGAATTCCAAGAAGTTAAAGTGGCCGCTCAAGCACTTATCAAAGAATTGACGGCCTGGGACGAATCCATGGTGCAACGCAAATCCACCGCTTACGATGACGTGGAGAACTTCCCCAACAAGTTTACGGCCAACTTCCTGTTCATGATGAACCATGGAGAGAGCAGTATTCCAAGCATCAACGAAGGGACCAAAGCAAGGCATGCGGAGTTGATGGAGCAGTGGAGGCCATTGGAGGCAGAAGGCAAGCGTTTGGTGGAAAAAGCCATTCCAACATTCAATGCGCTCGCCAAAGAAAAAGGAGTGGGTGTGCTGTTTTTGAAATAAACTAGTATGATTATCCGTCATGATGCCACTAGCTCAGCTCGCCTATTTAAAACTGCGGATAATCGTTCACAGACCACGGTCCACAGACGACAGCCCACTAATTGAACCTCAAACCTTTTTTTCTCGGGTTAGTGGTGAAAAAGCAGATAATCAGATAAACTAGTATCTCAAATTCAACTTGCAGCTGGAATCAGAAATCACTTGATTCCAGCTGCTAACTCAAGTTATTCCGAAGACCCGTAAACTGAAACGCATGCGATACCTCCCTTTTTTACTTGCTTTATTGATTTTTGCATCCTGCAATTCAAAAGCTCCTTCCCAAAATGAAGGAGATGCTTTGACTGCAGCCGATTCCATTTTTACCACGCCCCTAGGCAAGGTATTTGAGATTCCAGCGCCAAGTGAAACCGCATTAGCAAACTATACGGCAGCCAAAAAGGAGCACGAAGCCAATCCTAAAGATGTAGATGCACTCATTTGGTACGGAAGAAGGACGGCCTACTTGGGGCAGTACCAAGAAGCAATCGCTATCTACACGGAAGGAATCACGAACTTCCCCCAGGATGCTCGCCTGTATCGGCACCGGGGTCACCGGTACATCAGCATCCGAGAATACGGTAAAGCCATTGCCGATTTCGAAAAAGCAGCAACCCTGATTCAAGGCACAGCAGACCAGATCGAGCCTGACGGCCTACCGAATGCACAAAATATACCCTTAAGCTCACTCCATAGCAATGTTTGGTACCATCTCGGTCTTGCCTATTACCTCACACACCAGTACGAAAAAGCCTACCAAGCCTACCTCAAGTGCAGAGACAGTGGGTCCAACTACGACAATATAGTGTCCAGTACCCACTGGTTGTTTATGATTCAGCAGCGCTTGGAAAATCCTAAAAAAGCAGATTCACTACTTGCCCCAATTCAACGAGAGGGGATTGTGATCGAAAACCAGGCCTATGCAGATCTCTGTGGCTTGTACAAAGGCTGGATATCGGCAGATTCTCTTGCAGCAAAGGGCGCGGGTAGTCCTTCTCAAGACGCGATGCGCTACGGCCTTGCCAACTGGCATTTGTATCATGGAGATACCATTCAAGCACGGCAGTTGATGGAAGGCTTGATGGAGGAAAAAGCATTCACTTCCTTTGGCTATTTGGCTGCCGAGAGTGACCTACTCCATTATTTTTCAAAAGACAAGAAGTAGGAGTTTTCGCAGCTATCAAGTAGTCACATGAGGGGCCTTGATACTCAATACCGCCCTATCGGTATTAAAAATCAAAGTTTCGGTAGTTCCAATTTGGTAACTGGGCATTCCCTTACGAGATGCAGATGCAAGGGCTACAATCGCGATCCCCTTAGCCACACAAAACGAATGAATACCGGCTACGACATTGGTATCATTGACCACATGGCTGTGTAAAATAACTTCTTCATTGCCTTTAGAAAAAGATGCCATGTCCCGTTCGGCTTCGTTGGTATTCACAAAATGGGCTGGGGTATTGACATAAACCAAATGAAGGGACGCGCTAAACAATTTGACAAAGGGGATAAAAATATCGAAAACTTGTTTGGCCGATCCAGTAAACAGGGAAGCAAAAGCCAATTTTCGAAACGCATTGCCATCTAAGGCTTTTTTAACTGCCAATACAGGACATGGAGCATTTCTTAGCACATTTTGTAGCGTTGAACCGATAAATTTTCCCTCGGTAAAGCCTTTTCCATAAGCCCCCAAGACCACCAAATCTACCTGCTGCAGATCGATTACTCGAAGGATTTGCTCGGCAGGCACTCCAATTTTTACGACCACCTGAACCTCATTTTTTGAAAAAGACATCATTTTCAGATACTCCGGAATACGTGCGGAAGCCTCATCCAATTCGAGTTGCAGGTCAGGATAGTTTTTCCTAGCCTTTTCAGGGAGAAGGTCCCAATCAATTTGGGAAGGGATTACAGTCACAGAAATGAGTTGAACCGATGCTTTTGCGGCTATTTTTTTAGCGCTTTGCAAGGCTGCAAGCGCATATTCTGAAAAATCAAATGGGACTAGAATCGTTTTCATGGCAACTGGATTTAGTATTCGTGTTGCCAAAAATCAAAAAAAGTAATGCGAAATAACCTGTTGAAAATCAGTTAAAAACAAGATTTAAATTAGGTATTAGGATTCGCCGATTTTTCACCACTTACCATAGGAAATAAGGTTTGAGGATCAATTGAGTAAGCTGTGTACTGTGGGCCGTCAACTGTCAACGATTATCCGCAAGATTTAAACCTAATTTTGAACTACTGAGCTGATTGCGGATAATCAGTAGACATATTCCATCTTTTGATTGCAGCGTCCATAAGCACCGCATTCTAGTTCGCAGGGTACAAAACCAAGTCGATGGTAGAGTTTAATGGCAGCCTCCAACTTGGTGTGGGTGTAGAGTCGAACTTTTGTTGCTCCCTTTTGTCGGGCAACTTCTAGGATCTGTTTTCCAAGCAGCTCCCCTGCTCCTTTTCCTTGAAATTCAGGCGAAACCCCCATTTTAATCATTTCCCAAACTCCCTCCTCACTGGGGATTAGGGCTACCGTTCCTGCAATCCGCTCCCCTACTTTGGCAAAAATGATTTCTCCTCCCTTTGCCAAAATGGTTTGTTCTGGATTTTCCAATTGTGCCAGATCAAAGGGCTCCAAGGAAAAATACTGCGTCACCCAAGCCTTGTTGATGGATTCAAAATAGGGCTGCAGGGCAGGTGAAAAGGGAATTATTTCAAAGGAATCTTGAGCCATACACAGAAAATTTTACCAAAAGTAAGCCAAATCAAGTAGCTTAGAAATCAAAATAATTCAGACCTCCATGAAAAATACGTTCTTACTCCTTTGCCTCCTACTCTTCAGTGGTCTCGTGACGGAAGCCACCGCGCAAACTCCCGCAGAAAAACTTCAGGAACTTAATCTTACCCTTCCAGAGATCAGTCAACCCATTGCGAATTATGTGAAGTGGAAGCAGGTGGGCAACTTGCTTTACCTTGCTGGTTCGGGCCCTAAAATCTACGGAAAAGTAGGGGCAGACTTAAGCACCGAAGAAGGCTATGCAGCAGCCAAGGCAACCGGATTAGAAATCATTGCCGTGCTTCAAGCCGCAACTGGTGATTTGGGACGAATCAAGCAATTTGTAAAAGTATTGGGTATGGTCAATTGCACACCCGAGTACACCGCACAGCCAGCCGTCATCAATGGATTTTCTGACCTGATGGTGGCAGTTTTTGGTGAAAAAGGCAAGCATGCCAGATCAGCTGTTGGAGTAGGCTCCCTTCCCAACAACATGGCGGTAGAAATTGAAGTAATCGTCGAGTTGGAAGACAAGTAAGCACTACCGGAAGCACACGGTGCACGTTTTCTAAAACAAGCTCCCCTGAAAAGGATGGCCCTCTAATTCCAAGAGGGCTTTTTTCTTGTCCAAGCCTCCGGCATATCCGGTGAGGCTTCCATTCGTTCCGATAATGCGATGGCAGGGCAAAATAATCAACAGGGGATTGGCTCCAATGGCTGTGCCTACCGCTCGAATTGCAGCGGGATTGCCAAGCTGCTCGGCCAACTTCGCATAGGTAGTGGTTTGTCCGAAGGGGATTTTCCCCACGGCCAACCAGACCTTCCGTTGGAAGTCCGTGCCTCCCAAACCAATTGGCAGGTTGAAGATTTTTCGTTGTCCCGAAAAGTACTCCCCCAACTGCTTTTGGGTTTCAAGCAGGAGCGGATCCAGGAGTTCGCCCTCCACGGGCTGTTGGGTAAATTTCACTTCCGAGAGGCATTCTTCTCGGATGCTGAGCTGGATATTTCCTAAAGGGGTAGCGATGATGGGCATGGGATACAGGGAAGATTTTTTAGCTGATGCACAAGCGGTATTTCCATACTTCGCGAACTTGATCAAAGCCCACTTCAAAGGGAGGATAGATCGGGTTGGCGGAGCAGAGTAAAATTTTTTGTTCTTGGGGATGTCGCTTGTACCCAATCTTAAAGGTAACCCCATCCTGTTCGGTGACGATGACGTAGCGATCTCCATCCTTCAAGCGGGTCCAGTCCTCTATGTATTCGCAAACAATCCAGGCACCATCAGGGATAGGAAGCATGGAGTCTCCATCTACTTGAAAGACCCGGTGTTTCTTGTTGGTAGGAAGAAAAGGCAAGGAAAACCTCGGCAAGTCAGAAATAAACTCTGGGTCGGCAAATCCTGCCAGGTAACTTGCCTTGGCACGCTGCGAAACCACTTCGATCAATTCCCGTCCGGCTGCATCTACGGTAGTGGAAAGGATCCGGAGGTTTCTCCCACGGAGAAAGTGATCCGTTTCCAACAGTTCACGCAGCTTGTATTCCGAATAGGAGGAAAGGTCCTCACGAACCAATATATCCAAGGATAGTTTGAAGTAATCGGCAAAAAGGAGGAGCACCTCCAAGGGAGGGGTAATGTTCCGTTCGTACCCAGCAAGTTTGGATCGAGACACTCCCACTGCCTGAGCGAGTGTCTCCTGGGTAAGAGACTTCTTTTTGCGGAGGAATTTTAAATTGGAATGGACGCTCATTACTTCAGTTTTTAATACAGTGGAAATACACTAGAAATAAATCCCGCAAGCGGGATGAAATAAGGATTACAGCTTTCCAGACAATTGCTCTTTAGCGGCATAAGTTGATTTAATCATGTTATTTAGCCTTACTTGAATATCGAATTTTATTTTGTTGATCTGCTCGAATTCCTGGTCAAAAACTACTCCTCTTTCAAAACCCAAATCTATCCAATGGTCTACTCCTTCAGACAAGGATGCTCTAGAGATATAGTAGAATCGGGCTTTTTCGGAAAAATGAAATCTAGCATAACCTTCTGCCACATTTGCACCTACGGAATCGACAGATTCTAACATTTGATCGCCCCAGACTTTCCGCTGCTGAAATGCAAGTCGCTGATAAATCACCCAGGCCATTGAAGACAGCCTTCTTGTCATGCGATATACCTCCAATTCCTGTAGCGGAATAAATTTTTTATTGGCTTCCATATCAAAAAATAATTAGTTCTTCTAGGCTTATTTCTCCCCGCTTGCGGGGTCTATTTCTATCGTATTTCCACCGTATTTCTCTTTCTCTCCGACAACTTTCGTCTCTAAACGATTCAAAGATAAAAAATTTGTTTAATATATAAACATTAAAATGTTTAAATAATTAACAATTCAAATGGAAGAAAGGCGAAGCATTGTACACCTAGATCTGGACACCTTTTTTGTGTCCGTGGAGCGGCTTTTTGACGACCGACTCAAAGGAAAGCCCATCCTCATTGGAGGGGCGAGTGACCGAGGTGTCGTCGCCTCCTGCAGCTACGAAGCACGGAAATTTGGCGTACACTCCGCGATGCCCATGCGTACCGCTAGGCAACTCTGTCCCGAAGCAATTGTGGTGCGCGGAGACTTTGAAAAGTACAGCCAAAAATCTCAAGAAATCACCGAAATCATCCGAGAGGGTGTTCCCCTTTTTGAAAAAGCCTCCATCGATGAATTCTACATCGACCTCAGCGGCATGGACCGCTTCTTCGGCTGCTTCAAGTTGGCCCATGAGCTCCGCCAACGCATCATCCAAGAGAGTGGACTCAACATCTCCATGGGGCTCTCCCAAAATAAAACCGTCTCCAAAATTGCCACCGGTGAAGCCAAACCCAACAACGAAAAACAAATTCCCCTAGGCGAAGAAAAATCCTTTCTCTCTCCGCTATCCGTACGAAAAATTCCCATGATCGGTGAGAAAACGGCCCAAACACTCTACAACATGGGGGTCAAAAAGGTACATACCCTGCAGCAAATGCCTACCCAGCTCCTAGAAGCCACCTTTGGAAAAAACGGAAAAATGATCTGGGAAAAAGCGAATGGCATCGACCTCAGCCCAGTCGTGCCCTACTCCGAAGCCAAGTCCATCTCCTCCGAAAACACCTTTGAAGAGGACACCATCGACACCCGCCTACTCGAAGCCACCCTCATCGCCATGACCGAGCAGCTCAGCACGAAACTCCGGCAAAAAGGACAGCTCACTGCCTGCGTTACCGTAAAAATCCGCTATTCTGACTTTGAAACCCATAGCATACAGCAACGCATTCCCTACACGGCCGCAGACCATAGCCTACTTCCCCTGGTCAAGCAGCTCTTCCAAAAACTCTACACACGCCGCCTACTCATCCGCCTCGTGGGGGTACGCTTCAGCAACCTGGTCTATGGCAACTACCAGATTCAGCTCTTTGAAGATAGCCAGCAGCAAATCAACCTCTACCAAGCATTGGACAAGTTAAACGTCAAGTACGGAGACAAAACCGTCTGCCGGGCCATGACCATGGGGATAGGAAGGAGAAGGTTTAATCCATTTAATGGAATGGAGGCGTGAGACAGCAAAAAAGGTTGCCCCTAATTCCGAGGCAACCCTTACAACCCTAAAATCTTAAAATAAAAACAATGAAGATCAGGATATTTAGCACATACTGAATAATGATTTTCGATTTGGAACTGGTATCCAATTCAAAAAAGGAAGACGGACTTATGGATCGCCTAAACTGAATTGTAATGAAAACCAAATTAAATCCAATCAACAGGCCAAGCGCCAGTTCAGCGTATTTAAACTCAGGAAATATCCTGAAAAGGATTCCCGATATCACGTACCCTATTACAGTCAAAACGGATACTCTAACTAAGGCTTTTTTTAACTTATTTACATCCATGTTTCCTAATTTAAACAATCATAAAAGTCCCAAACCATCAAACCTAAAGCCACCCATCCCAATGTCCGCTTACCGACTAAAATCAATATTTCTGCCGCTACCTCAGCCGAGGCTAAAGCAGCAGTATTTTTGATCAATTCGTTTATTACGCCTACACCTAACACCCCAGAAGCACAACTTCGAATTCGATCCCAATCTACATCTTCATTAATTCTATGATTTGCATTACTAGACACATCTGCACTTTCATCAATAGTTTGTTACGTAATAACCCCCTCTAATGGATTGGAAAATTGAAAATTAAATTCAACCACATCGCCCAAGATTAAATTCAGGAAAACACGATTTTCAAAAAACCTCCTTAATTTGACTTTCAATTCCATCCCGTAGTACTTATGTCTATCTCCTACTTATTTACCACCTCACGCCTAGGATTTCGTCGCTGGCAAGCGAGTGACTTGGATGCATTTACGGAGATCAACACCGACGCAGAGGTCATGCGCTTTTTCGAAAAACCGCTCCCAAAAGAAGATACACTCGCCATGATGGAGCGGATGGAGCGCCTCTACGAGGAAAAAGGCTTTTGCTATTTTGCAGTCGACGTCCTAGAAAGCAAGGCTTTACTGGGTACCATCGGACTCGGGTGGAAAACCTTTGAGGCCGACTTTACCCCTACCGTAGATCTCGGCTACCGCATCGGAAAAAACTGGTGGAACCAAGGCTATAGCACTGAAGGAGCCGCGGCCTGCCTAGACTATGCCAGGAAAGTTCAAATTCCGAAAGTGGTGGCCATGGCCTCCATCGGAAATCTTGCCTCCATCCAAGTCATGAAAAAAATAGGCATGCAGTATTGGAAAGAGTTTGACCATCCCGACCTACAAAATTCCCCCAGCATCCAACGCTGCAGCTTGTACCAGATGTCCCTCTAATTCCGTAGCTAACTTACCTTTTTACCTACAATCAGAAAATTGAATGCCCTACTTTAGCGAACAACATTTCCAAAACCTGACAGCGTCGGACATTCTTTCTGGGGAATACGATTCCTGCAACTTTGCAAACTGCAACTTTGCAACTGCCAACTTTCAACAGGCGAGTTTTGAAAATTGCAAGTTTGAGGACTGCGACCTGAGCAACATCAAGGTTCCCAAAGTGAATTTCCAAAATGTCCGATTTATACGCTGCAAAATGCTGGGAATTGCTTTTACCACAGCCAATCCTTTTTTGCTAGAGCTTCATCTAGACCACTGCACCCTCGACTACTGCAATTTCTACAAACTCCCCCTAAAAAAATCGACTTTCCACCACTGTCGATTACGGGAAGTGGATTTTTCGCAGGCAAATCTTAGCGAGGCGAGTTTTCAGGGTTCAGACCTCCTCGGGGCAGTCTTCGATCAGACCAATCTGGAAAAAGCCGACTTTCGAGATGCGGTCAACTACCGAATTGCTCCCGAACTCAATGCGATCAAAGGCGCTCGATTTGACCTTGCTGGATTGCCCGGTCTACTCGAATCCTATGGAATCAAGGTGGATTGAAGCTAGAACGCCTTATTTTTTGAAGTAGCTGTCTCGAATGGCTTTGAATTCGGATCCTTCCTTCCATCCCGGCCATCGGGTGGAGTTAGCGAGATTCCGACCTACCTGATACAGCAACTGCACATCGTCCACCGCTCCATCTAGGTTCCATCGAGTCGGATCGTATTCATCTGCTGCTTTGTGGTAATACTGGACCACGTACTCTTCCTGAAGCTGCTTTCCATGATCCTTTCCTTTCTCGACATGGTCGATGCCTGTTCCAAAATACAAGGCAGGAATACCAATCTTCGCAAAGTTGAAATGATCCGATCGGAAATAGTAGCCCGCCACCGGATTGGGTTCAGGAGCAGCATAGCGCCCTAGTTTCTGGAGCTCTTCATCCAATAGATCTTCCATTTCGGATTGCCCTACCCCTATCACGGAAACATCTTTCATCCTACCATAAGGATTGACTCCATCCATATTGATGTTTGCCACTGTCTTTTCTTTGGGAAAGATAGGGTGCTGTGCGTAGTAGGCCGAGCCCCAAAGGCCCTGTTCCTCCGCGGTAACGGACAAAAACACCACGGTTCGATCGGGCTGAGCATCAGTTTTGAACCCCTTGGCTAACGCCAATAAAGCTGCGGTTCCAGAAGCATTGTCCAATGCTCCATTGTAAATGCTATCGCCTGTTTCATCGGCTTTGCCAATGCCCAAGTGATCCCAGTGCGCTGTATAAATAATCACTTCTTCGGGATCAGTCTTTCCAGTGATCTTGGCTATCACGTTTTTGGAAACATTGTAGGTAGCCTCCACTGCAAGACTGGTACTTACCGTCATGCCAGTCGAAAATCCTTGAAAATTCGCGGTTCTGGCCTCTTGCAACAACTCAGACTCCTTCTTTCCCATTTGTTCAAACAATTGCTTGGCAAAGGGAAGGGTAATCCAACCTTCAAAACCCAGTTTATACTTTTTTTGCCCTCGGTCGTCAAGGTACAGTTTGGAAGCATTCCAATTGTTCTGCATCACATTAAATCCATAGCCGGCAGGAATGGTATTGTGCACAATCAAACAACCTAAAGCTCCTTGGCGGGCAGCCTCCTCGAATTTGTAGGTCCATCGGCCGTAATAGGTCATCGTATTTCCCTTAAAAAAGGTAGAATCCCCGCTTCCAAAACCAGGATCATTGATCATCACCACCACAATTTTTCCCTTCACATCCAAGTTTTTGTAATCGTTCCAGCCATACTCAGGAGCAACAATGCCAAAGCCAGCAAAGACCACCTCTGCATCCTCCACCTTCACTACCGAATCGGTACGCTGAGTCCAAATCACAAAATCTTTAACCCCTTCACCTACTACAGCTCCTTTGGCACTTTTAAACGCCATGGATTCCTCAGGACGGCTGATGATCGAAACCATGGGTACCTCTTGAAAATAGGAATCTCCATTGCCTGGCTCAAGTCCCATTTCCTTGAATTTACTTTCCAAAAAAGAGGTCGTCATCTCCTCTCCTGCAGTAAAAGGCATGCGCCCCATAAATTCATCTGAAGAAAGGGTGATCAAATTGGGCTCTAAATCTGCCACCTGAAATTGATACAATTCGGGCTTGGAGGAGCAAGAAGCTAAGCACAGAGTTAGCAAGAGTAAGGCAAGAAAATTTCTCATAGACGGTAGGGTAAACGGATCAAACGAATGCACCAAGTTAAAACAATTAGTGGGTGATTTTCTGATCAATTCCCCCAATTTATGTAGCCCTACTTGCAATGCCTGAATTTTGGCTTACCTTTGTATCCGGCGGCACGACCAGCTCCTGCTGAATCCCCCAGGTCCGGAAGGAAGCAAGGGTAGGCGGTTGTAGCGGTGCGATGCCGCCTCTTTTTTTTCTGGTAGCCCAAATTCCAGCCCTCCTTTCGCTACCTTATCCTAATTAATCTTTTAACTTTGTTCCTAGTCAACAGTCCCTTGGGATTGGAACCACTGCTTTTTTTCACCCCTAAAATTCATCGCTATGAAATTCTTTATCGATACCGCCAATTTAGCCGAAATCCGCGAAGCACATGACTTGGGAGTCTTGGATGGAGTAACCACCAACCCCTCTTTGATGGCTAAGGAAGGGATTACTGGAGAGGCAAACATCAAGGCACACTACAAAGCCATCTGCGGAATAGTGGAAGATAAAGTAAGTGCTGAAGTGATTGCTACCGACTACGAAGGCATGATCCGCGAAGGTAAAGAGCTTGCCAAATTGGATGACAAAATCGTAGTAAAAATCCCAATGATTCGTGACGGTGTCAAAGCCATCCGTTACTTCCATAGCGAAGGAATTCGTACCAACTGTACCCTCATCTTTTCTTCAGGTCAGGCCCTTTTGGCAGCTAAAGCTGGCGCTTCCTACGTATCTCCATTTATTGGTCGATTGGATGACATTGCCTTTGATGGACTAGACCTGATCGGTCAGATTGTGCACATCTACCAAAACTATGGGTATGAAACCGAGGTGCTCGCTGCATCTGTACGCCACACCATGCACCTGATCAAATGTGCCGAGCTCGGAGCAGATGTAGTAACTTGTCCGCTCAAAGTAATCACTGGTCTTTTGAATCATCCACTTACCGACTCAGGGCTCGCACAGTTTCTTGCAGATCACGCCAAGGCGGCAAGTAAATAAATTGACCTCCAATTCACTAGCAGCACGCAGCCATGTACATCATCAAAGTCAAAGGAAAAGCAAAAATTCCCGATTACATTCAGGTTCGAGATGCGGATTTTGTGCTTGTAGCCTACTTCAGAGCAGATCGCCCCATGAAAAGCGTGGAAAAGTTCGGACTGGAAGGCAAGGAAGAACAGCTAGAGGAATTAATCAAATCTCTCCCATTTGGGAAACTTCAAAAACTAGAACTCTAAATCCATGGATTTCAGTACACTCCCTGTGTTGTCCATGACACAGGCCACCATCTTCCAAGGAGAAAATCCCGTCCTCAGCGACGTTACCTTTTCCGTGGAGCAGCATGAGTTTGTATTCCTAATCGGTAGAACAGGAAGTGGCAAGAGCTCCTTGCTGAAAACCTTGTATGCCGACCTCCCCCTAAAATCAGGACTTGCTGAGGTGGTAGGCTACTCCCTTTCCGAAATTAAAAACAAGGAAGTTCCCTTCCTCAGAAGAAAAATTGGAATCATCTTTCAAGATTTTCAGCTGTTTACTGACCGGTCTGTGCATGAAAACCTCTCCTTTGTATTGAAAGCTACCGGCTGGACGGATCCTGTCTTGATTAAGGAACGCATTGGAGAAGTACTGCTTCAGGTGGGCTTGTTGGAAGCACTCAACAAAATGCCACATCAGCTATCAGGAGGAGAGCAGCAGCGTGTGGTAATTGCTAGATCCTTGCTCAACAATCCCTCGATTTTACTTGCCGATGAACCTACAGGAAACCTAGATCCTGATGTGGCGGATGGTATTTTCAAATTGTTTCAAGACATCAATAAAAAAGGAACTGCCATCTTGATGGCAACTCACAATCACGAGCTCCTCCGGAAATACCCCTACCGGGTGCTGAAATGTGAAAAAGGCAAGTTACTAGACAGCACCATGGATGACATTTCTTTCGGCTCCAACTTTTAAAATCCCACTTATAGCGGGATAAATTTTGGACAAAAAAAATACCGACGGCTGTCGGTATTTTTTTTTGTCCTTCTTTTTGTAATTTCTGATTATTCACTTTTTCACCACAACCCAAAGAAAATAAAATAAGGTTTGAGTATCAGTTAAGTGAGCTGTGGACCGTTGACAGTGGTCGGTGAACGATTATCCGCAGTTTGGAACAGGAAAATTGGGCAACTGGTGTAATTGCGGATAATCATTTCAGAGATTAATTAGTCTTCACCAGATTTTCTTTTGCCTGCGTAAATGTAGGCTCAATGGCAAGGGCTTCATTGAATGCCGCCTTTGCTTCTGCCTTTGAGTTTTGATCCAAAAATACCAGGCCTTTCAGGTTGAGTGCCGCCGCTTTCATGTCCACCTGCTGAGTCTCTGTCTCAGAAACAGCAAAACCAATTTTCTCATCTGTTTTTGCCACCTTCATGAGCATCGTCAAGGAATTCATCGCTTCTGCATAGCGCTTCATGGAATACTGCAGGTAGGCAGATTTGTATAAACTAAAGTTGTCACCGGTCAACAAGTGTAAACTCTCGTAATAAGGCAAAGCGCGATCAAAGGCTCCCAATTGCTCCAATGCATAGGAAGCAATTTCCAAAGCCCCCACATTCTTATCGTTGATTTTCAAGATATCCATGGCCACCAAAGCGGCAGAAGCATTTTGGCCCGCCTCAAAGTACAAGCTACCCAAGGCTTCCATGTAGCGGAGATCTTCAGGGTTTCGCGCCATCAAATCGTAAAGCTTTTGTTTGGCAATGGATAAATCACTGTAGCGTAGTGCCGCCTCGTAGGCCATCCGATCCACCATATTGAGGGCATTTTTTACTTTAGGGTCAAACTTAGGGATAGAGTCAGCGGCTGTTTGAGCAAAGGCGCTACCGATACTAAGCGTGAATAGGGAAACGAAAACTGCAATTTTCATCATGACTTAACTAGTATTTAAGTTTTTTATATGGGGTAAAGTCCTTTTTCTTGGGCAATTTGAAGCATCAGAATTCGGGCTTCCTCCGGGTTGTTTTGGATTCGACCCTCCAATATAGCTTCTTTGATTTCTTCTTTTATATCTCCGATGATTTTTGAAGGCGAAATACCAAAGGTTTCCATAATTTCCTCTCCACTCACTGGCGGCTGGAAATTACGAACCTGGTCTTTTTCTTCTACCTGTTTGAGCTTCTGCTCTACCCGATCAAAGTTATCCAAGTACCGCTGAACCTTCTTGTCGTTTTTGGAGGTAATGTCTGCTCGACACAAAGCCATCAAATCGTCAATAGCATCTCCCGCGTCAAAAAGCAATCTCCGCAAGGCAGAGTCTGTCACTTCCTCTTTGACCAAAGCGATTGGGCGAAGGTGTAGACGAACTAGTTTCTGCACATACTTCATCCGCTCGTCCATCGGAAGTTTCAATCGCTTGAAGATCCCAGGAGTCATTCTCGCCCCCTTGTCCTCGTGCCCATGAAAGGTCCAGCCGATCTTGGGATGAAACCGCTTGGTCGCAGGCTTGGCGATATCGTGAAGAATCGCCGCCCAGCGCAACCAGAGATCATCTGAGGCTTGACACAGATTATCCAGCACTTGGAGGGTATGGTAAAAGTTATCTTTATGCGATTTGTCGTCTACAGAATCTACCCCTTGGAGCTCGACCATCTCAGGAAAAAACTCATGCAAGAGCTTGGAGGCAAACAAGAGCTTGAAACCGTAAGAAGGCTTTGGGGTTTGGATAATTTTGTTGAGCTCATCAATGATCCGCTCAGCAGAGATGATCTGAAGTCGAGCTGCATGGGTAGTCAAGGCAAAAAAAGTTTCTGCCTCGATATCAAAATTTAATTGTGCAGCAAACCGTACCCCACGCATCATGCGTAGTGGATCATCAGAGAATGTGATTCCCGGTTCCAGAGGGGTTTTGATCCGCTTGGCTTTAATATCCTTGATGCCATCAAAGGGATCAATCAATTCTCCATAATTGGCTGCATTCAGGGAGATAGCCATCGCATTGATCGTGAAATCTCTCCGTTCCAAATCTTCCTGAAGGGTGCCGTCTTCCACGAGGGGTTTTCGCGATTCTTGCCGGTACGATTCTTTTCGAGCACCAACAAACTCAAGTTCCCAGTCGTCTAATTTCAGCATAGCCGTGCCAAAATTTTTGAATACCGACAAGGGCACATGCTCGTCAAAAGTCTTCGCAACTGCCTGTGCCAACTGGATCCCTGAACCCACGCAGGTGAAATCAATATCCTTGCTTGGTCTTCCCAGAATCAAGTCACGCACATAGCCCCCTACGACATAGGTTTCTAAGCCTTCTTCAGCAGCCACTTTCGCAACGCGCGCAAAAATGGGATGTTCATCCAGCCTATTCGTTAAATTCATCCCTTCTTAATTTTTACTTCTCCTTCAGGACCTAAAAATAGTTCCTTAGCTCCTGCATGAAAAAGCGGAAAAAGAAGACCAGTTTGTATTTCTGCCTCTATCCCTGATTCTTCAGTAAAAAGTACAGGATGGGCGATCTGAAATAAAAGTTTATTCCAATTGGGTTCACGAATCAAAGAAAAGCGCACCAGGCCATTCACCACTGCCCCTTTGGGAAGTAGGGGATTTGCTGGACTTTGATAAATGGTAGGTTTGGAAGCAAAATCAACAATATCCAACGAAACCTCAGAGAAAGTCACGCAAAGGGTTCGAATTTGAAATAAATCAAATAGCAGGTAAATCCCTCCTGGTACCTGCTCCTGTTCAGCAAGGGTGCCTTTGCGTAAGGAAAACACTTTACCGCTACCCTCTTTGATGTAAACTTTCCCTTTTTCCTTAAGAAGTGTAAGAATATTGGCCTGATCTAGCATGCTGCAAAAATAAGCAGATTATCTATCTAGACTACCATCCTAAAAAATCATTCGCAGATACCTAGGGTACAAAAAGAAGCCTGCACTTGAGGATTGTTTCAACGACACGGCTACTTCAAAAAAAAAAAGGACAACTTTCGCTGTCCTTTTTTACTGAAGTAGTAAGGAGAATTAACCTCTCAACCAGTTGATAAAGGTTTGATAGCCTACACCAATTTCACGAGCAAATGCTGCTTTGGTCTTTTTACCAGCAGCTTCTACTTTCTTCCATTCTTCCAAGATCTTGCCTTTCTCAATGTCAGAAAAAGATCTACGCTTGCCTTCAGACTTACCAGTAGAAGTACCATTCAAAGATGCAATCAACTCATTTAGGTCTGCTAAGAATTTGGTGTCTGTAAGGAACAAACCAGCAGATTCAAGTTTCTTGATTACTCCATCTTTCGGGTTCACTGGAGTCACGGCAATTCCTCTGGATGCAGCTTCGTGAAGGTCAATTTTTTTACCTTCAGCAGTTACATACACAAAACCATCTGATTTCTTTAAATCTACAATGGACTCTTTAATTAGTTCTCTCATGTTTTTTGTTTGTTTTATAGTTTAAAAATGACACGCAATGTAGTATAGATTATTTTTTCCACCAAAACGAAAGACATAAAATTTAACATGAATTAAAAAATATATCTGTTTTGTGAATTCAATAACTTTTAAATGAAAGAAAAGGCTTCTTCTATTTCAGTCAAACACAGATTTTAAGAATTAAACTAACAAAAATTAAACTCGACTAAATGAAAGAAACATCAGCCCTCGACATTTAATGAATAAAGAAAGCAAGACAGTTCAACTACTCAAATTCATTACAAAAGAAGCAAATACTGGACTATATCAAGAATTGAAAGATTAATTCTAAAAAGAATACAAACAAACGACACACTTTTGTCGATCAACTACAAAAAGTGACATAACTAGATTAAAAATTGACTCAATTACGGTAGAAATACATAAAAAAATAAACCCAAAAAACGTTCCTTAATTTTTGAAAGGGCAGTAAACCGCTTGTCTACCAAAATAGTTTTTGAATTCTAAAAATATAAAAACTTAAAATTACTATATGACCTTTTTATTATACAAAGTTGATGTAAGAAAAACACAAACTCACAGCGTAGTTTATGAGAAGGCTTTAGCTCTTTTTTTCTTTTTTTGAATTCTAATTTTTAGGAATTGGCACATCACACTAACTCAAGAAAAATAGAATTTAGGACAAAAGAATATGTACCGAACTGTGCACCCTCGGTGGTTAAAGATGATCCGCTACCATCAACCTTTGTTTAGAATCGTCTACCCAAATTGTGGATAGGCACCCTATTCGCTAGGCAATCCAATAAGGGGGAAGGATTTCTTTTCCAGAAAAATTCCAAGGCAGTTTTTAGAGCTATTCATGAAATTTTTCTACCTTTATATCCCATAAGAATTCAACTTATTTCAACCCCTCCACCGCTTCTTATGGCCTCACAAACGAAATACATTTTTATCACCGGAGGAGTTACTTCTTCCTTAGGAAAGGGCATTATCGCCGCATCATTGGGCAAATTGCTTCAATCCCGAGGATTAAGTGTTACCATTCAAAAGTTTGACCCCTACCTGAATATTGATCCAGGAACCTTAAATCCCTACGAACACGGCGAATGTTACGTGACCGAAGACGGGGCAGAGACAGACCTTGACTTGGGACACTACGAACGATTTTTAAACGTGGAAACCTCCCAAAGCAATAACATCACCACGGGAAGAATCTACAACAACGTCATTACCAAAGAGCGTAAAGGGGAGTTTTTGGGTAAAACAGTTCAGGTAATCCCACACATTACAGATGAAATAAAAAGCAACTTCTACAAACTTGGCCAAGATGGGAAGTTCGATGTAGTCATTACCGAGATTGGCGGTTGCGTGGGAGATATCGAGTCCTTACCCTTTATTGAAGCGGTTCGCCAGGCCCGATGGGATCTAGGTCCTGGCAATTTCTTGGTGGTCCACCTCACGCTCATCCCATACCTTAAAGCGGCAAAAGAACTAAAAACCAAACCCACGCAGCACTCCGTCAAGCAGCTCCTTGAAGCAGGTATCCAGCCTGATATTTTGGTTTGCCGTACGGAGCATCCATTGCCCTCAGACGTCAAACGAAAGCTGGCCTTGTTTTGCAACGTGCAGTTGGACAGCGTCATCGAAGCCATGGATGCCGAATCCATCTACGATGTGCCGCTGCTGATGAAAAAAGAAAAGCTGGACGAACGCGTGCTTTCCAAGCTCAACTTGAAATCCAAATCCAAGTTGGATTTAAAGGAATGGAAAGGATTTTTAGGCCGATTGAAAAACCCAACCGCCGAAGTAAACATCGGACTAATTGGCAAATACGTGTCCCTTCCGGATGCTTACAAGTCCATCATCGAATCATTTATTCATGCAAGCGCGGAAGCGGAATGCAAGGTCAACTTAGTGCTACTATCTTCTGAGGAGATAAATAATGGAAATTACGCCTCCAAACTAAAATCTTTGGATGGTATTTTGGTTGCACCGGGATTTGGAGAGCGTGGTTTTGAAGGAAAAATCGCCACCGTAAAATACGCCCGGGAAAACCAAATTCCTTTCTTCGGGATATGTCTGGGAATGCAGGTTGCTGTGATCGAGTTTGCGAGAAATGTACTCAAACTGGATCAAGCCAACTCCACTGAAATGGACCCAAGCACCCCACATCCTGTCATTGCCCTGATGGAGGAGCAAAAGAAAATTGACCAAATGGGAGGAACTATGCGTCTGGGTTCGTATGCTTGTGATCTCAAAAAAGGCAGCAAGTCTGCTCTGGCCTATGGGAAAACAAAAATTCAAGAGCGCCACAGACACCGCTATGAATTTAACAACGGTTACCTCGAACAAGTCGAATCCCATGGCATGGTAGCGACAGGGAAAAACCCTAAAACGGGATTGGTAGAAATCATTGAACTTAAAAACCACCCTTGGTTTGTAGGGGTGCAATTTCACCCTGAGTATAAAAGCACTGTCTTGAAACCGCAACCTTTGTTTGTGGAGTTTATTCAAGCGGCACTCACTAAAAAAAATAACAAATAACTGGAGCCTGAGCCCAGCCTTCCTCAACTAACATGGATAAAAATCAAGCAACAGGTTTGATCCTTTTTGCAGCGGTCATTCTCACCTATTCAATATTTTTTGCGACTACTCCAGAAATTCCGCCTGTAGAAACCACAACTTCTGCCGATTCGACAACCACAAAGCCAGCAATAGAAACCGCTGAACTGCCAACAGTAGGAGTTCCTGATAGCTTACTTGACCTAGAGCGTCAACGTAAATTCGGTGATCTCGCTCCATTCACAGTAGGTGAAGAAGCTCCCCTCGTCCTAGAAAATGAGGTAGTCAAAATCACCCTTTCCAACAAAGGTGGAAGCATCAAAGAGGTACTCTTAAAAAAGTATACCAGTTGGAAAAACGAACCACTATACCTACTAGATAGTGCTCAAACTAACCTAAACTACTCACTTGACACCCGTTTAGGAACTGTGGACTTGAATGACTTGTATTTCGTGCCCGCATTGAGTTCATCCGAAGTGGAAGGTGTAAAACAGCAAACGGTAACTTTTACAGCAAGCAGTCCAGCAGGACGATTAATTCAAAAATACACCCTGAAAGAAGGGGAATATACCCTTAAAAAGAATTTTGAAATTCAAGGGCTAGAGGGGATAATCACTGCAAAAGCTGTCCAAATTGATTGGCAAGATGAAATCAAATCCCAGGAAAAAGACCTTGCAGAATCTAGAAGAAAAACACAAGTTAATTATTACTTAGCCGAAGGTACCTATGAAAATCTAGGCCTTAGTGATGATCCTGAAGAGGCAAAGGTTACTGAACCAGTCAAATGGATAGGTTTCTCCCAACGATTCTTTACCGCAGGAATTATTGCAGACTCTGTATTCCAAGAAGTAAACCTAAGCCAAAGTACACCAGCTGACTCCTCATTAGTTCGTTCGATGAGTGCAAGCCTTTCCCTACCTATTTTAGAGGGTCAGGCAAACCTCAGCTATTATTTTGGTCCGGATCAATACAAAACCCTAAAAGCCATCACCCCTGGATTTGAGGAAAATGTGGACATGGGCTATTTCTTTGTGAGTTGGGTTAACAAATACATTGTCGTACACCTCTTCGAATTCCTAGAAAAGTACTTCGATAGCTATGGGATAATCATTATCCTAATCGTACTTCTCATCAAATTAGTATTGTCACCGCTAACCTATAAGTCCTACATCGGGATGGCGAAAATGCGCGTGATCAAGCCGGAGATTGACGAACTGAAAGAGAAATACGGTGACGATGCTACCAAAATGCAGCAGGAGCAAATGAAACTCTTCTCTCAATTAGGAGTGAGCCCGCTGTCTGGCTGTCTCCCTTTATTGTTGCAGATGCCATTCCTGTTTGCCATGTTCTTCTTCTTCCCCAACGCGATCGAACTCAGACAGGAGTCCTTCTGGTGGGCAGAGGATCTTTCCACTTACGATGAATTTATCAAGCTCCCATTCACCATTCCTTTCTATGGAGCACATGTGAGTTTGTTTACCCTACTGATGACGATATCTCAAGTGCTTTACGCGCATTTCAACAACCAGTTGACTACCGCCACTGGCCCAATGAAGAACTTAGGCTACATCATGCCCGTCATGTTTATGTTTGTCCTGAACTCCTACCCTGCTGGTCTTAGCTTCTACTATTTTGTGTCTAACATTTTCACCTTCGGACAGCAAGCCTTGATCAAACTATTTGTTGACGATGCCAAAATCCGTCAAAAGGTGGAGGAAAATAAAGTGAAGAACGTAGATAAAAAGAAGTCGAAATTCCAACAGCGACTAGAAGATGCCATGAAAGCGGCAGATGCTAACAAGAAAAAATAAGTTACGGGGGCCCTATAAGCCCCCTTTTTTTGCTCCTTGCTGGTAGCGCATCTCTAGAAGCTCTACAGATTATATTGGATTAGCTTTTGGTTTATGCGATTTGTTGCTTGTTGTAAAAATAAGGTATACTAAAGCTTAAAACAGGGCGTTGCAAACTAGAATCTGACAACTGTCGTTAAGTGTGAGTGCTCCTAGATTAGGCGGATTCCCTGAAAGTTTCCCTCAATCCACTTGATTTATAAAGAAAAGTCATTTCAAAAAAAGAGGGATCCTGCCAAAAATGGACCCGAATTTGCTTAATATTGATTTCTAAATTCTGGTAACAAACACCATGGGAAAAATTATTGCCGTTGCGAACCAAAAAGGTGGGGTTGGAAAAACTACCACAGCAATGAATTTGGCTGCAAGTCTCGCTGTTTTGGAATTCAAAACCTTAGTCATTGATGCCGATCCCCAAGCAAATACCACCTCTGGACTTGGGCATGATCCCAAATCAATTGAGGCAAGCATCTACGAGTGCATGGTCGATGGTGTTGACATCCAGTCCATCATTGTGCCCACTAATTTAGAGCACCTTTCGCTTGTTCCTTCTCACATTGATTTGGTGGGTGCTGAAGTGGAGATGATCAACATGGACAACCGAGAAGAAAAGATGAAGGAAGTAATTTCGCGTCTCAAAGATCAATACGATTTCATCATCATCGACTGCTCACCTTCCCTTGGTTTGATCACGATCAATGCCTTGACAGCCGCCAACTCAGTGATTATCCCGGTTCAATGCGAATACTTTGCATTGGAAGGTTTGGGAAAGCTGCTCAATACCATAAAAATTATCCAAACGAGATTGAATCCAGACCTTGGAATAGAAGGAATACTGCTCACCATGTACGATGTTCGTCTTCGTCTTTCCAACCAAGTGGTCGAAGAGGTTCGTATCCACTTTAAAAATATGGTTTTCGATACCATCATCCCTCGAAACGTCCGACTTTCCGAATCACCAAGCTTTGGACTTCCGGCCATTTCTTTTGATGCCGATGGAAAAGGCGCGATTGCCTACCTCAATTTGGCAGGGGAGATTGTGCGGCGAAATGGACTTCAAAAAGCAACGAATTGATTATGTCAGATTCAAAATCCCCACGCAAAAGTGCATTAGGAAGAGGCTTAGGCGCTCTTTTGGAAGATAGTCCAGCCAAAGGCAAGGCACAAGAAATTCTACCTGAAATTCAAAAAACAGGGATTTTTGAAATTCCATTAATCGAAATTCAAGTCAATCCTTACCAGCCAAGAGTACATTTCGATAAAGAAGCGCTGCAAGAATTGTCTGAATCTATTCGGGTACAAGGAATCATTCAGCCCATTACTGTACGGAAGCTGGCAGCAAATGAGTACCAGCTAATTTCCGGGGAACGCAGATTTCAAGCGTCAAAACTGGCAGGATTAACCCAAATCCCAGCCTATGTACGCCAAGCCAATGACCAGCAAATGTTGGAAATGGCACTTATTGAGAATATTCAGCGTGAAAATCTCAATGCGCTCGAAATAGCCCAATCCTACCAGAGATTGCTGATTGAGTGCAACCTAAAGCAAGAGGAGCTTGGCGATCGCGTAGGAAAAAATAGAACCACGGTCAACAATTACCTACGCTTACTTAAGCTTCCTCCAAGTATTCAAGCCGCGATTCGAGACCAGCAATTGTCCATGGGACATGCACGTGCGCTCATCAATATCGTGGATGTAGACAAGCAACTTACACTTTTCAAAAAAATCATCGATGAAGAGTTAAGTGTTCGCAAAGTGGAAGCCTTGGTCAAAGGATTGAATGAGGGCAAGCCAGAAAAAGCAAATGCTAGCGCTGGAATAAGCCCAGTTCGGAAGTATGAGCTGACAAAAATCCAGCAGCAACTTGCTACACATTTTGGAACCAAAGTGGCCTTAAAAGCCGACCAGAAAAATAAAGGGGAAATTAAAATCCCGTTCACCTCTGCTTCAGATCTCAACCGGATTCTTGAAATCTTAGAAATCATTTAATTGTGTTTGCTTTTTCCTCCCCTATTTCCTCTTCCAAAACGCTGTTTTGGTCTGCATTGCTGGCTTTCTGCTGGCTAGGAATAGCCACAGGAACAGCCTACGGGCAATCAGATTCTATCGCCCGGAGCACAAATAAAAAGTTGAAAAAAGAGGAAGTGCCTACTAGCTTCCTCCCAAGGGATCCAAAAAAAGCAACCCTACTTTCAGCAATCCTGCCGGGAGCAGGACAGGTTTACAACGGTAAATCCTGGAAAGTACCGATCCTCTATGCAGGCATCCTCACAGATCTCTATTTTGTTCAATACAATCACAAGCGGTATGACCGCTTCAGAGAAGCACTTTTTGCGCTAGACAAGGGCGAGCCCAACCCATTTCCTTCCTTAAACCGAGCTGCATTGGTACGAAATGTGGACTATTGGAGACAAAACAGGGACTTAACCCTACTCTTGTTGCTCGGTATTTACGCCCTCAACTTGGTGGATGCGAATGTGGATGCACACCTGTCTGGTTTTGACATCTCTGAAGATTTAACCCTAAAAGTAGCCCCCCAAATTGGCACACTTTCTGCGTCTAATTCCATGGGTTTTTCACTAACATTCCAATTCAAGTAATGAACATTGCACTGCTGGGCTACGGAAAGATGGGCAAGCTTATTGGCCAGTTGGCTGAAGAAAGAGGGCACCATCTTGTGGCTAAAATCGATCTGGAAAACCAAGCTTTACGCAATTCTTTGGACCCCAAAAATATCGATGTAGCCATCGAATTCAGTCAACCAGAAGCAGCATTGGAAAATATTCGATGGGCCATTACCCATGGAATTCCGGTAATTTCAGGAACTACTGGCTGGCTAGACCGACTTTCAGAAATTGAAGGGCTGACCCAGCAACACCAAGGAACTTTCTTTTACGCCTCCAACTTTAGTATTGGAGTTAACGTATTCTTCAAGGTAAATGAGCTCCTTGCCAAACTCATGAATGAAACCAGTGGCTACCAGGTGGCACTGGAAGAAACCCACCATACCGCCAAAAAAGATGCCCCTTCAGGAACTGCCATCACCTTGGCTGAAGGGATCCTCAAGCATTATGACCAATTAAAGGCTTGGAATTTAGTAGGGGAAAGTCCCAACAGCCCAAGCTCCTTACCAATTACTTCCAAACGAATCGATCCTGCACCTGGCACCCATCAGATCCGCTATACTTCAGCGATTGATGACCTCGAAATCACCCATACTGCACATAGCAGGCAAGGATTTGCTTTGGGAGCAATCCAAGTAGCCGAGTGGATTTTGGGTAAAAAAGGAGTACTTTCGATGGATGATTACTTATCATTTTAAGTTAACAGCTAACCAATGAGTAAAACTAAACCAAAAAAATCAGCCTTTCGCGAGTGGATGGATGCGCTAGTATTCGCTGTAATTGCCGCTTCTTTAATTCGCTGGTTGCTACTCGAGCCATTCACCATTCCCACTGCTTCCATGGAAAAAACCCTTCTCGTTGGGGACTTTCTTTTTGTTAGCAAATTGCATTACGGAACACGAGTTCCAAAAACACCACTGCAAATCCCACTTACGCACCAAAAAATTTGGGGTACGGAAATCCCTTCCTACACTGATCTGATTCAACTGCCCTATTTCCGGTTACCTGGATTTGCTTCTGTAGAGCGTAACGATGTAGTGGTTTTCAACTATCCCGTAGAATTTAATTTTCCCAATGACCTCAAAACCAATTACATCAAGCGAGCAGTGGCTGTTCCTGGGGATGAAATTGAAGTACGAGAGGGAGAACTTTTTGTAAACCAAAAAGCATCTCCAAAGCCTGAGGAAATGCAGTATTCTTACGAAATCACGACCAACAGAAGTCTTACGGTAGATTTTTTAAAGGATTTCGGAATCAACCAAGAGAGTTTCTATGCTGCCCCTGATGGTAGCCGCTACCTGATATGGACCACAGATGCAAACATCGAAAAACTTAAAGCATCGCCAGTGGTAACGGCTGTGACCAAATCCCTACAGCCCAAAGGACAAGCAGAGTCTGGGATTTTCCCCAATGGTGCAAACTTGCCATGGAATAGAGATAATTATGGACCGCTCCTAATCCCAGGGGAGGATCAAACTATGGAGATGACACCAGAAAATGTGGCCAAATATGCCTTTACCATAGAAAAATACGAGGGCCACGAAAAGGTAGAGGTGAAAGAGGGCGCTTTGTTCATTGATGGAAAAAAGGTGGATCGCTACACCTTCAAGCAGAATTATTACTTCATGATGGGTGACAATAGACATGATTCCCTTGACTCTCGCTATTGGGGCTTTGTGCCCGAAGACCATGTAGTGGGCAAAGCCTGGTTCTTGTGGCTATCCTTGGACAAGTTTGAGTCCATGTTCGGAAAAATTCGATGGAATAGATTCTTTAAAGGAATATCCTAAGCAAAAAGCCCCGCAGATGTGGGGCTTTTTTTTACCAAACTATCGGAGTTTGTCCAGTAGCTGTCAAGTATTCATTGGCTTTGGAAAAATGCTTACATCCCCAAAATCCACGATGAGCAGCAAGTGGACTAGGATGGGGTGCCTTTAGGATGCAATGCTTTTCCACATCAATTAATGCTTCCTTCTTTTGTGCAAATGCACCCCACAATAAAAATACAACCTGCTCTCGCTCACGGCTGATTGTTCGAATCACCTCATCTGTGAATACCTCCCAACCCTGATTTTGATGGGATCCGGCAAGATTTGAACGCACCGTCAGCGTGGCATTCAATAAAAATACTCCTTGTGATGCCCATCTACTGAGATCTCCATTTGCCGGCATCGGAATCCCAAGATCGGTCTTCAGCTCCTTAAATATATTGAGCAAACTTGGAGGGAAGGGTACTCCCGGCGCAACTGAAAAAGCAAGTCCATTGGCTTGGCCTTCTCCATGGTAGGGGTCTTGACCCAGAATCACCACTTTAACTTCTGGCAAGGGACAATTCCAAAAAGCAGAAAAAATCTGCTTGCCCGCAGGAAAGACTTGGTATTGCTTATACTCCTGTTTGACAAATTCGGTAAGCTTTATAAAAGGTTCGCTTTGGAAAATTGGACTTAAGGCAGTTTTCCAAGTCGGTTCTAGGACAACATCCATTGGGATAAAGGTTGATTTGAGAAGTAGAAATCCTAACTTAGTACTTGAATTATCAATACCATGGTCTCTGCGATTACCAAAGGCATTCAAGTAAGTGTTGAAACTACCTACCAGCCGGATTTTTCAAATCCGCAGCAGCACCATTATGTATTCACCTACAAGGTACGCATAGAAAATAAAAGCAACCATACCGTTCAATTGTTGAGAAGGCGGTGGGAGATTTACGATGCTACCGAAACCCGAAAAATCGTTGAAGGAGATGGGGTAGTTGGACAGCAACCTATATTGGAGCCTGGCGAGTCCCATACCTATGTATCTGGCTGCAACTTAAAATCAGGAATTGGTAAGATGCGTGGGACATTTGCCTTCGAAAAATTAATGGATGGCAAGCTTATGGAGATCGTAATTCCAGAGTTTCAACTCATCTCCACCCTTTTTCAAAATTAATGCACCGAAATTCGTTTGCCATTGCTTCTGCCTATTTTGAGCATTGGCTACGAAAAGAGGATCTTTACAGCCAACAATCCCCATTTATTTTTTCCCTTTTGCAAGGGGCAGTCACTTACCTAAAAGGTGCCCAGTCTTCTCCAACTAACGAATTCGGATTTAGCGCCACCATTTTCTCCACAGCATCTCGGAACGAACTAAAAAAAAACGAAGGGCTTCCACTTTCTGAAAGTAGCATGCCGCCAAACAGGGTTTGGCTTCCTCGAAAAAAAGCAGCGTTCCTTTGTTCCTATTTGTGCCAAACTACTACAGCAAAGCAAGTGATGGAAGTAGGTACTGGCAAAGGCGCAGTGACACGTTTATTGGATCAAGTAGTCAAAGGGCAACTCCATGCCTTCAGTGAAAGGGATTTCTTCGATTCCGAAACGGAGTTTTCTCCAAAGACTTGCCTAATCAATGAATTTACAGTTGCGAAGTGTTCAGCAGTACTCCAAGACTTGGATACCCTTGATTTCTTAATTATTCATCCGGAGTATTCACAAGAAAGGATTCAAGAAGTGCTTTCCCTATGCCTTCCTCGCATGGACTCCAAGGGAATTGTTGCACTAGGAGGCATACACCAAAATCATGTGATGGCAGCTTGCTGGAAGAAACTTAAAACTGATAGCAAAACAAGGCTTAGCCTTGATTTTTTTGACTACGGATTTGTGTTTTTCGATTACTCTGGTCCCAAAATCAATCTCTGTCTGGGATTTTAGACACCTTGCTTCCATCAAGAAGAGAAGCTCGCCTTCAAAAATTAGTCGGTTGTAACAAACTTTATTTTTCTCCTCCAAGAATTGGCAAAGATATTGATAAAGAGAAGGAAAGGATTTTAATCGCAGATGATTTCTCGAGACATCGAGTGAACTATCCGGTAATGTAACCCTGTTTGGTATTTTCTTCTTCTATGGACCAATTTAGCCAAGACCAAAAGCCCCAAAAAGCCGAACAAGGCAAAAACCTGATTTTGGTGCTGCTCGTGCTATTGGTTTTGATCAGTGGAGTAAAGTTGTACCTAGACCACTTGGACAAAAACAAGCAAACAGCCGAGATTACCGTGTTGACAGCGGAAAACCAAGCTCTCAGTACACGACTAGATTCGGTAGAAAAACAACTACAAATTCGAATTCAAGAATTGGAAAAGTTGGGGGCCAATGTGACGGAACTGCGCTTTTTGCAAGACCAGTTGATTCAAGAGAAAAAATCCAATGCACAGCGAAGTGCAAGCGAAATTGAAGCCTTAAATCAGCGAATCAAGGATCTCTCCAGCCTTTTGGTTCAAAAAGATAAAGAAATCAGTCAACTTCAGGAACGATTTCAAGCAGTATCATCAGAAAATGAAGTACTGAAAAGCAATCAATCTGAGCTGGAGAAAGAAGTGACGGAGATCAATCAACAGAAACAGGAATTAGCAACGAAAGTAGCAGAAGCCTCCAAACTTAAGCTTTCAGGAATCCGTGTTGCTGGAATGAATGCACGAGGCAAGGCCCTGGATGGGAAAGGTAAAACATTTAAAAAGAAACAGCTAAAAGGGATACAAGTAACAGTTCAACTTGCTGACAATGGTATTGCAGAAAAAGGAAGTCGAATGGCCTACCTTCAAGTGGTAGGACCCAATAAACTCCCAATTTTCGACCTTGCCAAGGGTTCTGGAACATTCAATTGGTCAGGTAAGGAAGAGTTTTTCACTGCGAAGCAGGAATTTTGGTTTGATTCCAAGGAGCAGACCCTTGTGTTTTTTTACGAAAAAGGCAGTGCATACAGCCTGGGCACACACGAAGTCAAATTCTTTGTGGACCAGCAGTATTTGGGAAGCAGTACTTTCGTGATCGACTAAGCATCCTCCCTCTTCTTGGATATTTTTAGATTTATCTGGCTAGAATCTAGATAATTATTTGGAGCGTAGCCTGTTTTCTACTACTTTTGCGGTCTGTTTATTTAAATTCCAACAAACACATTAAAAAATGTTCCAAAGAAGTTACGAGACGGTATTCATTTTAACTCCCGTTTTATCTGATGTTCAGATGAAGGATACTGTCGACAAGTTTGTGAACTTGTTAAAAGAAGAGGGGGCAGATGTTATCAATGTGGAAAACTGGGGTCTTAAGAAAATGGCGTACACCATTGAGAAGAAGACTACAGGTTTTTATGTATTGGTAGAGTTCAAGGCTGATCCAACACTTATCAGAAAGTTTGAGATTGAAATCAGACGTGATGAGAAAGTAATGCGATTCCTGACTACTGTATTGGACAAACACGCGATCGTGTATGCCGAAAGAAGAAGAAAAGGAGAATTTAACAAAAAAGCGGAAGCTAAGGAGGAGCAAGCCTAATGACACTAGTAAACGAACCTATCAACAGAGGCGAAATCAGAAAGAAGTATTGCCGAT
>CANGZP010000022.1 GCA_947458475.1 Cyclobacteriaceae bacterium | reverse complement strand
TGCTACAGGGTCAAACAAGAAAATCCTTGCTGAAAACATCAAGCAAGCAGCACACAAAGCCGAAAAAATCAAAACTGAGGCAGAAAATATCGCTGCGAAACTTGCCGAAACTACCCTTGAAATCAAGGCTAAAATCGGTGACTCCGGAAAAATCTTCGGAAAAGTGACTACCCTTCAAATCTCTGATGCGCTCGCAACTAAAGGATTTGAAATCGACAGAAAGAAAATCGCGATCACCGTTCCTGTAGAAGGCGCTGGCGAGTTCACTGCAGAGATCGATCTACACAGAGAGGTAAAGACGCAAGTGAAATTTGTCGTAGTAGGCGAATAACTTACTCCGTAATTCAAAAAAAAGCCCCGTACATACGGGGCTTTTTTTATGCCAATGCAGCTTCCAAATCGTCCACCAACTTCTTGGCTACCGACTTGCTGTTTTTTTCTCTCGAGGCTCTAAAAAAGCCAAGGGCAGCTTCACTCTTTTCTACCAAACCTGAAGGATTCTGATCATTTTGGTAGCTTCCCCAGCACCAACTTAGCTCAGCAGCCAATTCGACCTGGGACAATTTTTCCAATTTCTCGATGACCGGAGCCACCACCTTTTCCATTCTTTGTGAGTTCATGTTAGTAAATTTTTTGTTGGTTTATTTTACATTATGAAACAAATGACTTAATAATTTTTATTTATTTCAATAAAAATCAATTTAAATTAATGATTTAATAATTTCAATCGATTTCATAAGCGATGCAGACTGCTGGCAAAGTAAAATTTACTGCACCAACTAATCGAATACCAAGCAAAGACAAGTCTCTTGACTCCAAAGAATTAACCTAACTGAAGCGGTAAAAATCAAAAATCTTTTGTGCTAGACTTGGAAAAAAATTAAGAGAACTCTACCTTTGTAGCACAATTTCAGGAGTCGAGCACTTTTGAAATTAAAATTGACTGATGGTGTAACTGGCAACACGTCTGATTTTGGTTCAGAAGAGTCTAGGTTCGAGCCCTAGTCGGTCAACAAAAAAACCTCCCAAAAGGGAGGTTTTTTTGTTTTATCCTGTGAACACAGGATCATTCATTAACCCTTACTTATACAGGCCATTGAACAACATTTTGAAGGTGCCATGTGCCTGCCCACGGAAGGTGATCTCGGGACCAAAGGCATACAATTTTCCTTTACCTACCTGCGCCTCAAAAGCAGTCACTCCTTGTTTCAAGTAGTTTTGTCCCCAAGCCCATCCACTGCGAAGCGGAGGAGCGGATCCAAACCATGCCAAAGGCTTTACCCCTGAATTACCCGCTTCCGGAGCTAGACGAAATACCGGGCTATTGGAAAACATGATGTCTGCTTTTGGCCCCATACCATAGTTAATCGCTGCGGTGGTATCTACCTGCATCTCCAATACACTTCCTGGTATGTAATATTTATCTCCTGTAAGCGACCTCTCCCTTCCATTCACAATCTCCACCAAGGCATTGGAAACCGGTAAACCTAAATGGCTAGCCAAAGCCGTGGCCGCTCCGGCAGTAAGAATTTGACCCCCAGCCTCTAAGAATTTCTTGAGCTGCGGGATGGATTTATCTACAGTAAGCCTGCCTAGCATGTGATGATAAGTTGCAGGAATATCTTCCTTTTTGGGTTGCGCCCCAGCACCATATCCTCCTCCAGCTCCAGGCATGCCTGGACCTATAAATAAGAGTACATCGTACTTTTCAGCCAAGTTGCCTCCATCGATCTCCATAGGGAATACCTGTGCAAAATCGAAGTGAAACTGCTCCATAATCCATCTCGTCCAGCCCGAAGGCATGGAACCCCCATAGTAATCATACAGGCCAATTCGTGCGGGCTTGATTTCTTTTGCTCCAGCAGGCATTCCTTTTGCCGCAGTAGGAGCCAATCCATAGGCTCGAACTGCTTGTTCTAGGATTTTTTTGCCCGCAGCAGGTACGTAAAAGGCTCCTGCTGGGATCGACCCAGAGGCGGATTGCGTGCGGTATACCTTCACCTTTCCTTTGAGCAAGTCATTCACGGCTGTAAAGGAATCATTGACCCGCGGGTCAAGAAAGAAGCCTGAACCTGAAGTAGGTAACGAGGAGCCTTCTGGAGCAAGCAGCTGCCCGTAAGCGACTGCCTCAAAAGGCCCATCAAAGCTTTCCATGATTCGATCTGCCACAATTCCCATCTGAAAGGCGAGTGTCCATCCTGCTGCATCGTAAGGACGAACTGGAGGACCTCCAGGGTATTGGAAATCATTTGGGTGATCCTGAGGTTCAAACATGTCGATCACGTGAGGACGAAATGCCTGGGCTGTCTTCACGATGTAGGATCCCTTTGGATAATTCTTTCCTCCCACAGTAAAATCGCTTGTCGCCCGATGAACCAAAATACCAGACTTAAGTAAGGCATTTAAAAACTTGACGGCCGTTGGGAAATCCGCTTGATCTGCAGATAAAATGTATCCTCGTGGATCACGCTTCTCCGGATCGGCATAAACCGAGTCGTAGAAAGCGATTGGAATGCCAGATCTATTGCCAAAATAAGCTTCTTCTTCGTCATCCGCTGCTTTCTTTTTGGTAGTGGCATCGTAGACTTTTTGAATATCCTGCGCATATTTTGGATAGCGGGTCCAGGTATCCGTATTTCCTCTATTGATGGATTTCTTACCCATCAAATAGAAGTTGTAAAGCAACTCATCTCCATGTCTAACCGCATGGTTGAGGATCGCATAATTCATAGAAACCGAATACTCGATGGAGCGGCGGAAAGGCCATGGCCCAGGAGTCACGGGAAAAGGATTTCCATTGTTGGGAATCAAACGATCTGGAACCAAGGGAATCGCATAGGGAGAAGGATCACCCACAATCTCGGTAAGGATACCAATCATGTTGTGGTAATACGGGGTAGTTCGTAGCCCCCCGTTCCACCAGGTGGAAAATACGGATCCATCCAAGCGAGCAAAGCCAGGCTTGTCTTCTTGATGCAGTCGGTTGATCATGGCAGCTCCCACTGCATCTAAGCCGGTGATGATCAAAGGATCAAACACATGGTTGAACGGATCTCGGTAAGGTGGTCCAGCCACGACAGTACCTGCGGGTCCAGACTGGTGGTGGTTGTAAATTATTTGAGGCATCCACTCCACGTATTGCTGCAAAGAAATATTGGTGGACTCCTTCATGTTGTTCATGAAAAAATCCCGGTTGTTGTCGTGTCCCACATACTTCTGATAGAGCACAGGAATATTTTTATTCCTTTTTGTCTTGTCATCTGGACGCATGTACCAATCAGACATGATCTCCATTCCATCAGGATTTACATGCACCAATAGGATAATGACCTCATCCAAAATGCGAAGTGTTTCTGCATCATTCTTTGAAGCCAGTTCATACAGAGTCTCGATCAACTGCTGTGCGCCAACTACCTCATTGGCGTGAAGTCCACCATCGATCCACACGATGGGCTTTCCTTGACTGGAGAGCGCTTTCGCCTCGGCTTCAGTAATCTCCGCTCTACCCAACTTTCTAGAAATTTCCTGGTAGCGTGCCAAGTCAGGGAAATTTTTGGGTGCAGTAATCACTAAAAGCGGTTGCTCACGCCCAAACTCCGTTTGTCCAATGCTTCGGTACTCCACGCGATCCGAAAGTTCAGCGACTTTCTTGAAGTAGGCTTCCGATTGAGAAAAATTGGCGAGCATGTAGGGGTCGCCGATCGAGAAACCAAAATGCTCCTTGGGTGTAGGGATGGTCTGGGCGCGCAAGGCAACCGATACCAGCAAAGTCAGGAGAAGGAATAGAACTGTTTTTTTCATAAAAGAAGTGAATTATACCTTCCCAATTTAACCCTTTGATTTGGAAAAAGCGGTAAAATCAGCCCTACAATCTGATTTTTACAGGATCGGAAGAATAGACCAATGAATAGCTAAAATCCTGTTCTTCCACAGCACTGGAAGATTCTTTCAGAAAATTTAACCAGCTATATGCATCTGGAAATTTTTCTTTTGACTGGAGTTTCTAGAGCACAATCCTTTCCCCAAAATCATTACTTTTGTTTATAGATCCCTTTCATCCACGTCCTTCACGCTCCCTTGATTCCAATGTCCGAGGTAAAAATTTTCGCAGGCTCCAATAGCATAGATTTGGCACAAAAAATTGCCAAAAGCTATGGTAAAAAATTAGGGGAAATGACCCTATCCAAGTTTAGCGATGGGGAAATGTCCCCAAGTTTTGACGAGTCCATCCGCGGCTGCACGGTATTCATTATCCAAAGCACCAATCCTCCTAGCGACAACCTGCTCGAATTGTGCTTGATGATTGATGCTGCCAAGCGAGCGAGTGCCTACAAAGTGTGCGCGGTAATTCCCTACTTTGGCTATGCCCGCCAGGATCGAAAGGATAGACCTCGGGTTTCCATTGCGGCCAAGCTGATTGCCAACATGCTGACTTCAGCAGGAGCAGACCGGGTGATGGCCTGCGACTTGCACGCTGGACAAATCCAAGGTTTTTTTGACATTCCATTGGACCATTTGAATGGATCTGCTATATTTGCACCCTATTTGAACACGCTTCGGCTCAAAGACATGATTTTTGCCGCTCCCGATGTAGGTGGAGTTTCAAGAGCAAGGTCTTTTGCGAAGCATTTTGAAGTAGAAATGGTGGTCTGTGATAAGCACAGAAAAAGAGCCAACGAGATTGCTTCCATGCAGGTGATTGGGGACGTGGAAGGAAAGGATGTAATTCTCGTGGATGATTTGGTAGACACTGCAGGAACCTTGTGCAAGGCTGCTCAAATCATCATGGAAAAGGGAGCCAATTCGGTACGGGCCATCGTAACACACGGGGTGCTCTCCGGAAAAGCGTACGAAAACATTGAGAATTCGGTGTTGGAGGAATTAGTCATCACCGATACCATTCCCTTGAAGCAGTCTAGTTCCAAGATTAGAGTATTGACTGTAGGAGAACTATTTGGTAAAGCAATTCATGCGGTTACCGGAAACACTTCTATTAGTTCCTTATTTATTTGAACCAATTTTAAATACAAATACACATGAAAACACTAGAGATTATAGGGTTTAAAAGAGCAAATCTCGACAGTGCTGCTTTGAATGAAATCAGAGATGCCGGCAATGTACCCTGCGTAGTTTATGGACCAGGCATTCCTGATCAAGTTCATTTCTATTCCCCAGCGATTCTTTTCAGAGACCTGATTTACACTCCAGAAGTTCACCTTGTTGAGTTGAACATCGAAGGTAGAATCATCAAAGCTGTCTTGAAAGAAGCGCAGTTCCACCCAGTAAGTGAAGTATTGCTTCATGCAGACTTCATGGCCTACACCGATACCAAGGTAATCAAATTTGAGATCCCAGTTAAAGTAGAGGGAAGCTCTCCAGGTATCGCTAAAGGGGGTAAACTTGAGTTCAAAACTAGAAAATTGAAAGTAAAAGGTTTGGCTAAATCCCTTCCTGACTTCGTTTCTGTAGATATATCTAACCTAGACCTTGGAAAATCATTCAAGGTAGGTGAAGTAAAGGCTGAAGGATTTGAGATTTTAACCTCTCCAAATGTGTCCATCGTGACCATTGGTATTCCAAGAGCACTTCGCGGAAAGAAAGGAGAATAATCTCTTCTTTTCTCTTCTTAAAATCCTGCTCATTACCGAGCAGGATTTTTTATTTTTACCCAATTCAATGAACACTTTATGAATTATCTACTAGTTGGCTTAGGGAACATTGGCCCTGAATACGAATTGACGCGACACAACATTGGTTTCCTTACTCTTGACCGCCTGGCTGACAAAGAAGGAGCTACCTGGAAAAGCGATCGTCTAGCCTTCAAAAGTGAATTCAAACACAAAGGAAGGACCATCCACCTGGTCAAACCCACTACCTACATGAACTTGAGTGGAAAGGCCGTTAACTATTGGATGAAAACCCTGAATATCCCCAAAGAAAATTTATTGGTACTCGTAGACGATGTGGCTATCCCTTTTGACAAATTGCGAATGCGCCCTAAAGGCAGTGCTGCAGGTCATAACGGCCTCAAAAACATCGAAGAACTATGTGGTGGACAGGACTACCCTCGTCTCCGCATGGGTATAGGAGACAACTTTCCCAAAGGAAGACAGGTAGACCATGTGTTGGGAAGATTTACGCAGCAGGAGCTGGACGCTTTACCCGCCATGATGGACAAAGCCATCTCCATGTCTCTTGGTTTTTGCACGATGGGAATAGCACAAACGATGACTCAGTTCAACGATTGATTTTTTAATCTGATTATCCGCAATCATGCAAGTGGATAACATTCATACCTATTTAAATCTGCGGATAATCGTTGACAGACCATGAGCCTCGGCCCACAGGCAGTCAACGGTCCACAGCTCACCTTATTGAACCCCAAACCTTTTTTGTTCTGGTTAGTGCTTAAAAAGCGGATAATCAGATTTTTTAAATTTGGAATTACAAGTCTATCCTTATTTATTTGTAATCTTTCAGGTACTATTTTATAAAGAAGAGGCGAGAGACTAGGCTCTATGACCCTCTGGCAACCCGCTCTCCAGTAGAGCAAGGTGCCAAGACCTACCCTTAGCGGGAACTATAAATTGGCGTAACTCTCTCTACCCCTCTTTCTGGTTCAGCTACTGCTTCGGGAAATTTCGTATGAAATTGTCACCTGAGCTCATTTTACTCGAACCTATATGTCCCACTTCGAAACCGATGCCATCCGCATCCAGCAGCGTTCCAACCAACGAGAACACTCCTCTGCCCTCTACCTCAGTTCAAGCTTTGTCTTTGAATCGGCCGAGGAAGCACGTGCCATGTTTGCAGAAGAAATACAAGGGAATATCTATTCCCGATACTCCAATCCCAACTCCTCGGACCTGATTGATAAAGTTTGCCGTGCTGAAGGCACCGAAGATGGCATCGCTACCGCCTCGGGAATGGCCGCCATGTTTGGAAGCATTGCCTCCCTGCTGCAGCAAGGAGATCATATCTTGGCTTCCCGCTCTCTATTTGGATCTACGCACCAGCTACTCACTCGCGTGTTCCCCAAATGGGGCATCACCTCCACCTATGGAGATATTTCCGATTATCAAAATTGGGATAAACTGCTGCAGCCCAATACCAAAATGCTCTTTCTCGAAACTCCATCCAACCCGGGCTTGGAAATTATTGATCTCGAATGGGCAGGTAAATTTGCAGCAGCACATGGACTCATCTTGGTGGTGGACAATTGCTTTGCAACGCCTTACCTACAGCAGCCCGCCCATTGGGGAGCGCATCTTGTCACTCACAGTGCCACCAAATACATTGACGGGCAAGGAAGAGTGCTTGGAGGCTTGATTCTTGGAAAAAAAGAGTTGATCGATGAAGTTCGGTTTTTTACGCGCCACACCGGCCCTTCCCTCTCCCCTTTCAATGCTTGGATCCTATCCAAAAGCATGGAAACACTAGCTGTTCGGATGGATCGACATTGCGAAAACGCAGAAAAAGTGGCCCGATACTTTGAAGGCTGCCCGCACCTCGATCGAGTAAGCTACCCCTTTCTTCCCTCTCATCAGCAGCATGATTTGGCCATCAAACAAATGAAAGCCGGGGGAGGCATTCTTACCTTGACCGTCAAAGGAGGATTGCAACGAGCACAACGCTTCATCGACAAACTACAAATGATCTCCATTACGCCCAACTTAGGGGATAGCCGGAGCATCGTCACCCATCCTGCCTCCACCACACACAGCAAGCTTAGCGCTGAGGAGCGACAAAAGGTAGGGATCACAGATGGGCTAATTCGACTCTCTGTGGGACTAGAACATTACGAAGACATTCTCCAAGATGTGGAGCGCTCCTTGGAGCAGTCCAAGTAAAGAAACTACCGCAGCTGATTTCTAAGCACCAAAAACGGCCTCCAAGGGCGGTCTGGCGCCTTGTACAACTGATCAAAAGCAAAGGTGCCAACGATGAGGTCTTCATCTCCATCTAGGTCCAGATCTCCTTTGGTCAGCGTCAGCAAATGGTCTTCGATCTGCTCTTTTAAGGTGAATGGGACAAACTTCCCGCTTGCAGTTTGCTTGAAGTAAATCAGGTGCTGGTAGTCAATCTGCCTTAAATCGGGAAAGAAAGAAATCGTCACGATATCTACAAATCCATCCTGATCAAAATCCCCAAGTTCCAGCGCGCTGGCACCATACATGGGATAAAACCAGGATTCTTGGTAGCGCCCTTTTTCATCTCGCTTAAAAATTCGGAGACCATGGTAATACTTGAAAATTTGACTTTGATCGGCATTATCTCCGTTTACCAAAATGATTTCGGGTACTCCATCCCGATCGATGTCTTCAAATCGAAAATCACTAGAGCCATAGGCAGGTTGAAAAGCCAATAGCTGCTTTTCTTTAAACTCCCCTTTTCCCATGTTCTCAAAGAGCGATATCCCCTCCTTGGCTTGAGAAAAAAGCACCATCAGGTCCAAATCCCCATCCTTGTCGTAATCTACCGCGATGGAGCGCCTTGCTCCAGGATCTTTCTTCAAAATTACTTCAGTAAACCCTTTGGGACCGCTAAAAAACACGCTCAACTTCCCCACATGATTGCCAAATTGGCAAATCACGTAATCCTTTTTACCGTCCCCATTCCAATCCTCCACTTCCATATCCATGGGGCGCATCAGCTGATCGATACGCGCCACCTCTTCCCAGCCTTTGGCTTTTGATGAATAGGTGGATAAAAGTCCAATCGAATCATTGGATGGATCCATCTTTCCCATGGAAATCAAATCAAAAGAAGTAGGTGAGTTCCAAATGAGATCCACTGGAGCCACACGGGTAGGCAAGGAGTCTAATTGCTTAAACTTATTTTTTGAATCCAAGCGGAAAATAGATCGGAAACGATGCCCCAACCATAAGTCACCCGTTTGCGGATGAATGCGAAGTAAGGTGGTAAGGCTGGCTCGTATGGCCGGGAAAGTCGGGACCTCAAGTGTAAACCCAGGAATCCCAACCCCAGGGCGCTCCTTCTTGGCTTGCGGCAAAGGAGATTCAGGTGCATTATCCAGGTAGTAGGCTTCTAGCTTTTTCCAGTTTTCAGGCGTGATGTAGGGCACTTTGGAATATATCCCTTCCGGCACCCCCTCATCTTCAGGCATAGCAGTTCCAAAATCCTCCTCCAAATACAAGCCCATACGCTTGCGCATATCGGGCAGCAAGGTGGTCCAGGTTTTTTTATCCAAAATACTTGGATCAGGCATCAGGTGACAGGCCGCGCAGTAGCCTTTGGCCAACTGCTCACCTGAAAGTTCCAAATCCGATTGAGAAAGCTGATAGAGACTCGGTGGCGGCTGCTTCCGCTCAGTTATGGGTTCGCAAGCCCAAACTATCGCCAAAAGAACCATACAAAAAACGCTAATCTGTCGCATAGCTATTCTACAAGACTGATTTAAACTCCTCTACCACAGCAGGATCTATTCCAAAAACAGTAGAATAGTCCAAGGGAGTAGAGGAAAAAGAGAGCTCTGGATTGATAAACTGATTGCTACTTGCCTTCGGCAACTTGCAAGAAGCGTGAACTTCTTTAAGGTAGCCTGATGCTTTCAGGATCGGCACATGCGCAGGCTTCAACCCTCCTCCTGGCATCACAATCAGTTGATTCTGTGCCAAATGCAGCAGTTCAAGCACTTGATCTAGGCCTTCACTAAGCGAATTTTTACCTCCAGAAGTAAGCACCCGCTGAAAGCCTAGCTGGATGATTTTCTTCAAAGAATCTTGAAGATTTACGGAAGCATCAATGGCCCTGTGGAAGGTGCATGGCTTGGAACCGGCAGCACGAAGTAAAAATTCACAGGCAGATTCATTGACTGTGCCCTGTGTATCCAATACCCCAAAGACAAAGCCATCTGCCCCAAGATCCCCCAATAGCTGGATGTCGTGCTTCATGACCAAAAGCTCCTTGGAGGAATAGACAAAATCACCTCCCCGAGGACGGATCATTACAAAAATCGGGAGGTCAAGTTCACTCTTCAAAAATCGAAACATCCCAGCACTGGGTGTCTCCCCTCCTTCAGGAAAGTTGGCACACAATTCTAATCGATCAATCCCTTGCTGAGCGGCCTCCATAGCTGCCTGTACATTAAAAACAGGAGCCTCTAACAGAATACTACTCATGACTTAAATTGACTACCTGCATCGACCAATACATTGCCTGAATCCGTGGCAAGAGCATAATTGAAGCCTGGATGCACCGCAAAAGCGCCTACTTCTCCTTCTTTATTGACTGCAAGAAATCCTGCTTGGATGTCTTTGATGTTTTTGTTTTTAGCCACCAACCTGCGTACTGCTTCCTCACAGGCTTCTTGTGGGCTTCTGCCTTGTCGCATCAGCTCCACAATCAAAAAGCTGCCGCAAATACGGATGATGGACTCGCCCAATCCAGTAGCGGTGGCTGCTCCCACTTCATCGTCTACAAATAGACCGGCACCAATGATGGGACTATCTCCTACCCTGCCATGCATTTTGTAGGCCAGCCCACTCGTCGTGCAGCTTCCTGCCAGTTTTCCGGCAGCATCCAGCCCAATCATGCCGATGGTGTCGTGATTTTCAATGTTGATGATGGGTTTGTATTGGCTAGTCACCTTCCACTTGTCGTATTCCTTTTGCGCATTTGGACTCAATTTCTCTTCTTCCATGGGAAATCCTTGCGCGATCGCAAATTGTCGTGCTCCTTCACCTACCAGCATCACGTGGGGTGTTTTTTCCATGACCGCTCGAGCCAAGGAGATGGGATGCTTCACCTGTCTGACAAAGGCCACGGTGCCACAGGAACCGTCCCCCTGCATAATCGAGGCATCCAAGGTGGTGATTCCTTCGCGATCTGGCAATCCCTGGAGTCCTACAGAAAGATTTTCTAGATCCAATTCGGTATTTCGAACACCCGCTTCTACTGCGTCGAGGATGCTTCCAGTTTGTTTGAGCTTGGCCCAAGCATCTGCATTGGCGGGTAAGCCATGACTCCAGGTAGATAAGATTAAGGGCTTGGTACCACTAGACTTTTTACTAGGGGAAGCTTGGCTTTCGAGCGCCGCCATCCCAGGCAGGAGTAATGCGGATCCAAGCAAGGATTGCTTGATAAACTTTCTTCTTTGCAACATGGATTGTACTTTAGAATCTGGAAGACAAATTATCACTTTTGATCCGAAATACCCTTTCCATTCGTCCAAATCTGAAAACAAATCCATGAGACCCTATATTTTAAAAGAAGCCAGCTGGAAAGACCTACAAACCTTCCGCTACGAACTCGCAGTATTGCCCTGGGGGGCTACCGAAGCACACAACTACCACCTTCCCTACGGAACGGATGTGTATGAGGCTGATGCCATTGCGGAAGAGGGAGCACGGAAAGCATGGGAAAAAAGCAATAAGGTGGTGGTTCTGCCAACTGTTCCTTTTGGAGTAAATACAGGGCAGGCTGACATCTACCTTGACCTCAATCTCAATCCTAGCACCCAACTGCTGATCCTACAAGACTTGATTGTGGTGCTGCAGCGCCAGGGTTTGAAAAAATTACTGATTCTCAACAGCCATGGTGGCAACAACTTCCAGCCCATGCTGCGCGAATTGGGACTCAAGTTTCCAGACATGCTGCTGTTCACCTGCAACTGGTTTCAGGCACTCGACAAAAGCCAGTACTTTGAGGAAGGCGGCGACCATGCGGACGAAATGGAAACTTCCCTAATTCAGTACCTCCACCCTGAATTGGTCACGTCACTCGATGAGGCGGGATTGGGAACTGAGAAAAAATCAGTCATTCGCGGGATCCGTGAAAAATGGGCTTGGGCAGAGCGCAAGTGGTCTGAAGTGTCGGAGGACACCGGGATTGGCAATCCAAAAAAAGCCTCCCCTGAAAAAGGGAGGCGTTATTTCGAAGCGGTTACCGACAAAGTTGCCGAACTAATGGAAGATATCTGCCAGGCAAAACCCGGAGAATTGTACCGTTAATTACTTGGGTAAAGGAAGCGCACTTTCCTCTCCTTTGTAGTTGATTTTCGTGGCTGATTTTAATCCTAAAGGCAGGTGAAGGGCACGACTGGATTGCGAACCAAAGCCTGCGCCATAACTCGTATCGATGCGTTGCTTTTTGCCATTGGCCAGCACCAAATCCACTGCCATGGCATCGGCTGGAATTTGCAAGACCTTGGCATCCTGCAGCTTCATAGAAAAAGCCAATAGTTTGGACCTGTTTTGCGATGCGATATACAAGGCTTCCCCACCATTTCGTACAAGTTTGACCAAGGCCTTGGCATCCCCAGGAACTACAAAGCCACTTTCTCTTGCAGGAATGGAGGTAAAACCTCCTTTCCCATCGCCAACTAATACCCAGCCTACGGATGCATCTAGCCTTCCAATAAATACTTCATTGCCGTAATCATTTCCGACCTGAATCAGATCAAGGAATCCATCTTGATTGACATCTTCTGCTAGCATTCCATTCATCGGTGCCAACTGCGCTTGCCAAGGCAATTCATGAAGGGTAAACTTTCCGTTCCCCAAATTCTCCACCCAAGCAGAACGATCGTAATTCCCAATGAGTACGCGTGCATCCTTCTTCTCCTCTTCGGTGAAGAAGGTTTGATCGGTACTAAGCGCAAAGTATTTGTAGCGATCAAACTTTCGTCTGAACATTGGGCTCTGTCCAATCAAATCATCCCAGAAATGAGTGGGGTACGCTTGGTAATCTCCACCAATTTTGGATTTGTAATAGGCAAAGGACACAGGATCTACGGAGCCATTGGCATCAAAATCTTTTGCATAGACCATGTAAGGACGGGCAGCAGAAGGATGAAATGGATTGTTAGCACCAATATTCCCCACCACCCAATCCGAGTCTCCATCCTGATCCAAGTCGGCAGAGATGATGCTATTCCACCAGCCGCTGAATTCTTCCAGGCCAGTTGCTTTGGCAAGTTCAAAGCGCTTCCCCGTATTCAAAAACAGCGTAATCGGCATCAGTTCTCCTACCACAACCAAATCTACCTTCCCATCCCGATTTACATCAGACCATAGCGCATCTGTAAGCATGCCTCGATTTTCCAATTCAGGAATCCAGATTTTAGTCACATCGGTCAACTTGCCCTTCTCGTTTTTCAAAAGGAAAGACTTCTCAGGGAGCGGATACTGCCCTATGGGCGCACGTCCACCTACAAATACATCCACAAACCCATCTCCATCGAAGTCTGCCCCACGTACCACTGAACCATTTCCTACGGAAATGGAGGAACTGGGATCCAACTTAAAGTTGCCTTTTCCATCGTTGAAATATACCCGATCCTGGTATTCTGGAGCGCCAGGCACAAATTCAGCACTGCCTGAAAGCAGGTACAAGTCCAAGTCTGCATCATTATCCAGATCAACAAGAAGCACGCCCGTCACCTCCTGGGTGATGCTTTCTCCAGCAGGAAGAAGGGTTTTTTGGGTAAAGGATCCATTTCCGTTTTGACTGTACCAAACTGGGGCAAATCCTGAAGAAGAGCCAACCACCAAATCCTCTCTCCCATCCCCATTCAAATCGCCCACCGCAAGTGTAGGCCCATACTGAGAGAGTTTATGAGGAATTGTTCGCTGGATATTGTAATCGATTTTATCTACCTCCTGATGTACATAACTGATACCTAAGGAATCAGAAACCTCCCTGAAAACTTGGTTTCTTTTTCCCAAATCAGCTAATGCAACTGCTGCAGTTCCTGGACCTGCTTGGGCGTAGGCAATTTGCAGTACTTGATTGACGGGAACCTGCTTTTGGGAGCTAATTTTTCCATCCGCCCACTTCACCAAAACCTCATCTACTAACGTAGCAGAATCCAATCCAAAATGAATCACAGATTCGGTGGAAGACATGTAGCCCCGAACGACCTGCATCTCCTGGTAACCCAATTTCCCATTCCCAAACTTCACCCAAACCTTTGCTCCTAGACCAGCTGCATTGTTTTTTGGGCCTTGTAATTTGATACGCAGGTAATTTGGCTTTTTCTCCTGCTGATTCAGCTTGTTTTCAAAGACAAAGGCCGGATCGTTGATGTTGTTGACCACGTAATCCAAATCTCCATCCAAGTCCAGATCCAAAATCACCGCACCGTTAGAGAAGGAAGGTTGACTCAATCCCCAAGCTTGGCCCACATCTTCAAAAGCAAGATTGCCTTTATGCTTGTAGGCATAGTTTGGGATTTTTACGATGGGAATGGAGTCTAATAATTGACGAGTAGAGGCAATGTTGCCGACATCAGCACGGTAGTTCGCAAAATCCTTGTCGGTAATGTCACGCGGAAAGCCGTTGGTGATCAGGAGATCCCGATTGCCATCGTTGTCTACATCGGCAAACAAAGGCGCCCAGCTCCAATCAGTCTGGTAGACTCCTGCGAGCATCCCCACTTCACTGAAGGGAAGTCCAGGACCATTGTTTAGGTGCAGCATGTTGCGCACGTATTGGTATTCGTAGCCAAACTCCTCGTTGTTGAGGTAGGTTTGGTACACATTCTTGCCGATGGTAGTTTTCTTGCGGTAACTATCCTCTCCGAGCATGTCGATGGTAATGAGATCAGGTAGGCCGTCGTTGTTGACATCGGCCATATCAGAACCCATGGAGAATTGGCTTTGGTGACGCAACAATTCCTTGGTTTGGTTCGTGAAAGTTCCGTTCTGATTGTTGATGTAGAGAATATCGTTGGTGATGTAGTCGTTGCTCACGTGGATATCCGGCCAACCGTCATTGTTGACATCACCGATTGCAAGGCCTAGCCCAAAGCCCTCGTAGGTAATTCCTGATTCAAAAGTGACGTTGGTAAAGGTACCATCCCCATTATTTCGGTAAAAAGAATCGTTGTTGATGGCTGAGCCATCGGTCACTTTTGCCCTAAAGTTGGTAGGCTTCGCTGCTAGTTGTTCGTTGTTGAGCACATAGAGATCCAAGTCTCCATCCAGGTCATAATCTAGGAAGGCCGCCCCCATGGAATTTCCTGGGTCTGCAATTCCATACTGACTTGCCATTTCTTTAAAGCTAATATTCCCTTCTGCATCTTTCCCTTGGTTTACGAAAAGCAAGTTATTCCGCTCTCCAGGGCCTTTTTTCATGGCAGTAGCCACATAGATATCTGGCCAGCCGTCGTTGTTGATGTCAACAACAACTGATCCCGTACACCACTTATCTGCTGCCAGGATCCCGGTCTGTTCGGAAACATCGGCGAATTTGAACTCCCCTTGGTTGAGGTAAAGGCGATTGGATACTTGGTTTCCCGTAAAAAAAAGATCAGGAAGCCCATTTTGATCGAAATCAGCTGTAGCCACTCCTCCACCATTGAAGATGTATTCATCGGTTAGGATGTTGAAACTATCGGTTTCATCAATTTGATTAGTGAAGTCAATTCCGGTCTCTTCTGGAGTCTTGAGTACAAAAAGGGTGTCCTCAGATTGACAGGAAAAAAGCAGCAAACCTACTGCAATAACAATAAATAAGGGGTGAATTCTCATCAAAGTAAGGGGTCAAAAGCAAGTAGAAAAATAATACTTTCCCTTGGTAAAAAAATGAAGTGAGACATCTTGATCAAAAAAAAAGAGAAGGTCTTTCGACCTTCTCTTTGTACTCGTATGGTATTGCTGAATTAGAAACCTGGATTTTGAGCCAAGATGTCTTTTCCTACCAAGTCAATTTGATCTTGAGGAATTGGAACCCACTTGAACTTATCAGAATACTTCGCTCCACCGAGGGCAGAAGCAAGAAGTACGCCATCGTAAGCAAAGTAGAAATCCAATTCAGCCTGGGCAGTTCCCCAACGCTGAAGATCGTAGAAGCGGTGACCTTCCATACCCAACTCCAATAGACGCTCGTGACGAACTGCCAATCTAGCAGCGTCCTTGCTTGTCCATGCAGCGTTGTAAGTGTTGATCACGTAATTTGCCGCATTGGAACCGTTAGATCTCTTTAGGAAGGAATTGATGGCTCTAGTACGAACTCTGTTTACATATTCACGCGCTTTTTCCAAGCTACCCACTTCGATTTCAGCCTCAGCAGCTAGCAAAAGCACGTCTGCAAAGCGGATAATCATGAAGTTGATACCAGTATAACCTGGAGTCCAAGAAGAATTGTCCTGGAAGGTTCCTGACTCAGACTTCGCATAGATATACTTCTTAGGAGAGTAAGGACCTGCGTTTGGCTGGTTACGGATCCAAGCTTGACCTGGGTGATCCATCCAATCCAAATAAGGGATACCTCTACGACCTACAGTGTGATCCAAACGAGGATCAAGTTCACCTGCATCTGGAGTGAAGGCAGCGCCAGAAGCGACACCCATGTCGTTCTTCACCTGGTTTGCACCGGTGTTGTACGTCTTATCCAAAAGTGGAAGACCATCCTTAGTTCTGAATGCGTTTACAAAGGTGAAGCTTGGCTGGAAGAATCCGCAGCAGTTACCTGGACCAGCAGGTCCGGTGTTGTATGGGAAGTTCAAGTCAAACTCAGGGTTTGCATTTGCTACAGAACCTGTATTCGCAGCAGACTGATATGCCCAAACAGACTCCTGGTGGTTATCATTTCTACCACGGAACATGTCATCGTAGTAAGGAACTAGGTTGTACTTCAAGCCATTAGAAGTTACACCATTGGCAATCACATCGTCAAACAATGCTTTAGCCTTGGTGAAATCCTTGGTGTACATGTACACTTTAGCCAAGTAAGTTCTTGCTGCCCAAACATTTACTCGTCCTACTTGAGGCTGAGTCGCCGGAAGCTTAGAGATTGCAAATTCCAAATCTGCAATGATAAATGGCCAAAGAGGCTTGTCATTCTTCACTTTCTCTAGACCAGATCCGTAATCTACAGTTTCATCCACATAAGGAGTCTTGTCATAGTCACGAGCAAGCTCAAAGTAGAAGTGAGCTCTCAAGAATCTTGCTTGAGCAGAAAGACGATCCTTATCCGCATTCGTTACAGTTGATCCAGCTTTGGTCAATAGTCTCAACACGTTGTTGGCTCTCGCAATACCTTCGTAGGCTACATTGTACTTAGATCCCATTTCCCCACCTGCAGCATCATTTTCAAAACGCTGAATAGGGTTAATAGTTGTAAAGTCACCTGGGTCAGTACCTTTGTTGGCCTCTCCCCCTCTAATACTACCCCACACCCAGTTGGATGGGGATCCTAACCTGTTGCCACGTCCGTTTACTTGGGAGTACGCCGCGATCAAAGATGCATCTAGACCAGCTAAACTAGATAACTGGGCTTCAGCCAATTGGCCAACCGGCGGGACTTCCAAAAACTCCTCGCTACAACTCACTGCTACCAGCATCGCTCCGGACGCTAGCAGGGCACCGATTTTTAATTTGAAATTGTTCATTTGTTTAATCAATTATAGTTTCTATAACTCGATTCAAAATCAATTGTTTGAGCTTAGAAGCTCAAGTTAAGACCGAAAGTCCAACCTCTAGTTACTGGGTAGTTACCTACGTCAATACCGAAAGTCAAGTCAGCGTCACCACCAACTGCTGGATCCAAACCTTCATAACCAGTGATGGTAAATAGGTTGTTCACAGAACCAAATACTCTCAATCTTTCCATCTTCAACCTTTGCAATACACTAGCAGGAGCAGAGTAACCTAGGGTCAAGTTCTGCAATCTCAAATAAGATCCATCCTCAATATAATGCGAGTTAGCTACGTTTGAGTTAGAGAAGTTGGAAACACGCTCAACAATTGGAATAGTAGCATCCAAGTTCTGAGGAGTCCAAGCTTCAAGCAATCTCTTTGACTTAGCCGCACCTTCGAAAGTCTGGTTGAAGTCTGTGAACCAACGAGACTGGTTCCAGATTTCGTTACCGATAGAAGTATACAAGTAAGCAGAAAGATCAAACGCTTTGTAACCAATGGTAAAGTTCATACCCCCTGTGAAATCAGGAACTGGGTTGCCCAAGAACACACGGTCATCAGGAGTAATTCTTCCATCCTTGTTTACGTCTTCAAACTTGAATCGACCTGGAGCAGCTCCGTCTTGAGTAGCATGCTTCGCTACATCTTCTGCATTGCGGAACAAACCAAGGGTATTGAATCCGAAGAAAGAAGAAAGTGGCTGACCTACTGCGTTACGGATAGGCTGGATACCTCTGTAAGAAGGGTTAACAGACGTGATGAAGCTCAAGCCAGGAGCAAGCGCAACGATCTCGTTCTTCAAAGTTGAACCAGTTACAGTCAATTCATAAGTCAAGTCAGAAGTCAAGTTACCACGAGTAGTTACCAAGAGATCCAAACCTCTGTTCAACATCTCACCGATGTTTACTGCTGGAGGAGCAGCATTGCTACCTGCAGTCAATGGAATTGGAACAGTAAACAACAAGTCTTTGGTGTCTTTTCTCCACCAGTCGAAGATCACATCCAAACGACCGTTGTAGAAGGTACCATCAAAACCAATGTTTTGAGTTACAGCAGTTTCCCACTGTGCGTTCGGGTTACCGATACGAGATCTTCTGAAACCAATCTGTGCTCCAGAGTTAGAACCAGTGATGTCGTAGGAAGAAGATCCAATATCACCTGCAAACAAAGAGTATTGGTTGTTAGGATCTACGTTGTTGGAGTTACCCATTTGTCCCCAACCACCACGGATCTTCAAGTCGTCGATCCAAGTAGCTCCTTGTAGGAAAGATTCAGAAGAAACTCTCCAAGCTGCAGAGAATGCAGGGAATACACCGTATCTAGCATTCTCACCAAAACGAGAAGAACCGTCACGACGAACAACAGCACTCAAGATGTACTTGTCGTCGAAAGTGTAACGCATCTGACCAAAATAAGAGTTGAAATTAACTCCTTTGAATTGGTTAGAGTTTACCTGACGTGTACCTACTGGCAAGTTAGAAATGGTGATGAAGTTAGGATCTGTAGAGAACGGATTCTGACCTACAGCATTCATACCTCTACCCGCACCAGAGTTCAAAGCTTCTTGACCTGCTAAGAAATTGAAGTCATGCTTGCCAATCTTCTTCTTGTAAGATAAGGTGTTGGTAAATGTCCAACCGAAAGAGAAACCTGCACCTTCACCGTATCCAAACGCAGAGTTGTTTTCTGAGTTTTCGTACTGAAGGCGGGAATAATCCCAGAAATAGAAGTTGTTGTACTGACCACCGATAGAAGTTCTGAAAGTCAAGTCATCAATGATGTCCCACTCTGCATACACGTTACCGAAGGCATTTGCGTTGAAGTTTCTATTATTCAATAGACCATCACGAGAAGCCACTGGGTTTCTTGGATTGTTGAAACCTCTGGAAGCAGTACCCGCATAACCACCGAATTCATCGTAAACAGGAATGATGGAAGGCATACGGAATGCCTGAAGGATGTCGTTTTCGTCATCAGATACACCTCGTCCACCAGTTCCACCTTGCTGTCCCAATACCTGACGGTAAGTAGCTTGGAAGTTTTGGCCTACACGGATACGATTGGTTACGTCAAACTCAGAGTTTGCACGCAATGAATATCTCTTGAATTCGTTACCGATCATGATACCAGACTGCTCCTGTACACCCAAACCAATGTAGAATCGGGAAGTCTCAGAACCACCATTGAAGCCCAAAGAGTGTCTTTGAAGTGGTGCAAAACGAGTCAAGGCAGCATACCAATCGGTACCTTCCCCAGTCATCGCTCTTGTCAACTGACGGATAGTTCCAGCAGCAGGATTGATGTTGTACCATCCTCTTTGCTGATCGATTTGAGCCTGAGTCAATGGTCCTGGCTGTCCAGAAAGGACACTAAATGCCCCTGTGGTTGGGTTTTGACTAATCAAACTTAAATAGTAAGGCATTACAGGAGTAGCGCCTGTACCAAACTGTGGGTGTCCATAAGCTGGAGCACGGTTCTGCAAGGCAGCTGTATTTTTCTCAGCCAACCAAGTGATGTCTGCATAACCCTGTGGATTCAACATGTCCAAACCTGTACCTGGATCAGTGATACCATACATACCGCTGTAATCTACACGCAATTTCTTGTCTCTTGCACCACGCTTAGTAGTGTATACAATCACACCGTTGGCAGCACGAGCTCCGTAGATAGAAGCTGCAGCTGCATCTTTCAATACAGTAGTAGATTCGATATCATCAGGATTCAAGAAATCAGTAGAGGCAGTAGGCAATCCATCGACAATGTACAAAGGCTCGTTACCGCCGAAGGCACCGAAACCACGTACACGAATGATAGAAGAAGTACCTGGCTGACCGTTGGTAATTACAGTAACACCAGAAACACGACCTTGAAGGGTCTGCTCGATGTTACCTGTAGGGATTACAGTCAAATCTTTAGGGCTAACTGTTGCGATCGCACCCGTCGTCTCTCTTCTGGAGTCGATGGAGTAACCCGTCACAACTAGCTCAGTAAGCGTTCTTTCGTCTGGCTTCATGGTGAAATCCACCACACTTCGAGCACCTACTACTTGTTCAGCAGTGGTGTAACCGATGAAAGAGAAAACCAAGGTAGCTTGGTCATTGGGAACATTGAGGGAATACTTTCCGTCAATGTTGGTGGCAGTACCAGTGGTCGTTCCTTTCACAAGGATAGATACACCTGGAAGGCCCATGCCAAATTCGTCAAGTACAGTACCTGTCACCGTCTTTTGCGCATAGGCAGCGGAGACAGAAAGTACTAAGAGCGTAAGGCACACACTTAGGATTTTGTAAACATTTTTCATAAACATAGATAGATTGGGTAACAAGATTAATCTCAATAACCTGTTTGTTAATTGAATATGCAATCGTTTGCGAATATTCTTAAAATAATTGCAATAGAGCTTCCGAGATTTTTTTAGGGATTCTATTGCGCCTATACCTGGTCAAATGACCTGCGAACTTAAAAAAACCGATAGGTTTGACATCGGTCGATGCTAGGTGAGAGTAGGGATTCGTCTAAGTAATTTTACTCATAGGCGGGTTTTTTGGGTTAGGTTGTCAATTCTCGACTTTCAATGTTAAATAATCTTAAAGAAAAAACAAACTTTCTGCAGTAAATAAAATTAGGAATTCAATAAAAAAATTTTGGTGAATCCCCTAAAGAAACCCTAAATCGAGGACTAATTCTTTTGGAATTCCTGAACTTCCAACACCAAATGGAATCCTTATCCAAGGTAGAGGACGCGAGATGGACAGGAATAACCTGAGGGAAGGATACCGTAACAAATAGACTACTTCCCGATTTAATTCCATTAGATGATCGAAAATCAAAAAAAATCAATCTGATTATCCGCAATCATGCCAGTAGCTCAGCTAAATCACCGAAAACTGCGGATAACTGTCCACGGTTGACAGTCCACAGACGACAGCAGTTTGTGATTCTAGAGACAATGCGTACTAAAACCACAATTGACGGTGGACAGCTCACTTTATTAAACCTCAAACCTTTTTTTCTCTGGTTAGTAAATAAAAAACGGATAATCAGAGATATCAATTCCAAAACCTTCCTTGAAAACAAACCAAGCGATTCCTCAAAAATCAAATTGGCTAAAGGCTGGATCAACTGCGATTTTTTGCCTCAAAGCAGGCTGATACGTCAATGCCTTTTCCAAATACAAACTTCCCGACTCAGCTTGTCCTAGTTCCATCGCCACCAGGGCCAAGCCATAATAGCCATAGCCCAGCTCCCGGTTTGCAAGCACGGAAGCCTCAAAAGCCAAATTAGCACCCAAATAGTCTCCTAGTATATAGGAGGCAATTCCTTTATTGAACCAATCTTCTGCAGACTCCATGGGATAGCCAAATCGCAACAGTGCTAGTTTGTAATCTCCTCGGCGTACATCCAAGGCCCCTCGCAAGGACTCAATAGCTACCATAAGTGAGGCATCCCCCTTGGCCAAAACAGAAGCTTCCGAAAGAATTTTGTACGCTTCCCAGAATTCCCCTTGGAGCACTTTGAGTTGCCCTTGGTTGTACAAGCCCAAGGGAAGCAGCTTCAATCGATTTGCTTCCGCCAACAGGCGTGCTGCCTCCTCCCACAAAACCGCCTTAGATTCTTCATCCTGCAGCTCTTGCCCTTGGCGCATCCGCACCACTGCCAAATTGATAAAGGATTCAGGACTTCCAAACCATTTGATCATACTCGCAAACAACATCGCCTTTTCATCTAAACTAGGCGCTGAGCCTGCAGCGAGCTCCCAATCGGAATAGGACAGCTTGTTGACACCCGCAGGAGCTAGGGCCTCTTTTAAAAGCCTCCCCTTCTGTTTACCCAAACCAAAATAAGGCCTGGCGGTAAGTTCTACTTTTGCTGAACGTAGCTTTGGATACAGCGCTGCTGCCAGCCGTTCAAACTCTGGCAAGGCTTTAATTCGCAGCCCCTTTTCAAAATAAGTCCCCTCCCCTTGCAACTCCTCGTAGTAGCGCGACTTGGTTTCTCCCGGTAATCCAGGATAGTCGGCAAGTAGGATTCTAAAGTCAAACCAGTCGTTCCATCTAGATTGGTAATTGATTTGATCTGTAGAGATGCCTGGAAAAAACTCCAATAGCTTTTGCCCTACACGCTCAGCCCGCAAATACCCCAACTGGCTATTTCGCCCTTCTGCTTGCTCTGGAGACTGCAGCCCAGTAATTTTCAAGGAGATGAGCTCCGGATTTTGCTCCAAAAAAATAGTGAGCTGTCTTTGAGCCTCTTGATTCTCTGGAAATGCTACCCAGTCTGACTTTCCAGGCTCAAACTTGAAAGAAACGGATTTCGTAAGCGGCTTTGACTCCTTTATAGTATTGGAAAAATCAAAACGACCTACAGGGGGAATTGCTTCTCCAGGCAGGTAGTTTCCGAGACGAACGAGGAGCTGAGGGGCATGTACCCCTTTTGCCAAAACTTTTGATTCTACTGGAGCCTTATTTTTGCCTAGCGAAAAATCGAGGACTAGCCTTGCATCTTCCATCCAAGACATATATGAAAAGGCTATGTTTTTTGTAACGATCGCAATTCCAGCCTGGTTCTGTACGGGGATCGTTCCCAAATCCAAGGTGTCTCGATTGGAAAGCAAGCGCAATCGGAGATTCGGTTGCTTGGTGAGCAGGCCCGAGCCGGCCGGTAATTTTCCCGTAATCAAAAATTTAATCGAATCGCGTTCCACCCGGAGCTTTTGAGGAACGAGCGACATAGTAGTCAAATAAGTAGCTTCCGCTTGTTGTCCAACTGCATTTGGGCTTACCGCAAAAAATATAGACAGCATCCAAAACAATCTGATTACCAAGCTAGTTTGAGATTTGCTTGGATTTATTCGTACCTTTGCACACATGCATTTTGCCCCAACCATGGAAAAGCTAAAATTATTTTTTGAAGAAAGTGCCTTCGGCGTCTGCTCCAAACTTGGAGAAAAATTGAATTTCCCGATTGATAGCATTCGCTTATTTTTCATTTACACCTCTTTTATCACGCTGGGTTCGCCTGTAGTACTGTATGTTTCTATGGCGATGATGCTGAAAATTAGAACCTATTTTCGAAAAAAGAATCACCCCGCCTTATTCGATTAAAGATCGGTAAATTTCCGCTTGCCCAATAGCAAGAAATATCCAAAAATAACTCCCACGGGTCCTGAACCGCCCACTTCTGGCAAATCATTCTTCACAATTGGAGATTTGATTTTTGTGGAACCCAAAAAATCCCCGTAGGCCCGAAGAATGGCCTTTGCAAATTTAGGTTCTCCCTTGCGTACATAGTTGAACGCTGCCATTCCTTCAAAAAAGCCTTTGGCGAGAAAAATCGCAGCAAAGCGAAGGAATCCTACATTTTTATACAACATGGACAAGCTGTTTCGACAATTCAAATACAGCTTATGTGCACTCGCTCGGTCCAAGGTGGCTCCGCCCTGATGGTAGACTACCGCCGAACCGAGGTATCCGATTTTTCGCCCAGACTTCCGCAGTCTCCAGCACAGATCTATTTCCTCCATGTGCGCAAAAAAGCTCGCATCAAACCCATTATGTGCATAAAAATCAGCTGCAGTAATGGCCAAGCAGGCACCGGAGGCCCAATCTACTTGGATGGTATCGTCGTATTGTCCAAAGTCTTGCTCCAAATGATCCCAAATCCTACCACGGCAATACGGATAGCCCAAGGAATCGACAAATCCCCCTCCTGCCCCGGCATAATCAAAATAGGTTCGATCCTTCCAAGAACGAATTTTCGGTTGCACCGCAGCATAATCCGGGCGACTGACTAAAAAATCTACTAAACTTTGATCCCAGCCTGGTGTCACCTCAACGTCGGTATTGAGCAGGATAAAGGTTTCGTATTGCCCACGCAACTGCTCCAAACCCAGATTATAGCCCCCCGTAAATCCGTAGTTGCTGTCCAAGGAAATTAACCTGACTTCAGGGAAACTTTCTTTGGCGAAGATGAGCGATCCATCGGTACTCGCATTGTCTATCATCCACACCTCGTGCTGGCTATGCTTGACTACAGAGGGTAGAAAGGTGGGCAGTACCCCTTCTCCATTGTAATTGAGTAGGACGATGGCACAGGGTTTCATCCAAACAAATTGCCAAAATCCATCCCCGGAATAGATGGGATCATTCCTTCCGTCGCCGCCTTCATTTCATGCTTGATTTTCTCATCGATTGATTCCATGGCTTTGTTGGTAGCAGCCACAATCAAATCACTGAGCATCTCACGATCCTGCGGCGTTAGCAAAGACTCATCCAGCTCCATCGTCAACACCTTTCGCTCTCCACTCACCACGACTTTCACCAATCCAGCTCCAGACTCGCCTTCGGCTCTCAAATGCACCAGCTTGGCCTGTGCTTCCTTTATTTTGGCTTGGGCCTCTTTTACCTTGCCCATCATACCCATGATATCAAACATAGCGCTTTGTGTTTATTTCTCTTTTTAACTCCCCAAGGGCACTACTTGTTGTCAGTCCTTACTTTGGCACCTAAACTGCAGACTTCAACCTAGCAATCACCTCCTTCAAAGTCAGCGTCTCCTGTGTCCCTGTGGCCAAGGCTTTCACAGCAAGGGTTTGGGTAGCAATTTCTTCGTCACCACAGATGCCTACAAAGGGAAGGTCCTTTTTGGAAGCGTACTCCAACTGCTTTTTGAGTTTGCATACCTCCGGATAGAGTTCCGTCCGGATGCCAGCGTCTCGCATGATAGGAAGACATTTTAAGGCGTAGTCAAAGCCCGCTTGATCAAAATGAGCCAACAACAGCTGTGTCCCTTCCATGCGATCCGTTGGAAAGAGCTCAAGCTCCTCCAATACGTCATACAAACGGTCTACCCCAAAGGAAAAACCAACTCCGGGCACTCCTGGCAAGCCAAACACTCCGGTGAGGTTGTCGTATCGACCTCCACCACTTACCGAACCAATAGAGACCCCGTGCACCTTTACTTCAAAGATGGCCCCTGTATAATAGGACAACCCTCGGGCCAGCATCGGATCAAAATCCACATGATCTAGGTTGGTTCCCATTCGCTCCAGCAGCCCAAAAACTTCTTCAAGTTCCTGCAAACCCTGAAGCCCAGTCGGAGAATTTTTCAAAAATCCGTGGAGCACTTCCATCCGATCGCTTACGCCTTCTTTTAGGTTAACGAGGGGAGCAAGTCGGTCCAGCGAGTCATTTTCAAAACCTCGTTGCTGAAGTTCTTCCTGTACTTTCTCCCAACCAATTTTGTCCAGCTTGTCGATGGCCACACAGAGCGGCCCTTCTTTTCCATCTGCACCAATGGATTCAGCGATGCCGGTCAAAATTTTACGGTTGTTGATTTTTATAGAATACTGCGTCAATCCTAGTTTGGTAAAGACTTGACGAATCATCCCAATGATTTCAGCTTCACAGAGCAAGCTATCTGTTCCCACCACATCGGCATCACACTGGTAAAACTCGCGATACCTTCCTTTTTGCGGGCGATCCGCTCTCCAGACAGGCTGGATTTGGTACCGCTTAAATGGAAAAGAAAGTTCGTTGCGATTCATGGCCACATAGCGCGCAAAAGGAACGGTTAGGTCGTAGCGAAGGCCTTTTTCGGAAAGCTTGTTCAGGTTTGCTCCAGATCCCTTGGGCAAATCTTCTGCGGAGAGTTCCTTGAGAAAGTCTCCACTATTTAGAATTTTAAACAAAAGCTGATCTCCCTCGTCCCCATATTTACCGGTGAGGGTGCTCAGGTTTTCCATCGCCGGCGTCTCGATCTGTTGGTACCCAAAGAGCTGAAAAGTAGCCTTGATTGCATCTAGGATATAGTTTCTTCGTGCCATTTGAACAGGCCCGAAATCGCGCGTACCCTTGGGAAGACTCGGCTTTTGCATGGTGGTTTCTTGAAATTGAAACCAAATTTACCCAAAATTCCCAAAACGAAGGAAAGCAAGAATAAAATCGAAAGATTTGTAGGCGGAAAAGATAAGTTTATATACTTTTGCAATCCGTTTCGAATTCAAAAAATTTAACTACATACGACCATGGGTGTTACTACGCTTAAAAGAAAACTGAAAAGAAAAAGACAGGGTCAAACTGGACGAGTGATCAAAATCAAGCAATTGTGCGCGAAGCCTGTGATCAAAAATGTTGACGTTGAAGCTATCAAGGCTTCTTTTGCAAAATAAATTGCTCTTTTCTTAGATAGTAAAATAGCGGCCTTGGTCGCTATTTTTTTTTTGCACTAGGCATTCAGACTCCCTCTTTTTCCCAGTTCAACTACCCGAAGGTTGGTGATTTTTCCAGCATCCAAATCAAAGAGCAACAACGTTCGCATCTGGTGAAATCCATGCTGGCCCACCGCACCTGGGTTCATGTAGAGGCAGTTGAGTTCACGATCAAACTCCACTTTACAAATATGGGAGTGTCCACAAACGAAAAGTTGGGCTTGAAGACTTCGGAGACGCTCTTTTACCCCTTTTGCATAGCGAGGAGGAGTGCCGCCAATATGGATCATGGCAACTTTTACGCCTTCCAATTCAAACACCTGCCACTCTGGAAATTGCTCCTGCACTGCCTGATCGTCAATGTTTCCATAAACGGCACGAAAGGGCTTATCTGCTGGTAAAATGTTGAGAATCTGCACATCTCCAATATCTCCTGCATGCCAGATTTCATCCACCTCTTGCAGGTATGCACAGGTTGTGTGATCTAAGTAACTGTGGGAATCCGAAATCAATCCAATCTTTAGGGGCATATTGACAAGAAAGTCAGTAAATTTTCACCTCAAATAGGCAGTTGTTTACTCAAAAACCAAACCTCCACATGAAATACACGCTAATCCTCCTACTTTTTCTGTTTGCATTTCGTTCTGAAATCCAGGGGCAAACGATCCAAAAAGACTCCATTCAGGTGCTCTCATTGGCAGAATTTGAAAAGATGTCCAGCAAGCGAAAAGCAAAGATTTTGGATGTGCGCACTCCCGAGGAGGTAGCGGAAGGTCATTTATTGGGATCCACTACCGTCAATTTTCTAAGTCCTGATTTCAGTAAGGAAGTTGAGGCCCTCAACAAAAACAAAACCTACCTCTTGTATTGCAGGTCAGGTAGTCGCACGCGCAAAGCTGCCGATGCCATGCAAAAAATGGGGTTCAAACATGTATACATGCTTGAAGGCGGAATTACAGCTTGGAAAGAAGCCGGTAAGGAAGTCGTCAAATGAGTTTGATTCGGTCCAAAGATCCCTGGACAGGCGCCGTACTGAAGGAATTTTCAGCACACAGTCCCCAGGAGGTCGAAACTAGCTTACAACTTGCGGAACATACTTTTTCTTCCTGGAGGGAGCTCCCACACCTAGAAAAGGCTGGACTTATGCGTTGTGTGGCAGCGTTGCTCTTGGAGAAAAAAGAGCCTTTAGCGCACATCATCAGCCAAGAAGTCGGAAAAGTAATTCGGGAATCTCGGGCTGAAATCGAAAAATGCGCTTGGGTTTGTGATTTTTATGCAGAAAATGTTTCCTCATTTTTAGCGCCAGAAGAGATCCTCCTCCCCGATTCCAAAAAGGCGCAAGTAATTTTTCAGCCGCTGGGAATAGTCCTTGGGGTGATGCCCTGGAATTTTCCATTTTGGCAAGTGTTCCGATTTGCAGTACCCACCCTCCTCGCAGGAAATGTAACCCTGCTGAAGCATGCCTCCAATGTACCCCAATGTGCATTGGCCATCCAGGATATTTTCGAAGCGGCAGGTCTTCCAAAAGGCTGCTTTCAAACGCTCCTGATTTCTGGTGTTGAAGCAAATGCCCTCCTGGCAGACTCCCGCATCCAGGCAGTGAGCCTTACCGGAAGCGAGCAAGCGGGAGCAGCCATCGCTTCCACGGCAGGAAAACACATTAAAAAATCACTTCTTGAACTCGGAGGCAGCGATCCATTTATCGTTCTTGCGGATGCAGACCTCCCCAAAGCTGCTGCCGCAGCGGTCAAGTCAAGGATGATCAACCTTGGGCAAAGCTGCATTGCTGCCAAGCGATTTATTGTTGAAGAAGTGGTGTACGATAAGTTTGTCCGCCTTTTTTTGGAAAATTTAAGCGCCTTAAAGTTTGGCCCTCCTTTGGAAGAATCCTCAGACTATGCCTGCATGGCTCGTGCGGATTTGGCAGCAGAACTCTATGCACAAGTATCCAAAACCGTGGCCATGGGAGCCAAGGTGCTTTGGGGCGGAACCGCCCCAGAATCGAGTTCGGCACGGATTGAACCCACCGTGCTCACCGACATTCCAGTCGGTTCCCCGGCGTTCCAAGAGGAGCTTTTTGGTCCTGTAGCCTCTATTTTTAAGGTAGCCAATACGGATGAAGCCCTTGCTTTGGCCAATGCCACCGAATTTGGATTAGGGGCATCCCTCTGGACAGCTGATCTTGACCGAGGAGCAGCGCTTGCAACCCATTTGGAATCGGGAGCAGTATTTCTCAATGCCCTAGTGGCCTCGCATCCCATGCTGCCTTTTGGGGGAATCAAAAAGTCAGGATATGGGCGGGAACTGAGCAAACAAGGGATCTTGGAGTTTGTCAACCAAAAAACCGTTTATCTCGGTTAATCGCCCTCTTTGACAAAGAAACGTCTAGGCTTTGCAAATGCCCAATTCCTTTCTATTTTTACGAGCCAAAAATTTGTCCCTAAGCAATGAGAGAACTACAATTTCGGGAAGCCTTGAGAGAGGCGATGTCCGAGGAAATGAGACGAGACAAAAACGTCTTTTTAATGGGTGAAGAAGTTGCCGAATACAACGG
>CANGZP010000021.1 GCA_947458475.1 Cyclobacteriaceae bacterium | reverse complement strand
TCTGCCTACAGACTGGCGAAGTTCAATTTGGACACCCGACAAAGTGATCGATTCATTGGCCTCCCTACCCCTGCAAATGCCCTGTTGCTAACCACAGTTCCTCACTTGGCTGCCCATTGGCCAGAGTTGGCCCCTTGGCTAAGCAGCCCCATCGCTTTGGTCGTACTTGCTTGGATTACAAGTTTCCTGTTGGTTGCCGAACTTCCGCTGATTGCCTTGAAGTTTAAAAACAGCAGTTTCGCAGACAATGCCTATCGCTATACCCTGTTGTTTTTTGGTGCATTTTGCTTCGCATGGATCCAATTAGCCGGCATTCCTCTGGTGATTCTTGCCTACCTCCTACTTTCGGGGATGGAAAACCTGCTGCATAAAAAATGAGCAAGCAAGGGGTTGCCCTACTGCTTTTTTTGGGACTGTTCAGCCACACTACCTTCTCCCAAACCTATCGCTTCACTGCAGGCGTGACGGAGCCAGGAGTGTACAAACTTAGTGCTGACCAAGCTCGCAAACTAGGTTTTGGAAGCTTGGAGGAAGTTGCCCTCTATGGATATCCTGGCATGATTCCACAAGTCCTGGACTCAACGCAACTCCGTCCACAGGAAATCCCTAGCTGGCTTTTTGAAAATCAACTCTTTTTTTACTTGGCAGGACCCCACAGTCCTGAGTTTACCGAAGCTGGAGAGCTGACCTACTCCCATCACCTCTACAGCGATACCCTCCGCTATGTGCTGGGCAAAAAATCAATCCCAAAAAGGATTGAGTCAAGAAATGGAACTGCAACTACTCCTGGTAGCCTTGCTGTTTGGTACCAGCTCCTTGCTGTAAAAGAAGAAAAAATCAACCTGCTCAACTCGGGGCGATCCTGGTATTCACTTCCCATCCGCCAAGGCCAAAGTTTAACGATCAATTTTGGGAAAAATGCAGGAACCACAGCACCCTGGCTCCTCCACAGTGGGTTGATGAGTCAATCCACAGGTCCCTCCTCCATGCGCGTTTGGGCCGATGTGGAACAAGTGGAAGAGGTTGTTTTTTCTCCAATCTCCAACAGCACCTATGCCGTCAAGGGCCATGAGGTCCAAATAAGTAAAACATTTACCCCAAAGGGAGATCGACTTGACCAACTTCGATTCAGCTTTCAAGGCACCGGCTCTGGACATCTGGATGTTGCCTTAGTTGGGATCCCATTTACGAATTCATCTTTAATAGAAGGTCTGTTTTTTGGGAAACAAGAAAACCCAATCTCTCTGGAGACAGGTCTTCAGACATGGGAGATTAGCAATTTTTACGAGCCGATTCGCTATGCCCAAGGCAAATCAGCCCTTGGGAAAAAATGGATACTTTTTTCTCCAAAAAATGCAAAGGAACTCGGAAACATAAAGGCCATTGCCCCCAAAAGCACAAAACCCAGTTCAATTGAATTGCTGGTGATCACTGTTCCTCAGTTGAGGCAGGTAGCGCAACAGTTTCAGGATTTTAAAGCCAGCCAAGGGATTTCAACCCAGGTTGTACTTACTTCAGAAATCTACGATTGGATGGGCTATGGCAATCCGGATCTCAGCGCCATTCGAAATTACATTGCGCAGGAATACCACCAGGGAAAGCAGTTGAAAAATGTACTGCTTCTGGGAAAAGGCACCTTTGACTACAAAAAGAAGTTGGGCGGTCGTCCCAATTTAGTTCCCATCTACACCAGTTGGTCTAGTTTAGATCCCTTGACCACCTACAGCTCGGACGATTACTTTGGGATTTTGGATTGGGGATCAGGCGATTGGGAAGAAAGCAAAGCGGGCGATGCACGCTTGCAAATTGGGGTCGGGCGTGTACCCGCTATCACCTTTGCGGAAGCAAAAAGTTGGCTGGAAAAAAGCACCAGCTATGAAAAACAGGGAGATGCCTTTCCAAGTAGGACCATCACCTTCTTGGCAGACGATGGAGACAATGGAGTGCACATGCGCGACTCTGAAGTTCATGCTGCCTATCTCGAAAAACATCTCCCCTTTTACCGCAGCCAAAAATTGTACTTGGACCGGTTTGAACAAACCAAATCTGGAGGAAGGCAAGAATCTCCTGCTGCAAAAAAAGCAATCCTAGAAAGCCTCAACTCGGGCACCTTATTGCTCAATTACGTGGGGCATGGAAATGAAACCACGCTCAGTGCGGAAGAAATTTTTAAGGTTCAAGACCTGGAAAATTGGCCTAATCAAGCCCCACTTCCACTTTGGTTTACCGCTACCTGCGAATTTGGGCGCCACGACAGTCCATTCATTCGATCGGCAGCAGAAGAATTGCTCTTTGCCAATTCAAAAGGTGCCATAGGCCTACTCGCCACGGGAAGACCCGTGTTTAGCTCTGTAAATTTTACAATCAACGAAGCCTTTATTCAGGCGCTAGCAAGCTCAGGAAAGTTGGGAACTTCTGATTTGGGAACTTTGTATCGACAAACTAAAAATGAAAGCTTGAATGGTGCCTACAATCGAAATTTTTCGCTTCTGGGAGATCCTAGCCTGCGATTGGCACTTCCAGAAGCAAGCGTCCGCATTGAAAAATTAGTTGTGCTCACCAATCAAACTGCAGTGGATACCCTGCCCAACTTGATTCCTATCAAGCTTACTGCAGCAGTAATAGACCCACTCACGCAGGGGTTCTTATCCAGCATTCAAGGAAACTTCAAGCTAGAGATTTGGGGCCAAGCCACTAAATCCAAAACACGTGGAGATGAAAATGCTGCTTTTGAATTTTTGGAAGAAAATCAGCGATTATTCTCAGGGGAAGGAGAAGTTCGGAATGGGAAAATTGAAAGCCAGTTTATCCTTCCCGAGGGACTTGAAAACAGCCGTGAAAAACTTCAAATCCGAATTCAAGTCTGGGATAAGGATAAAAAGATGCAAGCTGCAGGAGCAGTATCCATACCTCTGTTAAATAAGAAAAAGGAAACTTTAGATCAAAATGGACCTCAAATAACGGCAGAAATAGAGGGGAAAGAGATCGCAAACATCCCTCCTATCTCCAGTACGCAGGTTCGAGTAGCCCTAACTTTCCGAGATCCAAGTGGCATCAATAGTTCTGCACTTTTTCCAGATAAAGCAATGCGGCTGCGAATAAACCAAGGCCCTCCTCAGCAGATTTACGAAGCGTATCGGGCATTAGAGGGGAATTTTGAAAAAGGCACAGCTCAGGTAGTATTGAAGGGATTGAAGGAAGGGAAAAATACAGTTGAAGTACTTGCTTGGGACAATTTTGGCAACCAGGGAACCTCTACTTTTTCCATTGAAGTTCGAAATAGCGAGCAATTGCAGGTGATTTCACACCAAATATATCCCAACCCAGCGACTACAAATGCCTCAATTCGATTTCGACATAACCGCCCTCAGGAAACCTTACTGGCGACATGGACTGTTTTTTCTCCTCTAGGCCAAGTACTATTTTCGGAAGAAAGGCGTTTAATTAAAGATACTGAAGAATTAACCGATTGGAACTGGATTTTTTTCCAAAGCAAAACGAAATATCCAGCGAAAGGAACTTATATTTACAAACTAACCTTGCAATCGGAGTCCTCCTTAGAAGTGGATTCGGTAAGCGGAAAACTGGTGATTCAATGAACAAAAAAGCCATTTTAAGAAAGCAACTAATTTTTACGCTAGTTTTTGTACTTGCAGGTCTCACCTCGTTTGCGCAAAACAGTGTGATCATCTCGGGTCAAGATCCAAGCCGAAGAGTAATCACTACCGCGGTACCCTTTCTAAATTTTGCGCCAGACTCTCGTCATTCCGCGATGGGTGATGTAGGGGTAGCAACTTCCCCAGATGCAAATTCTGCACATTGGAATGCAGGAAAGCTTGCCTTCATTAAAGATGGATACGGTTTTTCACTTTCCCACTCCCCATGGCTGGGCAAGTTGGTCAATGACATGTCCTTGAGCTACCTATCGGGCTACAAAAAAATAGATGAAAATTCTGCTTTTGGTTTGGACCTTCGCTACTTCAACATGGGCGACATCTCCCTCACCGATGGAAGAGGTAATCCTATCGGAGAGTTTAACCCTCGAGATATCGCAATTGGGGGTACCTATTCTAGAAGATTATCTGCAAACCTAGGCTTAGGTATTTCGGCACGATTTATCCATTCCAACCTTTCTGGCAACATGTCTGCTTCTGGAGGTACAGAATCACGACCAGGAGTAAGTGTAGGTACGGATATTGGACTTTATCATCAAAAACCAATCCTTGTGGGTGAAAAAGAGGGCGTTTGGTCTTGGGGACTTACCCTCTCCAATATCGGTCCAAAAATCACCTACAACAGTGCAGAAGACTTGGATTACATTCCCACCACCTTCAGAGCGGGTACAGCCTACAAAATCAATGTAAACCCAACGAGCTCTTTGACTTTCGCTTTGGATGCCAACAAATTGATGGTTCCCACACCACCTACCTACAAAACCAATTCTGACGGAACCCTAGCCACCGATTCAAATGGTGACCTGATCATTGAGGCAGGGAAAGACCCAAATAGACCACTTATCTCTGGAATGTTTGGATCCTTCAATGACGCACCCGGAGGCTTCCAAGAAGAATTGAGTGAACTTACCGTTTCTTTTGGTGTGGAATATTTGTATGCAGACAAGTTTGCCCTTCGTACAGGCTATTTTTATGAGGATAACACCAAAGGTGGCCGTAGGTATTTCACGATGGGCGCTGGATTTACCATGAAGCGTCTTGGTTTGGACTTCTCCTACCTAGTTCCACAGGTTCAAAACCATCCGCTCGCAGAAACCCTCCGGTTTTCGCTCCGCTATTCCATTGCTTCCATTGCTGCTGCTGCAAATTAATGTCTGTAGATCGCTCTAAAGCGCCTCAATTTTCCCTTCCTACTGAATTCACATTGCCTGCTCCCCAGCAATTCAAACTGGGAACAGGCAGCACTGTCTTTTATTTTCCGACACCAGGGATTGATGCAGTCAAACTAGAAGTAATTGGCAACAGTTCGCGAACACTCCTGCCCAACAGTCAATCGCTAATTCCTTCGTTTACGCTGCAAATGCTTCAGGAAGGTACAAGCCAATCCAGCGCGCAGCAGCTTGCAGAATTCTTTGATTACCATGGTGCAGAGGTTTACCCGACTTTGAGCTACACTCAAGAAGGATTGAGTTTGCTATGCATCAAAAAGCACCTCTTTACCATCCTGCCTACTTTCATCTCCCTTTTTTCTGACGCAATATTTCCGGAAGAAAACCTGGAGAAAAGAAAGTCCCAACGCTTGCTAAGTCTCAAACTTGAACAAGAGAAACCCAGCTCCAGAGCAAATCAGCTCTTCAAAAAAGGATTATTTGGTGCGAACCATCCCTTTGGTCAAGAAGTTACGGAAGCACATATCTCGGAAATTACGCCTGCACTTCTTCAAGCCTATTACCAGGATCACCTGTGGAAAGATTGTACTTTGTTTCTATCTGGAGATTTTAAACCGCAGGAACTGGAGCAGCTTCTAGCTACCTTGAACCAGCTTCCACTCAAGAATGGGGCAAAAAAACAAGGGTTGCCGGCGCCAGCTTCCAGCCCCCTACTCCTGGAAGATCGCGCAGATGCGGTACAAAGCAGTATACGACTTGGTGGATGGTCCATCTCAAAGCAGCACCCAGATTTTCCTATCTTGGCCGTATTCAATACGCTATTGGGAGGCTATTTTGGTTCTCGACTGGTAAAAAATATCCGTGAGGACAAGGGGCATACCTACGGCATTCACTCTTCCTTGGTTGAACTAGACGAATACGCCTACTGGATCATTGCTGCAGATGTGAAGAAAGCGCACCAAGAAGAAGTATTCGCTGAGATTGAAAAAGAAATTCAGCTTCTCAAAACTGTGCTTGCCGATGTAGAGGAAATCGAGATTTTGAGAAATTACCTCATTGGGCAATTGTTTACCAAATTCAGTTCTCCCTTTGATCTGATCGATCAATTTAAGGGTGTTTACTATGCTGGACTTGATTTCAGCTTCTACGAAAAACGCTTTGAAACCCTAAAAAAATTCACGGCTGCGGACCTATTGGCTATCGGCAACCGCTACTTTTCGAGTTCAGAACGTGTGCAAGTTCGCGTAGGCTAAGGCTCTTGCTTAGTTTACCTGGGGATTAACCCAAAAGATCATTCAAATATCCTTCCTCTTTCAATAGTTGAAAAATCTCCAAACAAGCCCAAGCATCCGTGGCGGCATAGCGAAGCTGCTTTTCGGTGAGCTTATCTGCCTCCCAATTGGATACTTGCTCCGCTTTGGAAATTCGAATCTTCAAGACCATTCCACAGAGGTTTCTCACCCCTACATTTTGAAATCCTACTTTCTTTAACTCGTCATTCAAATCAAAAAATGACTGGGGATAGAAGGAGTCACTCAGCTTTTTCAAGGCTTTGAGGTCATCGTGTACCGCTGCCCCAACTTTTAACACATTTTCTTTTTCCAACAGGCTCCTCAAAGGAGGTGGAAAACCAATTTTATTGAGTCGAAAAACAAAGGCTTGATTGGCAGTAGAGAGTTGAAGTAGGGATACATGATTGAACTCTCCCTTCCGAAATGAAGGCTTGGTCTCCGTATCAAATCCAATAAGTGGTTGATTCTCGAGAAAATCTACCGCATCTTCTACTTGTTCATGACAATCAATCAGGTAGATTGGGCCCTCAAACTGACCCAAGGGCAACTCAATAATCTCTTCTTTACTGATACTGTATGGGATCATGCCAACTCGTCTTCCTTATCGTAATAGTTGATTCCAATATTGAGGTAGCCATATAGGATCGTCATGATCGGGCTAATGATGTTGAAAAAGCAATAGGGAGCATACACAAGGGTGGCCACACCAAGAACCGATGCTTGGGTCGCTCCACAGGTATTCCAGGGTACGAGCACTGAAGTAACCGTAGCAGAATCTTCCAAGGTACGCGAAAGATTTTCTGGCTTCAGCCCTCTTTTTTTGTATACATCCGCAAACATTCGTCCAGGCACCAAGATGGCTAAATACTGATCTGAAGTGGTGATATTAAAGAAAACACAGGTCGCTGCGGTAGTGGCGATCAGGGATCCGATGCGGTGCACCTTACGGATGACTGCCTCTGCCAATACCCTAAGCATCCCACTCTCTTCCATGATACCTCCAAAGACCATGGCGCATACAATCAACCAAATGGTATTCAGCATTCCTGCCATTCCTTTTGTTGCCAACAATTCATTGACAAGCGCATTTTCAGTCACAATGCTGATTTTACCATACATGGCCATCATCACACCCTTGAATCCTAAAAAGGCGAATGAGCCCTCCTCACCTACTACCCGAGCAATAATCTGTGGTTGAAAAATCAAAGCAAAAACACCGCCCAACAAGGCTCCAACCAATAAAGCGGGTAAAGCGGGTACCTTTTTGATAATCATAAATATGACAACAGCAGGAACAAGAAATAACCAAGGGGTAAGGGTAAAGGTGCTGGAAATGATTGTTGAAATTGTCTTCACATCTTCCACATTGCCATCCGTCTGGTAGTTGAGCCCAATCACAAAAAACAAAATAAGCGTAATCACCATGGTAGGAATCGTAGTCTTGGCCATGTGCCGAATATGGGTAAACAAATCTGTTCCTGCCATGGCTGGTGCCAGATTGGTGGTGTCGGATAGCGGAGACATTTTGTCCCCAAAATACGCCCCAGAGATAATCGCCCCTGCAATGATTCCTTCTTCAAAGCCCAGTGCTTTGCCTATTCCCAACAAGGCTACCCCTACTGTAGCGACCGTGGTCCAGCTGCTACCCGTTGCTGTAGATACTATGGCACTGATAATACATGCCGCAAACAAAAACAAGGTTGGACTAAGCACTTGTAAACCATAATAAATCATCGCAGGTACAATGCCACTAAGTAGCCAAGTCCCTGCAAGTGCTCCAATCAAAAATAAAATCAGAATGCTACTCATTGCTGAGCTAATACTTTTAACAACTCCCTCTTGAAGCGTATCCCAGGTGTAGCCCAATCTAAAAACCGCAATGGACCCTGCCACTGCCGCTGATAAAATCAATACAATTTGATTGGAACCAGAAAGCCCATCTGTTCCGAAAATTTTTATTGTCAGTACAAGGAGGACAATTAAAAAAACCAGTGGTATCAGTGCATCCAGCACCTTAGGAACTTTTGGGATTGGAGTCATTCGATTGTAGTCGAGAGTTTACAAGCCATGAAGCTAAAGAAAAAAAATTAATTACAGGTCTGAAAGTAGTTCGGAAAGCTCCTTACCCACTTGCCAACCAATGGCTACACCCATGCCTCCCAATCTTACTGCCACAGCAGTTTTCTTTCCAATCTGTTGGATGATGGGGGATTTTTTGGTTCCAAAAGCCATGATTCCAGTCCATTCCATTTCCCATTCTAGGGGCCTACCTGGAAAAATCACTTCCTGAGCCAATCGATTCAAATGGTCCTTAATGATGGGATTTACTTCGAACTCGGTAGTTTTCTCCTTTTCAAAATCTTTGTTTCGAGCTCCGCCCAAAAGCAGACGCCCCTCCACCTCTCGGAAATACACATAGCCACGATCCAGGTGAAAGGCTCCTTTCCAAGGAATGCCCCCAGCAATGGGCTTACTCAATAAAATCAATCCTCTACCTGGCTCCAAAGGAGATGCAGGCCAAAGTTTCTGAGTGAAGGCATTTGTACAGATCGCTACCCGCTCTCCCACAAATTCAAAAATCTCTTTTTTACCTTTCTTTTCTGCAAGAACCCTACCCTCTTCATGATTGACTTCCACGACAGAGACCCCCGACAAGATGCGGACACCTAGGCCAGACGCCTTCTCCCAAAGTGCATTCAAGTAGGCCCCAGGATCCAATTCCCCCTCGAAACGATTTTTGACAACCGCCTTTACCGTTTCAGAAAACCCAAACTTAGAAGGATCCTTGACCACAGAAAACACCTCTTTCTTGAATATTTTTTTGAGGAGGTGATTGATGTCGGGTAGTTGTTCCAAGGCCTCCAATTGCTCTTCACCCAGGATTTCATAGCCGTTGCGGTGTTGGTACCGCAAGGCTTGGTCTCCAAATTGTTTTCGAATCTGGGTTAAACCAGTATATCTTTTTTCAACCAGCTGCAGCACCTCATCTGGCGTCATGGACCAAAAGTCATCCAAAATCTCTGTCAAACTCCCGAAACAGGCAAACCCAGCATTTTTGCTGCTCGCTCCAGAAGGAAACACTCCTCGATCAATGACCAGCACCTTTGCTTTTTTATGCTTTTTTTTGAAATTAATTGCAGCAGAAAGTCCAGTAAAACCAGCTCCAACCACGATTAAATCGTAGTTCAAAAAATTTTTTTGTTCCCAAAAACTCAACATAGGCCTTACGGATTTACTTTTTAAACTTGGTTGGTTAACTTGTGACACCAAGAACCGAATTTTAACCCAAAATCCCATGAGAAAAATTGAATCCTTACTCCTAGAATACGGTGAAAGCCATCAAAATGCCACCAACAAATTGATTCACTGGTTTTGTGTTCCAGCCATCTTCTTCAGTGTGGTCGGATTGGTATTCAGCATTCCAAGTGGATTTATAGCGGAACAACTCCCGTTTCTTGGGGATTTTGCAAACTGGGCTACCCTTACCCTTTTCTTGGTATTGATCTACTACATTTCTTTATCCCCTGCACTCACCTTGGGGATGCTGCTTTTTTCTGCCCTTTGTTTGGCTTTGGCCAATTACTTAGCGATTACATTCCCAGGTATGTTGGCATACATTAGCCTTGGCGTATTTGTACTGGCTTGGATCGTTCAGTTCTATGGTCACAAGATTGAGGGCAAAAAACCCTCCTTTTTAAAAGATGTGCAGTTTTTGATGATTGGCCCGGCTTGGCTGATGCATTTTATCTACAAGAAAATCGGGATCGGTTACTAATTCGAGATCGTCCAGACGCTTTTCATTTCCCAAAAATCTCCTTTGCCCGAGCCAATGCTGCTTGATTGGATTGCGTTTGTATCGTGCCAAGGATGGACCGTTTTTCCTTTGCCGTCAACCTCCAGTTGAGGGAGGCGCGCTGCATGCTCCCTGAGATTTCTGAAGTCTGAGCAGCAGAGAGCTTCCCAGGCGCATATTCAAATTCGATTTTTTCCACGCCAAAGGGCATGGACTCCGTCATGTAATTGAATAACACTTCGTTGTGGATGGTTTGAATCATGTCCCAGTTGCTGTAGATGTTTTTGAGGGGACTACTGATTTTTTCAAGGATTTGGGTAGTGGCTGAACTGGAAATTTCAGGAGATTTTTCAGAATCACGAATGGTCACTAGGACCACGCCTGAAGTATTGGTGCCAATCCAATCTTTGAAAACATAGAGAAATCGGAGCGCATCTTGAATTCCAAAGTTATCAGACAACCCAGTGTCCATTGTTTTCATTACTGGATTGGATGGCAGCGCTACATTCGGAGTAATAAATGGAAAGGTGGCACTCATTCGCAGCGCTGTGAGAAAGCGCAAATTTCCTGGATCATGCGCTGCAAAGAAGCGCATAAAATCAATGGACTGCTTTTTCTCTTGGGACAAGTGTGCGTTAAGGCCTGCGCTACCAAAAAAGGAAAAGGAATGAGGAGAAATAACCAATTTTCTACCATCATTGATAATCAAAGTAGTTAAAGGCAGGAGCGGAATCTTTCCCAAAACCTCTGGTTCCTTGTAGTCCTCCAAGGACTTGTCTAGAATGCCCTTGGTATTTTTATTGAGCTGCTCTTCAAAAGCAAATCCCCGATCCTTGGAATAAACTCTCCCTTTGTACTCCAATTTTTGAGTTGGGAAGAGCAGGTCATTCACCAAAAGACTAAATAAAATGGGGTTGAGATTGTCCGCCGCCAATTGATCTAGGAAAACTGGAGCACTAGGATTCAGTTTGGGGTCCGAAAGAGACCTAAGGTAAAGTTCACGAAAGAATGCCTCGCCCAAAACGCCACCAGAAGCCCCTGTATACAAAAATGAATGCTTGGTGAGCTCACCTGCGGAACTGGAATGAAGCTCTTGCAGCACTTTTAAGGTCCAAAGTGCTGCACGCTGACCCCCTCCACTCGCTGCCACGAGCACCAACTTGGGTTTGTCCGATTCCGGAAACTTGGCGCGCCAGCGATTCAATATCTGTTCTACCTGTTGCTTATCCTTCCGTAGCGTATCGGGATGTGTCAATACATCCAGCCGATCAAGGTTATACCGAGCAGGTATTTGCGCATAATCCATTCCATAGGCCTGGTGAGGCTTGTTTAACCAGGAAAAAGTCGAAAAGTAATTTGCTCCCAGAACCAGCACTAGAACCGCCACCGAAGCCCAAGTCTTGAGCCAAAAGGTCAAGGCACCAATAGCCATCAAAAGGATGGCAAGCAGCAGCAAGGCACTCATTGCAGCTGGAAACTGCAAGATTTCCTCTTCATTAAAAAGGCCCAACAATAAGATCACAGATACCAGAAATACTTGGATTAAAAATAGATTCCAGTGATTCTGATGGAATACACGAAGCAGCTTGGCAGTTTCAAACCGAGAGATATCCGGCCTCACCGATTCCCATTTCAGCTTGAGGTTGAGGTAGACAGTCACTGTTGGGCCCTGCAAATTAAATGGATCCGCCTCTCCCTTCTTCAAGCGATTACTTCGACTCACTCGACGAAGACGCTTGTCGATTGTCTCGGAGAACAGCATAAAGAACCCCTTGTTAGTCAAACTCAAATAGCCAAAAAGTAGCGTGTAGGCCAAGATGCTTCCCAAGGAAAATCCAAGATAGAGGCGAAGCACCTCCCAGTTGGATTGCTCATTGTCGAATTGCAGTGAAACGAATTGAAGGGTGTAAATCAGGTAAAAAAGAAGAGGGACAATCGAGTTATTGAAGCAAAAGTGGATGAAGGGGCGATGCACCACCGCAAGAAATGAAAAGCGCCAACCGTCCATGATGTAGGTGGTCATGTGAAAGGCCATGGTAAATACGGCCAAACCCAAGCCCATCCAAAAAAAACTCAGCCAAGAAACTTCATGGAGGTATTCGGGATCCAAAAACAAATAGGGAATCCCCAGTACCACGCCAAATTGCTGCAAAACAACTCCCAGCAACAGTAGCCAAATCAACAGCAAGGATAAGTTCTTCTGAAGGTGCAGAAGAAAAAGTTGAATCGGGAAGCTACGTGTAAAGGTTTGCCACATGGAATGGATATTAAAAATAAAAAAACTGTCTTGGCTTCGCTAAAGCTACTAAAATCGAAGCTTCCAACAAGCCTTCATCAAATCCAGCGGATTGAATTATCAGTCAAACAAACACAAGCAGGTGAATTTCAATGGTCTGTTAAATTTACCTTGTTCCTAAAAAATATTTTCATGACTTTCTTTAGCGCTTTGGAAGAGATGCGGTAGATTCGAAGCCTTAACTATGTAGCAAATGAGAATCTGGTTTTTGTGTAAAGTAAAATATGCGAAAGAAACTGAAGAGGGTCTTTTGAAAAGTATTTCCGAACAATATCTGGTGGATGCGGTGTCCTTTACGGAAGCAGAAGCTATCCTGTACGATAAGCTCGGATCTCAAATTCGCGGGGATTTTCAAGTGAGTGGAATTAGCAAGAGTAACATTGTAGACGTCTTTTTTTATGAGGATGCCGACATTTGGTACAAGTGCAAGGTGACCTACTTGATCGCGGATGGGGATAATGGGAAAGAGAAAAAAGTTACCCAATACATGATCGTAACCGCAGAAGATGTCAAGCAAGCCTACGATCGCATTCAAGAAAGTCTGAGCAACATGCTCGTGAGTTTCCGGGTACCTGACATTACGGAAAGTTCCATCCTAGAAGTATTTCCGTTTGAAAAAGCTGAAGTGAGTCCAGACTTGCCTCCAGGAAACTTTAGGCCTGTAACACAGGATATGGATGAAGCATAAAAAAGGGCCGCTGTTGCGGCCCTTTTCATTTTTAAGTTAGGTCAGTGGACCCTTGGTGAGCAACCACAAATGCAATCAAGTCATCCACAGCGATCGCCGCACGCTGGGCAGCGTCATCAATATCCTCTCGACTTACTTGTGCGGCAAAAGTTTTGTCTTTGAGTCTTTTTTTCACCCCCTTTACCTCCATGCCGGCATAGCCTTCGGGACGCATGAGCGAGTACGCATGGACCAAGCCACTCAGTTCATCGAAGGCATAGAGCATTTTGTCCATCGGAGTACGGGGCTCAACGCCAAAGTAGCGAGGACCATGGCAGGCGATGGCTCGAATGATCTCTGCATCTATAGCACGCGCTTCGAGTTCCTCAATGATTTTTCGGCAATGTTGTTCTGGCCATTGATCCCAATCCGCATCGTGAAGCAGTCCCGCCAAGTGCCATTTGTGTGCAACTGTAGCATCAAGCCCTATCGATAGTGCATAGGCTTGCATCAGATGTCCCACTTGCTTCATGTGCACTTTCAAGCGGTCATTCAGGACCCAATCATTCAGTAGGGCATGCGCTTCCGACAAGGTGAGGACATGGCCTGTATTTTTGGGGTCACCAAATTCCTGACGATTTAGGTTCAAGGATGGGGTCTGCATGGTTTTTCTTGACTGTTAGTTGTTTGATTTCAAGGGATACCGCACGATTCTGTCCCTTAGGCAACTGTGTTGGCTAGGCTCCTCTTATTTTCCATTTGGCTTTGACATAGCCCCAAAGTAATTTGGGGCTTAGGGCTTTTTTCCGCGAGATGCCTCCATCATATCCCACATTTCTTGAGGTATCATTTCCAAATTATTGAACTCTCCAGCACCTTTCAGCCATTCTCCCCCATCGATGGTGATCACATCCCCATTCACATAGGCAGAGAAATCAGAAATCAGGTAGGCAGCCAAGTTGGCCAGCTCCTGGTGTACACCTACTCGACCAACAGGAACTTTCTTTGCAGGGTCAAATTTTTTCACCAAATCCCCTGGAAGTAATCGGCTCCAAGCCCCTTCAGTAGGAAATGGTCCTGGTGCAATCGCATTGGATCGGATCCCGTACTTGGCCCACTCCACAGCGAGCGAACGGGTAAGTGCCAACACCCCTGCCTTGGCAGCAGCTGAAGGCACCACGTAGCCCGAACCAGTCCAGGCATAGGTAGTGACTATGTTCAAAAATACGCCCGGCTGCTTTTCTGCAATCCAGTGCTTTCCAGCCGTCAGAGTCACCTGAGAAGTTCCTTTCAATACAATGTCCAACACCGTATTGAAGGCATTGGCGGAAAGTCGCTCGGTAGGGCTGATAAAGTTACCTGCCGCATTATTCAAGACCCCGTGGATTTGCCCAAAAGCAGCGATGCACTTGGCCCACATGGATTCCACTTGTTCAATATCTCTTACATCACAAACTACAGGAATCACCTTACCTCCAGACTTGGCCATCATCTCTTTGGCAGTTTCTTCTAGTACCTCCAACTTACGGGAGGTGATGACTAGGTTGGCCCCCAACTCCAAAAAATACTCCCCCATGGCTCGTCCTAGGCCTGTACCTCCTCCAGTAATCAAGATGTTTTTTCCTTTCAATGATCCTTCGCGGAGCATTCCTTCGGTATAGTTCATAGTCGTTAGCTTAATTTTTTTTCAATATACCACCCCTGAGGAAGATTTGAAAAGAAAAAGGAGCTCTTTTGGAGCTCCTTTTTCGAGGGAATGATTTTGGTTAACTGATTAACCTGCCTGACGCAGGTAGGTTAAACGTTAATTGTTAAGGGTTAAAGGAATCATGAATGGAGCACCTTAACAATCAGCCTACGGCTGATCTTTTAACACTTAACAACTTTAACGATATTAAAGGCCTTGCCTTTAGTATCTATAATACTCTGGCTTAAACGGACCCTTCACCTCCACGCCGATGTACTGCGCTTGGTCTTCAGAAAGGGTGTCTAGCTGTACGCCCAACTTGGCTAGGTGCAAGAAGGCAACCTTCTCGTCCAAGTGCTTTGGAAGTACGTAAACTCCAGGGCTGTAGCTCTTGTAATTAGCCCACAACTCTAGCTGTGCCAAGGTCTGGTTGGTAAAGGAGTTGGACATCACGAAAGATGGGTGACCCGTAGCGCAGCCCAAGTTCACCAATCGGCCTTCTGCCAAAACGATGATTTCCTTGCCATCGATCTCGTACAAGTCTACCTGAGGCTTGATCACGTTCTTGGTGTGGCCATAGTTCGTATTCAACCAAGCCATGTCGATTTCGTTGTCAAAGTGGCCAATGTTACACACAATCGCCTTGTCCTTCATACCCTTGAAGTATTCGCCAGTGATGATGTCTTTGTTACCCGTTGCAGTTACTACAATGTCTGCCTCTTTGATCGCATCAGCCATCTTACGAACGGCAAAGCCATCCATAGCAGCCTGAAGCGCACAGATTGGGTCGATTTCGGTGATTATTACGCGTGCTCCTGCACCTTTCAGCGATGCGGCAGATCCTTTTCCTACGTCACCATAGCCAGCGACTACGGCTACTTTACCAGCCATCATCACGTCAGTTGCGCGACGGATTGCATCTACGAGAGATTCCTTGCAACCGTACTTGTTGTCAAACTTGGATTTGGTTACCGAGTCGTTCACGTTAATTGCAGGCATTGGAAGCGTGCCGTTCTTCATGCGCTCGTAGAGGCGGTGTACACCAGTAGTAGTTTCCTCAGAAAGGCCACGGATACCTGCCACTAAGTCAGGGTATTGGTCAAGGACCATGTTGGTCAAGTCACCACCATCGTCTAGGATCATGTTGAGCGGCTGTTGGCCTTCGCCGAAAAATAGCGTTTGCTCGATGCACCAGTCAAATTCCTCGGCAGTTTGTCCCTTCCAAGCATAGACCTGAATGCCTGCAGCAGCGATAGCCGCAGCAGCATGATCCTGGGTAGAGAAAATGTTGCAAGAAGACCAAGTTACCTCAGCGCCTAGAGCAACCAAGGTTTCGATCAAAACGGCTGTTTGGATAGTCATGTGAAGACAGCCGGCCACGCGAGCACCTTTGAGGGGCTGTGAAGGACCGAATTCGGCACGAAGGGCCATCAATCCTGGCATTTCGGCTTCCGCCAAACGAATTTCTTTTCTTCCCCACTCTGCTAGGGAAATGTCTTTTACTTTGAAGGGGATGTAATTGGAAGTGGACATAGCGTATGTTAAATTTTGAAGCTTGCCTGCCGAAGGCAGGTTAAATATGTTAAGTCGTTAATTGTTAAGGGCCTGAAGCTACTGGCAGGTTCACCTTTTTGGCCCCGCAAAGGTATTGGATAAAATTGGCAATCAGAAGCAGATTCAAAAATTAGGAAAGGCAATCTCTTTGATATCAAAGCTCCTTTGTTGGCCATTGGTCAATTCAAGTAGAAGATTACCCGACTCCGAAAGGCCTATAATTTTGCCAGCCAAGGATTCTTCACCCACGGTAAACAAGGCCTGCAGCTCATACAAGTACAAGTGACGCAGGTATTCTGCCCTGATTTCGGCATGCTTGCCTTTTTTAAGCGAAATGTAGGCTTGCTCCAAATGCACAATTAAGAGTTTAAAAAGCTCCTCCAAGGGATAGGTATTGGCAGTTACCTTGGAAAGGGAAGTTGCCTTTGGGCTAGCAAATTGGTTTTGATTGACATTTAACCCGATACCCACCACCGCATAGTCCCAACCGCTACTCCCTACTAGATTTTCGATTAAGATTCCTCCTAATTTTCCAAAACCAGGAACGACCAGGTCATTGGGCCATTTGACCATCAGCCCAGGAATGTATTCTTGCATGCACCTGCGAATGGCATTGGATATAGCCATGTTCAGTACAAACTGTTCACTCAAATCCAAAAACCTCGGTTGGAGTATCAACGAAAAAGTCAAGTTCTCTCCAGGCTTGGTTTCCCAGGAATTGCCACGCTGCCCCTTACCGCGCGTCTGGTGGTTGGTAATAAAAATACTCCCCTCAGCTGCCTGGTTTTGGCGTAAAGCCTGTAGGGCCATGTCATTGGTGGAATGACAGTCTGGCAGAAAATGAATATCTTTACCTAAAAAAAGGGTGTTGGCAAGAATTTTATACATTCGTAATTACTTCGAGATGCAAAGGTACCGAAGACTCTCTTTAAATCAATTCTATGACAGCACAACAGCTGAGTAAGATCATTGCCAAAGGAATGGAAGAAAAAAAGGCTTCCGACATATTGGTAATGGATCTCAGGTCAGTAAAGGATACCGTGACCGATTTTTTTGTGATTTGTTCGGGCAATTCGGATACCCAACTTGACGCAATTTCCAAGTCTATTGAGGAGCAAGTGTACAAGGCAGGAGATTCTCCAGCATGGAAAGTAGAGGGTAGATCCAATGGACAATGGATTTTGATGGACTACGTGAATGTAGTAGCCCATATATTTTTAGCTGACAAAAGAGCCTATTATGGTTTGGAGGATTTGTGGGGAGACGCAAAGACCACCCGCATTTCTTAAGTTATCCAATGAACTTTCGAGTAGTAAATCTGTTTTAGCATATACACAAGTACCCCATAACTAGCAATGAGCGACAAAAACAAGAATAAAAATTTCACCCCGAAGGTACCTCAAAAACCAAATTTTCAACTTTGGCTCATTGTAGCTGCAGTAGCAGTGCTTTTGGGACTTACCTGGATTCAACAACGCGGTGTGGTATTAGACATCACCCAAAAGCGTTTTGAGGATATTTATACCGCCGGGGATGTGTCCAAGGTGGTCATTGTTCGTAACATGAACCGAGTGGACGTCACCCTCAAGCCGGCGGCACTCCAAAATGCCAAATACAAAACTGAATTGGAGGCAAATTCCACGTTCTTTAATCCGGAAGGCCCACATTATTCGCTACAAGTAACTACCGCAGACAAATTTCAAGCTGATTTTCAAGCGCTTGAAGAAAAAATGCCTGTAGGAACAGAAAAAATCGGGTTCTCCGTTACCAACGAAGAAAACTGGAGCAACTACTTTGGAAGCTTTGGTTTCATGATCTTGTTATTTGTGCTCTTCTGGTTTATGATGCGCCGCATGTCTGGAGGCGCAGGTCCAGGAGGTCAGATCTTCAATGTAGGCAAATCCAAGGCACAACTTTTTGATGCCGACAACAAGGTAAAAATCACATTTGACAATGTGGCAGGCCTGGATGAAGCCAAAGTAGAAATTCAAGAAATCGTAGAATTTTTGAAGAACCCGTCCAAATTCACCAAGTTGGGTGGTAAAATTCCAAAGGGGGCCTTGCTTGTAGGCCCTCCAGGTACCGGTAAAACCTTGCTTGCCAAGGCTGTTGCTGGGGAAGCAGGAGTTCCGTTCTTTACACTCTCAGGGTCTGATTTCGTAGAAATGTTTGTAGGTGTGGGTGCAGCTCGTGTGCGTGACTTATTCAAGCAGGCAAAAGAGAAAGCTCCATGTATCATTTTCATTGATGAAATCGACGCCATCGGTAGATCTAGAGGCAAAGGCCAGATGCCAGGCTCTAACGACGAACGGGAAAACACGCTCAACTCCCTTTTGGTGGAGATGGATGGTTTCGGAACCGATTCTGGTGTGATTGTTTTGGCAGCCACCAACCGTCCTGACGTATTGGATAGTGCCTTGCTTCGTGCGGGACGATTTGACCGACAGATCTCCATCGACAAACCAGATATCGTCGGTAGAGAAGCCATCTTCAAAGTTCACTTGAAGCACATCAAGACCAACACGGAAGTAGATCCAAAGAAATTATCTGCACAAACCCCAGGCTTTGCCGGGGCTGAAATTGCCAACGTCTGCAACGAAGCCGCACTAATCGCAGCGCGTAAAAATAAGGAAGCTGTAGACATGCAGGATTTCCAAGACGCGATCGACCGAGTGATTGGCGGTCTCGAAAAGAAAACAAAAATCATCTCACCAGAAGAGAAAAAAATCGTGGCCTACCACGAAGCAGGCCACGCGGTAGCAGGCTGGTTCCTGGAACATGCCGACCCTTTGGTGAAGGTATCCATCGTCCCTCGAGGAATTGCGGCACTAGGCTATGCCCAGTACCTTCCCAAGGAGCAGTTTCTCTACCAAACGGAGCAGATGATTGACGAGATGTGTATGACCTTAGGTGGTAGAGCAGCAGAAGAGATCATCTTCGGCAAGATCTCCACCGGAGCCTTGAGTGATCTAGAACGCATCACCAAGATGGCCTACTCCATGGTGTCGGTATATGGCATGAACGAGAAGTTGGGAAATGTGTCTTTCTACGATAGCAAGAGTGATGGCTACAAGATGACCAAGCCCTATTCAGAAGCCACTGCCGAGATGATCGACCAGGAGGTGAGTAAATTGATTCAACAAGCCTACACCCGTGTGCTTGACTTGTTGCGAACGCACCAAGCAGAACTCGAAATCTTGGCCAAGGAACTTTTGGAAAAAGAAATTCTATTCCAAGCGGATTTGGAGCGATTGATTGGCAAGCGTCCTTTTGAAAAAGAGACCACTTACCAGGCATTTACAAATAAAAAGGAGCCTGTAGAAGCTGAACCTACTGCTGAAGTAGCAGAAGTAACCGAAAAGGAAGAAACAGCGGAAGCCCAACCTCCTACACCGGATGCAGCTACTGAAGAACCAAAAACATACGCCTAACACGAAAAGTCCCGCTTATTGCGGGGCTTTTCCTTTTTTGAGGGATTGCATCTATCTTTACCCCATGCAAGCCTCCGACCTGAATTTTTCCCTACAGGGAAAAAAGCTGTTCTTCGCCTCAGACTTTCACTTGGGTGCCCCAGATTTCCAATCTAGCAGGGAGCGGCAAGCACGAATCATCGCTTGGCTAGACTACATTGCCGATGAGGCTGCGGCGATTTTTTTGGTGGGCGATATCTTCGACTTCTGGTTTGAATACAAGCAAGTGATCCCAAAAGGGCAACTTCCCTTTTTAGCAAAGCTCTCTCAACTTCGTGATCGAGGGATTCCCATACTTTTTTTTACGGGCAACCATGACCTATGGATGCAGGATTATTTCACGCAAGAGCTCGGAATTCCCGTGTACACCCATCCCATCGAAATCTTAGTAGAAGGGAAAAAAATCTTGGTAGGACATGGAGATGGCTTGGGCCCTGGCGATCCTACCTACAAGGTGCTTAAAAAAGTATTTACCAGTCCGATAGCCCAGTGGCTTTTTCGATGGACCCATCCCGATATTGGAATAAGTCTGGCACGTGCCTGGTCTGGAAAAAGTCGAATCAGTAACAGCAGTAAGGATGAACAGCGATTTTTAGGAGCAGATGAATGGCTCTGGGCCTATTGCAAGGAAGTGGAGCAATCGGTACCGCATGACTGTTACATCTTTGGCCACCGACATCTCCCTCTGCAGCTCCCTGTTGGCCAAAGCGCTACCTATTTCAATTTGGGAGAATGGGTAAGTCAAAACACTTATTTAGAAATGAGTTCGTCTGAAACACAATTGATAACTTTTTCAACTATTCCTTCCCCTCATGGCACTAGGTTTGAAAGTAACAGCTATCAGTAATTGTGAGTTAGCGTCTATTTCTTATTTGCTCTCCAATGTAGTTCATGGCCTTGTCGAAAGTTTCAATTCCATGCCCCACCTTCGAATAAATTTTCACTTCTTTCAAGGACTTAATTAGTCCTTTGGCATGGTCAACTGATTTCTGAAAAGGAAATAAAAGGTCTTTGTCCCCCAGAAGCAAATAGGTTTCCACCTGCACTTTTTCAAGTTCCTTATTCATGAAATAAGGCTTTTGCGTTTTATCGATGTATCGAGCAATGGCGAAAACTTCATAGTCAATAATCATCTTCTCTGAAATGCTAGAAAGCTGATGATTGGGCTTTGAAAAGACTGCTTGATCCAGAAATTTGGACACATTTTTTTCGGTAGTAACCAGAATAGGCAAAAGATTGTAGTAGAGATTTTTGAGCGTGAGTGAAAAGGGTTGCAAGCAACCTGGGTTCAGTAAAAATGCAGCCTGAATTCTTTCTGGGCTTACCATTCCAAATTTCATGCAAATCAATCCCCCAAAGGATGCACCAGCAATGTATGCTTTTTGGATTTTTAACTGGTCAAACACTTCAGTAGCCCAAACACCATAATCCAAGGAGTTGATGTCGGGTGTATTCCCTTCACTTAAATTTGGTAGGCCATTGGTTTCCACCAGAAAAATTCTCAATTCTTGGCCCAGATTATCCAGACCCTTATCAAAGTCCCAGAACAAGGAAGTAGTTCTTGCACCTGGGAAAATCACTAAGGTATTGGGAGGATTTTCGCTTGTTTGATGACCCCAAACCATTGTTTTGCCAAGGGAGGTCTGAATTTCATATCGCTCGTACTTCCTTCCGTTATTTTTTTCCAACTGACCAACCCAATTTTCAAAGTAAGCATGGTCCGCTTTTTCATCTTTGAATTTAGATGTATTATATAGTTTCATTTTTTGAACTATTTATTCTTTAAAAACATAAAAATAGCTCACTGGAATTGCCAGTGAGCTATTTTTCGGAATCCTATTTCGGAGATTTTTTCAAGTTCTTCCTTTTCATAAAGAAAAGTTAGTTAATGGAAACGAGTTCAATATCAAAAATCAAATCTTTTCCTGCCAGCTCATGATTGGCATCTAAAGTGATTTTCTCCTCGTCCATATCTACGACCGTGACCGGCATGGGCTGTCCGCCTGGACCTTGAAGGGTCAACTGCAGTCCGATCTCTGCTTCGATATGTGGTGGCACCTCCGACAAGGGTACGTCAATCATCATGTCCTGACGGCGCTCTCCATAGGCCTCTGCCGCAGGAATAGTCACTGTTTTTTTGTCTCCGATCACCATCCCATATACTGCTGAATCAAAGCCTTTAATCATGTTGCCATCGCCAAGCGTAAAACTTAGTGGTGACCTGGAAACGGAGGAGTCAAAAATACTCCCATCTTCCAATCTTCCGGTGTAATGGACGGCTACAGCATCCCCTTTTTTAGCTGACATTTGATTCAGTTTTAGTGAGCCCCAAAGGTAGGAAAAATGATCAGGCACCCAAAATCAAAAAAAGTGTCCGATAACCAGATAAAATCGTACATTTTCGGACATATTTAGCCTGCGAAACTAGCTTAAGGGGATCCAATCCCTGTTGGCACTATTTTTCTAGGGTAAATCCAAAACAACTCCCATGGAACAGCAACTCGGACGAATACTGATCATCGATGACAACGAGGACTTACTTTTTGCAGCAAAAATGCTGTTGAAGAAGCATGCCAAAGAAGTACACATTGAAAAGGACCCTCGACGGATTCCATTTTTGATCAATACCCAAAACTTCGATGTGATCCTGTTGGACATGAACTTCCGAGAAGACACTACTTCGGGCAAGGAAGGATTCTATTGGTTGAGCCAAATTAAAGAGATCGATCCCAATGCAGTCGTGATTTTGATCACCGCCTTTGGAGATGTGGAGATGGCCGTGCAGGCACTAAAAGAAGGGGCTACGGACTTTATCTTAAAGCCCTGGCAAAACGAAAAGTTGGTGGCTACCCTATCTGCTGCGCTCAAACTCAAGGAGAGCTATACCCAAGTGGATAAGTTGAGCAAAAAGCAAAAAACGCTACAAAGCGATCTTAAAAAAGACTACACGGAGATCATTGGACAATCGGCCTCCATGAAGAATATTTTTTCCATCATCGACAAGGTAGCCTCCACGGATGCCAATGTCTTGATATTGGGGGAAAACGGAACTGGAAAAGAACTCATCGCTCGGGCGATTCACGAACGCTCCCTACGGAATGACGAGATTTTTGTAGGCGTAGACATGGGTTCCATTACAGAATCCTTGTTTGAATCCGAGCTCTTTGGGCACAAGCGAGGTGCCTTTACCGATGCCAAAGAAGACCGAGCAGGAAGATTTGAAGTGGCCGATCAAGGCACTTTATTTCTAGATGAGATTGGCAACCTTTCCATGCCTTTACAGTCCAAACTGCTCACCGTGCTCCAAAAGCGAGAAGTGACCCGCATCGGGACCAACCAATCCATTCCAGTAGATATCCGATTGATCTGCGCGACAAATATGCCCGTGCACGACATGGTTGGAGACAATGCTTTCCGACAGGATCTTCTTTACCGAATCAATACCGTCGAGATCTACCTACCCCCTCTTCGGGAGCGACAGGATGACATTCCACAGCTGGCCAACCATTACTTGAGGCAGTACGCTCAGAAATACCGCAAAAACTTCCAAGGCATCCGGCCACAGGCCATGGATCTGCTGCAGCGCTACAACTGGCCTGGCAATATTCGAGAGCTTCAGCATGCCATCGAGCGGGCGATCATCATGGCGGATGGAGATGAACTGGATAGTCGAGACTTCTTTTTCCTATCTGCAAAGCCTTCTTCTGAAAAGGTGCAGCAGAGCAGCACACTCAATTTGGATGACATGGAGCGTACGACTATTCAGCGAGCCATCGACAAAAACGGGGGAAACATCTCCAAGGCCGCCAAGGAACTGGGGCTCACACGCGCCTCTTTGTACAGAAGACTAGAGAAGTATGGATTATAAAGTTGGCTTACTTGGCCGCATCGGCTTACTCACGGCCACCCTGTTTCTGATGGCTTACTCCCTCCTGGGAAACTGGGGGGTCTTTTCGACTTCCCTATTCCTGATTGTGGCAGGGATTCAACTGATTTTTTTGGTGAATTATGCGGAGAGCTCTTTCAAAAAAGTTCGCCTTTTCTTGAACAATATCAAGCAAGACAAGTACAGCCAGCTTTACCCAGTCAAATTTGACGGGACAGAAACCGATGACCTGCACATTGAATTCAATGCCATATTGGCCAAGCTCAAGGAAGATCAAGCGGAGAAGGAGGCGAATTACCAGTATTTCCGCTCCGTATTCAAGCACCTGAGCATTGGCTTGATCACCTTTGGAGAAAATGGAGAGATTCAAATCCTCAATGTGGCCGCCAAGCGCATGCTGCAGGTGGAGGACCTCAAACAAATCCAGGAGGTGGAGCACCTCAACAAAGAATTGCACCAAGCCATACAGCAACTTCGGACTGGAGGTAGTGAGCTGATCAAGATTGCCCATCCGGACGGAATCATGCAGCTTTCCGTGTATGTGATCGAGCTGCTAATGCGGGGCGAGCGATTCAAACTGGTTTCCCTCCAAAACATCCAATCCGAATTGGAGGAGAAGGAAATGGAAGCTTGGCAAAACTTGGTGAATATTCTCACGCACGAAATCATGAATTCCATTGCCCCGATTTCTTCCTTAGCGGGAACCCTCAAGGGAGAGTTGGAACAAAAACAGGAGCAAAAAGAGGGCTTAGCTACCGCCGACATGGAAGATTTTTTAATGGGAATTCAGACCATTGAAAAGCGCAGCGAGGGCTTGGTCAGCTTTGTATCCGATTTCCGAAGCTTGGCCCATGTGCCAGCACCCAAGTTCGGAAGTATCCCTTTGGCTTCGCTATTTGATCAGTTGGAACTCTTGTTGCAGCACCAATTGGAAAGCCAAGGCATTCAGCTTCACAAAGAGCTACAGCCACAGGAATTGGTCTTGTTTGGAGACCAAACCCAGATTGAGCAGGTCCTGATCAACCTTATGCATAATGCCATTCAAGCGCTAGAGGACGCTCCGCAAAAAGAGATTCACCTCAAGGGATTTATTGACGAGGCGGGAAAGATCATTGTGGAGGTAAGCGACACGGGCAAGGGCATCGAAGAAGAAGCCTTGGGCAAGATTTTTATTCCCTTTTTTACTACCAAACAGAAAGGGTCAGGTATCGGCTTGAGTTTGTCCAAGCAGATTCTGCGGCGCCATAAAGGCAACATTCAGGTTCGCTCCGAACTCGGCCAAGGAACGACCGTAAAGTTGATTTTTAATGGGTAGGAATTGAATTTTGGGTGTTTTGCTCAATCAAGGACAGCCAAGCTGCATGTTAAGGTTAAAGCGTATATTTGTTTGAATGAAAAAACTTTACATCATTGCTGGTTGTAATGGTGCGGGTAAAACAACCGTTTCCTACACCATTTTGCCTGAAATTCTAGACTGTAAAGAATTTGTAAATGCTGATGAAATTGCGAAGGGAATTTCACCTTTTCAACCTGATAAAGCAGGAATTGAAGCAGGAAGATATCTCTTGATACGCATCAATAAATTAGTAGCGAATGGTGAGAATTTTGCTTTCGAAACGACCCTTTCCACAAAAAGCTATGTTCAGTTTATAGCAAAGGCAAAAAGATTGGGATATCAAGTGACCTGCTTATTTTTTTGGCTTAACTCTGAAGAACTCGCTATTTCAAGGGTAAAAACACGCATAGAAGAAGGTGGTCATGCCATACCAGAGGACTTAATTCGAAGACGGTATACTAGAGGCTTGAAAAATTTTTTCAACCTCTTTTTACCTAAATTTGATAACTGGTTACTTGTAAATAATTCTGGACCTAACTACGAAATTATCGCGGATGGAAGCTCTACTGAAACCACTATCCATGACCCAACCCTCTGGAAGACTATAAAACAAAAAAACGATGGAAACTAAGGACGAATTAAGAGAGGAGCGAGACAAAATCGTACTAGGGCTTGAAGAAGCCTATAAGAAGCTTGTTGCATTTAAAAAAGAAAAGAAAAGCCCATTTATTGTGATGAAAGAAGGTGAAATTGTTGCCGTGGATGCTAAGGACATGCCTCCTAGTGTACGCTACAAGCGAGGTAAGAATTAAAAATAATTTTTTGACCCTTCACTATAGTTGTACTTTTTTTATACCCTTGAAAGTAAATTTTATTGACTAAGCAACCTCGAAGACACAAAAATACTTCTATGATTGCCTTCAAAAGCAGGCTGAGAACTGTTTAGGGCTTTCCTTTGAACAAGCGAGTACCCAATTCCGGAAAGCGGTAGAGGGCAACCAACCAAAGCACAGCCTGAATGATGCAAGGAATGAGTACCGACTCCCCATGTTCGAGATGCGTAGCAATCGCACCTCCCATGTAGGCAGCAAGCAAAAGCGTGCCCAAAACACCTGTTCTCGGAAGAATAAAAAGCACTACCGCCACGATTTCGATGACACCAAGTGCGTAATTGGTGGTAGCATCGAGTCCAAAACTTTCTGCCATTTTCAAGGCTTCGGCATCCGCCATGAACTTACCCACTGCACTTCCTACAAATACGAGAGACACCAAGGTGGTGAGTATCCCGTTAATCCATTTTTTTGACATACGTTGAGAAGGTTGACTACTCTAAAGTAAGAAGATCTTCTTGGAAAAAGTAATTTATTCGGTTCTGCATTTTGCGCTGCAAAAACTTTCTATGTACTACTAGAAACAAAAATAGCGCTCAATTTTTCCTTACAAGAAACTAATCAAAGCGGGCTTAAGTCTGTTAAACCCATAAGATTTCCAGTTCCAAAATTTTTTTCTTGCGAATTACCTTGGAAGTTGGAGGCTAACTTATTTCAATGGATCTGCTTGCATGTCTTGTGGAATGGAAATCGAGAAAGGGTAAAAAAGGGGATCAAAAAATATTTATTTTATAAAATATACTTATTTAAAGAAATTATTAACCTATTATTATACACACTAAAACACAAACAGCATGAACAGAACCCTTATCTTTTTGATTGCCCTATTTTTGATGACAGGCTGTGCCACGATTTTTACTGGCACCCGAGATCGTATCTCATTTATCTCTACTCCATCGGGTGCTACCATTTACAAGGATGGATTGGAAATCTGCACCACCCCTTGCAACTACAGTATCAAACGAAGTATCAACGATACCGAAGTAGAGTTTAAGTTGGACGGTTACGAAACTCGTCTCATCACTTTAGACAAAGAACTTAATGTGGTGAGTATCCTTAACCTTGGAAACCTGTTTGGCTGGGGCATCGATGCCCTATCTGGGGCGGTGATGAAGTACGACCGAAAATCCTACGACATCAAGCTCAGCCCGGAAAAGTCAGCTTCGCTCCTGCAACCTAACCGCATTGATATTGATACCAAGAGCAATAAAGTAACGCTCACCGTACAGCAATAATACAAAAGGGCTGCCTCATGGATGTGGCAGCCCTTTTATTTTTTTATCCCTCAAAAAACGGGGACAAACTTTACTAGATCAAATTTAGCTTCCTAAACAACCACTCATTTTTAGGGTTAGGAGCCAGTTTTATAAAAACAATTACTAAATTGAACCAATAATATTACTATTGGTGCATTATGGCAGTAATTAGAAAATCTATCACACTCACAGAGCAACAGGATGCCTTCGTAAAAAGCCTTATAGAGCAGGGATTTTATACCAACGATAGCGAATATGTCCGCGACATCATCCGCCAAGACCAGGAGCGCAGAAGACAGCGACTGAACCTAAACGAGGCACTGATTGAGGGACTAGCTAGTGGCACTTCAGATACTTCCCTTGAGCAAATTTGGGAAGAAGCCTTAGGGGAGCATCGTGCTGGTAAATAAAATCGTCCTGAGTGTCAAGGCAAGTAAAGATGTAAAATCTATTCTGCTCTATACACTTCAGGAATTTGGGGAGCGCCAATCCCGCTTGTATTTCGAGGGATTGACCGAGGTTTTGGGAAAAATAGCGTTCGATCCGAAACTCGGAAGGCTATTTTCAGTGGTGAAAAATCAACCAATCCTCCGGTACCGCTACCAGTCGCACGTCCTTTTTTATGGTGTACGCAAGGGAGGGATTTTTATCGTTCGAATACTTGGTGGACAGATGGACTTTACAAGACATTTATAGCAAATCTTAAGAATGCTAATTCTTCCAATAGCTCGAAAAAAATAGCCGTTCTAAAAATAATCGCCTAATTATCTTAGACGAAAAAATGAAAGATTTATCCTTTTCAGGGCTGCCTTAGAGGCAGCTCTTTTATTTTTTCAACTCAATTCGCTCTCCTTCAGTTGCCACACAAAAACCGAGGTTTTTTACTTGCTCCCGCTCCGGCCCCTCAAAAATTAGGGGATTGGTGTGGTTGAAATGGATAAACTTGACTTTACGTTTTTCACTCTCCGAAAGCGGGGAAAACAGACTGATGGTTTCCGCTACAAAGGGATGCGGAATCTCACGCATATTTCGGTTGGGCAGCTCCCCATCCTGGTAAAAGGTGGCATCAAGCAAAGCCACATCCACGCGAGCTACCTCAGCTCGAATATCCCTTTCCCAGAGCGGCCACTTGTCTATGTCCGGGATAAAAAGGAGACTCTTTTCAGCCGTTTCAATTCGAAATCCTACCGTCTCCGAAAACTCATCCCGATGAGGAACTTTCAGGGGTGTAACCCGGAGATTGGAGGTCAATTGAATGGGGGTATCCGCTTCCATTAGCACTAGCTTGATGTTACCCAGAGATACCAATTGACTCCAAGGGGCATTATTTTCGAGAAATTCCTTCATTTTGGGCATCACATACACGGGCATTCCTTGGGCGCCCATTGCCTCACGACCAAGCTGCAGCAAACCTGCATAATGCCCCATGTGCGCATGCGTAAGAAAAATACCAGACAAGTTTGTCGAGCCAGAAGCCTGTTGGAGCTGCTGCAGTTGAGCCGTAAAATCCAGAGTTGCTTCAAACAACCAGTTCTGTCTACTTGCTTGATCGGTAAGCCCAAGGCTCACGACTTGTCGCTTCTTTTCCTCTCCCCGCCAGTGACGCAAGCAATGCTCGGCATTGCATCCTGCTTGAGGATAGCCTCCATCCTGAGCAATGCCCAACACGGTAATGTATTGAGACTGCTTCTCTTCATGCGTCTTGATTTGCGCTGTGGTCAAAATCGGAACTAGGAAAAAGAGGATGCAATACCACAAATTGTAACTTTTCATAAACAGGCAATTACAGATTGAATTAGGAGGAGAATAAATTCAACTAGTTAAGATCTAAATAAACCAATACAAGAACTTAATTCCTAGGTGAATTAGAAGTTCAACTTGACTCCCCCATTGATGACAAATCCATCAACGGGAGCATAGATGTCCCGAAACTCCGGATTACTCAGGTCGCCGGTGTAGATCGTGTCAAACCGAGTTTGTCGCGCATCAAGAAAGTTTTCAAAGTTGATAAACACGGAAAAATGCTCTCCCAATGCTTTTTCAGCCATCAAACCAAAAATCCAGTACGATTGCCCTTCCTTTCCATCATTGAGTACTTGTGGAGAAAAGTAATAGGCCTCTAGTCCGACTCTGAAATTTTCATGTTGCTCAAACATCAACACATTATTCAGCCGGTGTCTGGCCACTAGCGGATAAGGGCTATTTTGCCCATTGATTTCCTGCGTCACATCTGCTAGGGTGTAGCCGGTGAAAAGTTTAAAATCCCGGTAATTCCACTTCAAATTGACCTCTACCCCTTGGGTTTTAAAGTTTCCCTCTGGCTGCACAAACTCAAATCCCTTGGCACTTTTTTCCAACAGCAGGGGATTTTGGATTTGCGTGACAAAAAATAGCGTGTTGGCCACCAAAGAAAGTTCCTCTCCCAACGCCAAGCGGTAGTTGATGTCCAAATTGGCACCAGCGGAACGCTCCGACTGAAGCTTCCCATAATCTATTGGGGCCACCCTGCGAAATTGAATGCGTTCGGTTTCTTCGGTAAATACCGTTGGTGATTTGTAGCCCAATCCCCCACCCATTCGTAAAGTAAGTGCCGCATTGGGGATGTATAGGACAGATACTTTGGGCAAAGGAAAAAATCCTTCAGTATCCAAATGATCCAAGCGGAAGCCGGATTCCAAAGTCCATTTTTCATTGGCATTCCAGATATTTTGCACAAACCCCCCTATCGTGGTGAGCGAATAATCCAAGAGATTGGAGCGATCGCCCTGGCTTTGGGTAAAGCGATCGGTCCATAGGTTGAGGCCCGAAATCCAGGAAGAGTTGGACTTGGTCGAGGACCAGCTTAGTTCGCTGAAGGAAGAGACCTGCCTGCCATCGAATAGGTAATCAGGGATTTCTATTGCCCTACTAAACAGGTTGAGGCTGTTTTTGAAGGTCAAGGATTGGGTTTCGGCCCATTCGGTCTTGAAAGTCAGCTCGGTGGAAATTCGATCCGTGGTGTTGGCTTCAAAGTAAGGGTCAATGGCCGTTTTTCCTTTAATGTAGTCCAAGGACCCTCCCAATCGGTCCTCCTGGCTGTAATTGATTCCCGCTACCACATTCGTATTGGAATTTACATCCCAAAAGAGTTTGGGATTTACTGTAAATCGCTCAAATTCTGGGATGGCCGTCAAGCCAATGCCAGCAGGATCATAGGCCGTCCCTTTGTTGAAGGAAGTGAATACCGTGGTGCCAAATTTCTCACCTTTGGCAGCATAGAAGGCACTGGCATCGAGACCCCTGGCGGAAGTGCCATTGATTAAAAATGAAAGTTCGGGCTCTTCCTCAGGCCGCTTGGAAATCAGGTTGACCAAGCCTGCGATGGCTCCTCCCCCATAGAGTGTGGAGGATGCGCCTTTCACCACCTCCACCTGCGCCAGGTCCAGCGGAGCAATTTGCATCAAACTCAATCCTGAAGAAAAACCGGCATAAAGTGGCAATCCATCTCGAAGGAGCTGGGTATACTTTCCGTCTAAGCCCTGGATGCGGATGCTAGAGTTGTAGCTCGTGGCAGAGGTTTGCTGGGTTTGGATACCCGTACTCTCGTTGAGGAGCATTCGGATATCTCCTGGTTTCATGTTGCCTTTTTCGGCGAGCTCCTCCCCAGCAATGATCTCTACTCGGGTAGGTACATCTTCAATCACACGGCTACTGCGGTTGGATTGAACCAAGAGAATTTCGAGTTCCTCCTCTTCCTGCTCCAATCGGTAAACAGGCGGTTCGGTAACATTTAGTGGAAAGCTGAGGCGAAGTCGAAGAGTTTCATAGCCTAGGTATTGGACGAGAAGTGTATGTGTTCCATCTGGGATTGCGGCTACCGACACCCAGCCCTTTTCGTCCGAAGTCCCCCCTAATTCCAATTGAGGGAAATAGAGGGTGGCTCCCACCATGGGGTTTCCACTCGCCTCTTCTAAGATTTGGGCTTTAAAGGTAGTTTGAGCAAGGGACAAGGTACTGAAGCACAATGCCAGTACAAGTAGAGAAAATCGATGCATTGGAAAGGGTGATGTGCTTTAGGGAAGCAAAGAAAAACTTCTAAGCCTTGGTTTATCTCAGCAGATAAAGGCAAGCAATAAGCAGCCTTACTTTCTCCCAAAACTAATACCTCTTCTGTTTTCTATCTAGTAAAATTGTTAGTAATGTAGGACTGCAAGTACTCACTTATACTAAATCTCGAGTACAGAACGCAAATTGCATTAAAGAAAGTATCCCTCAATAATACTGCGCCAAATCTAGCGTAGTACCATTCATGTCTCTGGAAATCTTCGTGATGATTCTTCTCGTTTTGCCATCGTACACCACATCACCTACTTCCCCAACAAAACTCGCAGTCGTGAAGGGACTAACCCCTGAGCAGCAGGCACCACTGCCCGGCTGGGAACCTATTCCAATCGTCACAGGGATATTTTTTGAGCCGGTTCCTTTGATCTTGAAACTGACACGCTCGGCACTAGCTACCGTTCGATCTGTCTCTGACGACACCAAAGAGGAAGAAAATACTACGCTGACTGCAACCAGAAAAGCGACTAAAAAAAGGAGGGTCTTTTTCATAGATGAAAGATTTTGAGTGGGTTTATTGATCATCTAAACTAATAAAATTGGAAGAATCAAACCAACCCCTCCCCATTAATCTTGTAAAAATCGGGAAAACTGATTACAGCGAATCAAACCATGCGTTTGTCACCAAGTTGGATTTATACCAACTTGAAAGGAAAGTGCAGTCAATTTATTTCTACCTTTCCGAAAATCCACAACGATCCAAATGATGAGGAGGCGCTTGAGTACGTTTCTAGTTGTTGTTTTCACGGTAGCCTTTTTTTTGAGCCAAAGCGAGATACTTGCGAAAGCAGTCCTTCCCGTGCACACGGAAGAGATTTCCTTCATTAGTCAGGGCGCTCGCCTTTCGGGAACCCTCTTCATACCTCAGGTTTCCCATGCCGCAGTGGTGCTCGTTCACGGATCAGGCCAGGAGTCCCGAATGCGTGAATTTGCAGCGCTATTGGCAGCATCAGGTTGCGTGGTGCTTACCTACGACAAACGTGGCGTTGGGGACTCGGAAGGTGTCTATACTGGTCCTGAGGTAGGAACCAATAACATCGATCCTGCCAACCTCCACCTCTTGGCACAAGATGCCCGTGCTGCGGTAAACATGCTCAAGCAAAAGCTTCCAAGTCTTCCCTTAGGTCTTCTGGGTTTTAGTCAGGCCGGTTGGATCATTCCCATTGCCGCCACAGACAATCCCTTGGTGGAGTTTATGGTCCTGTTTAGTGGACCCACGGTGACCACCTTGGAGCAACTCAGATTCCAATTTTATACCGCTGGAAGAACCGATTTTTGGGAGCATCATACCGAGGCTGATGCGCGAGAACACCTGCAAAACGATCCAGACCGGTTTCAATTTGCTCCTACCGACCCCAAAGAATCACTCGCAGCACTCACTATCCCTGGACTTTGGCTGTTTGGAGGAAAGGATATACAAATTCCAGCGAACCTCTGTATCGAAGACCTCCAAGCGCTGAAAGCCCAAGGCAAGCCCTATGACTATGCGCTTTTTCCAGAATTAGGGCATCGAACCGGGTTTGCTGGTTCAGCCCCGGTAGCGCTGGCTATCCAATGGATCAAAACAAAAAGTCTGGAGTAGGGATACAAGCCTTACCAAATGTGGCAATTCAGTCTTTTCTCCCCTTCAAAAAATTGCAAAACAAGGAAAAGCTCGCTGGTACAGGCAGTCCCTTTGCGTCTTGGCGTCTTTGCGAGAGTATTATTTTACGCGCAGAAAAGCTGAAGGAACCTTACATCCATTTCTTCAAAAAAGAACCTTCTCCCTATCTAAAAACAAAAAAGCCGATCTGCCTCTGCAGATCGGCTTTTTCTTACAAAGTCACAAAACTGATTCCTATATTGAAGTAAAGTGCCGGGCCGAGTGAATTGAGCATCCCAAAGGGCTGATCCCCAACGAATCCTCTGAAAAACTCCCTACCTCCTGCTAGTTCATCCGCATCAAAGGAATAATCGATGCGGTATCCAGCTTGGACATTCAACCAAAATGGCCCGGATAGCTGCTTTTGCAATTCAAGTCGCGGTCTCAATTCCCCTCTCCGGATTTCATAGCTGTTGTTTCCCACGGAAAGTGGATCAATGCGATAAGACTGCCCTTCGAGCTCGTATCCGAATAGTAGGAGTGAATTCTTACTGAAGTTGTACCGTCCATGTGCTC
>CANGZP010000020.1 GCA_947458475.1 Cyclobacteriaceae bacterium | reverse complement strand
TTTGACCTAAACTATGCACAACTGTACTGGAAATCTTACATCCTATCCGCTCAAAAAATTGCAAACTGGTCCCAAAAACCACAGTGGACTGCTGGAGACAAGTACGAGGAAGTTGGGAAGAAATTGTACGGGAATTAAGTATGAAGTACCTGCCTGCGGTAGGCAGGCAATGTACAATGTACAAAGTACGAGGTACGAAATACGAGGTACGAAATACGATGGAAATAGAGTAGAAATAGACTGCGCTTCGCTCCGTGAAATAATTTGAAACAAGGATAAAAATTGTGATCCCTGAATTACAGTTCTAAAGGAACTTGGTATTCATCCCGTAATTCGTCACTCGTATTTCACTATGTATTTCGTACCTGGTACATTTTACTTCGTACTTGGTACAATGTACAATTTAAACCAGCATCCCCGCAACCGTTGCGGTCATAAGGCAAGCCAGGGAAGCAGCCATTAAGGCGCGTAAGCCCAAGCGGCTTAGATTTCCTTGCTGGTTGGGAGCGATAATCGAAATACCACCCAATTGAATCGCGATGGAACTAAAGTTAGAGAATCCACAGAGTGCATAGGTGGCAATGATCACCGACTTGGTGCTTATGGAGGCTGCTTCCTTCATTTCGGCAAGGCTCAAGTAGGCCACAAACTCATTAATTACCGTCTTTTGACCCAGGAGGCTACCTACCTGAAGGGTATCCACCCATTCGACACCAATCACCCAGGCAAAAACTCGAAAGATCTGTCCAAAAATATATTCCAAGGAGAAGCCCTTAAATTGACCTCCAGTAGAACTTTCCACCCAAGCATTCAATCCTGTATATTCTCCAATCAAGCCAGTTAGCCCGTAATTGATGGCTGCGATCACCGCAATAAATGCCAAAAGCATCCCACCTACGTTTAAGGCCAGCTTCAATCCCTCGGCTGCACCAATCGACATCGCATCAATCAAATTGACCCCCATCGCCTCTTGATTTACCTCCAGTTTGTCCTGCTTGATTTCTTTCTCTGTTTCAGGAATAAACATCTTGGCCATCACAATTGCCCCTGGTGCATTCATGATACTTGCGCCCAATAGGTACGCGGCAAACTTGCTCTGCTCCTCCATGCTATCTCCACCTAAGAAGGCCACATACCCTGCGAGCACGCCCCCAGCAATTGTTGCCATCCCGCCTGTCATCAAGCACATCAATTCCGACTTACTCATCTGAGGAATAAAAGGTCGTACCAAAAGTGGCGCTTCTGTTTGGCCAAGAAAGATGTTACCGGCAGCAGAAAGTGACTCAGGTCCAGATAAACGCATGGATCGTGCCATCACCCAAGCAATGCCGTAAACGACCTTTTGCAAAATGCCTAGGTAATACAAACCTGAGGAAACAGTGGAAAAGAAAATGATGGTTGGCAGAACCTTAAATGCAAAAATAAATCCAAAGCTATCTCCAGCTAAATCCCCAAAAATAAATCGAGCACCCGCTTCGCTGAAGCTTAGAAATTTGACAAAGCCTTCAGATAGAAACTGGAAGGCCATTTTAACTACCTCTACCTGGGTAATCAAAAATCCAAATATCAATTGAAGTGAGACGCCAATGGCAACTAACCTCCAATCAATCTTTTTTCGATTTGCCGAAAATAAAAAAGCCACCAACACAATGACTAAAATTCCGAAAGAGCCTCTTAAAATTTCCATACTATATGATTAAACCAATTTTTAAAAATAGGCCAATCCTCGGCAAGAAAAAAGCCCCGAAGTGATTCGGGGCTTAAAAATTCAGTTTCGCTTGTTTATTTCATCCCGAATCCGGGCAGCTTTTTCGTAATCCTCATCCAAAATCGCTTTATCCAGCAGCGAATTCAACTTGTCTAAGCTAAAATCCTTCAATAAATTTTCTTTGGGCGCAGCACCTTTACTCGCGACGGATTTACTCGGCTTTTTGGCCTCTTCCTTCTTTTCTTCTTCAGAAAATTCAATTCCTGCTTCAGACAATACTTTCTCTGAACAGAAGATGCCGGCACCAAATCGTACCGCTATGGCAATGGCATCTGAAGGTCTACTGTCGATTTCGGCTAGCGCCTTCTCACCCTTGCTGTGGATTTTGGCATAAAAAACGCCTTCCTTCATTTCAGAAATGACAATTTTCTCAATTTCAAACTGGAAGCTATCGGCGAAAGATTTAAACAAATCGTGAGTCATGGGTCGATTCGGGATAATTTTCTCAATCTCAATGGCAATGGCTTGCGCCTCAAACATGCCAATGACAATGGGTAGCCTACGCAATCCATCCACCTCTCCCATCACCAATGTGAAGGATCCCGATTGGGAGTGGTTGGACGAAAGCCCTAAAATTTCCAGTTCTACCAGTTTTTCCACAAAAATTATTGAGCCGCTTTAAGTGCTGCAGTTAGTTGAGGTACTATTTCAAACGCATCCCCCACAATCCCGTAATCTGCTGCCTTGAAAAATGGCGCTTCAGGGTCTTTATTAATCACCACGATGCATTTAGAGGAATTAACCCCCGCAAGATGTTGAATCGCCCCTGAAATTCCAACGGCAATGTACAAAGTTGGCGCAACTTTAACACCAGTTTGTCCAACGTGCTCGTGGTGAGGGCGCCATCCGATGTCAGAAACCGGCTTGGAACATCCTGTCGCAGCACCTAAGGTTTTGGCAAGCTCCTCAATGATGCCCCAGTTCTCCGGGCCTTTCATTCCTCTTCCACCAGAAACTACAATGTCTGCCTCAGGCAAAAGAACCTCACCTGTGGCACGCTCAGTTGCGCTAATCTTGGAAGCAAAATCCGACTCAGGAATCGCAACCGCAAATGTTTCCACCTGCGCCTTGGCACCATCCAACTTTTGGTCAGCCGCATTCTTTTTGATGGCCAAAATTTTCTTAGCAGTGGTGATCGTGGTATCTGCAAACGCTTTTCCGGTGTAAATACTTCTTTTCACCACAAATCCGCCCTCTAATCGTGGAAGCTCCACCACATTGGATACCAAGGCAGCCTGCAACTTGATCGCCAAGCGTGCAGCAACGGCATCTCCTAAGGAGGATTTGGCCAAAATCAGGGTGCTTGCTCCAGTGGATTCAAATGCTTGCGCTACTGCACTTGCATGGGCTTGAATGACACCTGCATTGAGACGCTCATCTGAGATGTGCAGCACTTTTGCAGCTCCTGCTTCTCCGATGGAGGCCAATTCATTGGAACCCAAAGTACCCAAAGCTACCGCAACTACTGCACCTTCACCTGTTTTCGCTGCTAAAGCATACCCATAAGAAACTGCTTCTAAACTGGTTTTTTTAATTTTTCCAGCTGACTGTTCTACATATACTAAGATTGACATATCTATTTGACTTATAGTGAATTAAAAAAATTAGATTAAAGTACTTTTGCTTCGTTTTTGAGCAAGCGTACGAGTTCTGAAACTTGGTCCTTATCAACCAGCTTAACGGATCCTTTGGCAGGTGGCAATTGGTAGCCACTAGCTTCAGCCTGTGTTTCTTGACTTACTGGCTCCACCACTACCAAAGGCTTGGTGCGCGCAGACATGATTCCACGCATGTTCGGAATTTTCCATTCGGCAATAGGTTCCTGGCAACCTGCAATCAGCGGCAATTGTGCTTCAAGATGCTCTTTTCCACCTTCAATCTCTCGAGCCATCTTTACAGTCGTACCTTCCAATTCCAGTTTCATCACCGGAGAGAAAGAAGGCATTCCCAATAGCTCGCCTACCATCCCATGCACCATGCCTCCATTGAAATCAATGGATTCTCTTCCCATCAAAATCAAGTCATAGCCTCCAGCTTTCGCAAAATGAGCAATCTGCTGCGCCACGAAAAAACTGTCTTTTGGAAAAGAGTTTACTCGAATGGCATCATCGGCTCCGATCGCCAACGCTTTTCGCAAGGTAGGCTCGGTTTCAGCCTCACCTACATTCAATGCTGTAAGTGTACCTCCAGTTTGATCTCGAAGTTCTACCGCCCTGGCCAAAGCATAATCATCATAGGGACCAATGATAAATTGAACTCCCGTGGGGTCAAACTTGGTATTGTTGGCAGTAAATTGAATCTTGGAAGTCGTATCGGGAACGTGGGTGATACAAACTAGAATCTTCATTGGTTTAGCGTTTGGTTATTTAGATTTATTATTGCGTGAAAATAACAGGCAGGCGTTAATTAAAAAAACTATTCATGCGCAATTTGGAGCGAATCAAACTTCTGAAAGACTACTGTGCCGAGGAACCTCAAAATCCTTTCAACTATTATGCGCTGGCCTTGGAATACCGAGAATTTGATAAAACAGAAGCAGCCCATCTATTTGATTTTGTAGTGGTTAATTTTCCAAATTATCTCCCGGTGTATTTTCCAGCAGCCCAATTTTTTTTCGAAACTGAGGAACTCCAAAAAGCCAAAAATCTGTTTGAAGCCGGCATTGAACTTGCCCATGCGCTACAAGACGAAAAAGCAAAAAAAGAGTTGAGTAATGCGTACCAAAACTTTTTGTTTGAAACCGATTTGGAATGATCTCCTTGCAAAGGCCTTCGCCTATTAGGGAACAAGCACAATTTTACCAAACTGAGCTCCCTCCTTCATTCGATCAAGGGCCAATGCAGCCTCGTGTAGCGGGAAAACTGCATCTATCTTTGGTTTCAATTGCAGTCGATCCACAAGTGCAAGCATTTCTGCAAAATCCTGGTCCGTTCCCATGGTAGTTCCGATCAACTGAAGTTGGTTCCAAAATAGCTTCCGAGCTTCCAATTGGGGAGGATTGCCCCGAGTGGCACCATAGAACACCAACCGTCCACCTGGCTTGGCAAGGTTCATCAATTGGGATAGCGTATCTCCTGCCGCTCCGTCCACAATTAAGTCCATACCACCAGTGGATTCAAGTGCCGCAGCACTCCAGTTGTCCACCCCATAATCGAAGGCATCCGAAGCACCTAATGCGAGCGCTGCTGCTCTTTTTTCAGGACTACTGCTGCTGACAAAAAGTTTACCGCCCAAAGCGAGTACAAATTGCGCTGCGAACTGGGCTACTCCTCCCCCAATGCCTGTAACAAGCACTTTTTCTCCCGCTTTCAGTTTGCCTTGAACTGCCACAGCTCGGTAGGCGGTGAGTCCTGCTAAAGGCAAAGCAGCTGCTTCCTCCCAACTTAGGTGTGTCGGCTTTGGAAAAACGCGGTCTGCAGGTACGGCAACATACTCTGCAAAGGTGCCATTTCTGGGCATTCCGATGATTTCGAAATTTTTCCCTTGCGCCTTTTCATTTTCTCCCCAATGAAGCGCAGGATTCAGCATGACCTCCTGACCAATCAACTTAGGATCAACTGCTGCACCTACTTCTGCTACAATCCCCGCTGCATCAGAACCCAAGACTATTCCATCTTTAATATTGGGATACAATCCCTTTCTGCACCATTCGTCTCGATGATTCAAGGCTGCTGCCTTAATTCGAATGAGGGCCTCATTGGGCTGACAAAGGGGTTTGAGCAGCGTTACAAGTTCAATTTTTGAGTCTGAAGACCGCTGAAGTACAATCGCTTTCATTGGAAATTAAAAGGGTGCAGGTTCATCTCCGCCTAAAAATGCACTTTCAATATCTCCTTCGTTTGCCTTACTCGAACGCATCAAAGTTTGATCGCTATCAAAGGTACTCACCCCAGAAGCACCGGAGGTAAACTTGCGTGAATAGCCAATCTCAGAAGCCTGTGGGTTTTGAAAGCCCATGCCCCCATCCAAATCTGTAAACTTGGTGTAGCGGCCGATAAATCGAAGCTTGATGTTTTCCAAGGAACCATTTCTGTGTTTGGCGATAATTACCTCTCCTACTCCTGCAGTAGATGCTCCTCCCTCATCTTCGGTGATGCCATAGTATTCTGGTCGGTAGAGGAACATAACCATATCCGCATCCTGTTCGATAGCTCCAGATTCTCGAAGGTCGGATAGCTGTGGTCGTTTATCTCCACCACGAGTTTCCACCGCTCTAGAAAGCTGCGAAAGTGCAATCACGGGAATGCTCAATTCCTTGGCAATCTTTTTTAAGGCTCGGGAGATACTCGCAATTTCTTGTTCACGATTTCCTCCAAATCCTCCTTTGGAATCTCCAGACATCAATTGGAGGTAATCCACAACCACCATCTGAATGTCATGCTGGGCTTTCAATTTTCGGCACTTCGCACGTAATTCCAAGATGGATAAGGCTGGAGTATCGTCCACAAATAGTGGGGCTTTGGAGAGCTTGGCGGTCTTGTGAACCAATTGGGCCCATTCGTGGTCGGCCAACGTTCCCTTTTTAATTTTCTCAGAATCGAGCTCTGCTTCAGAAGAAATTAATCGATTGACCAACTGCACAGAAGACATCTCCAAGGAAAAAATAGCGACCGGACGATTGTGATCTACGGCTGCATTGCGCAATACGGATAGCACAAAGGCGGTCTTACCCATCGCTGGACGGGCTGCAATGATGACCAGATCAGATTTTTGCCAACCCGAAGTCACCCGATCCAAGGCCGTGAAACCGGAAGGAACACCCGTAAGACCGTCCTTTTGATTTTTTCTAATCTCCAACTCCGCAATCGCATCCCGCATGATGGAACTCATGTTTGCGTAATTCTTGCGGATATTTTTCTCTGAAATTTCAAATAGGGATTGCTCCATCGCATCCAACAACTCAAATACATCGGTTGTGTCTTCAAACGCATCTTTTTGGATAGTTGAAGAGATTCGGATCAACTCTCGCTTGATGGATTGCTCGGTAATGATTCGCGCATGGTATTCAATATTGGCAGCAGATGCCACCTTTGAGGTGAGTTCAGTGACGTAAAATGCTCCACCTGCTACCTCCAAGGCTCCATTTTTTCGGAGTTGGGTGGTCACGGTCAACAAGTCGATGGGCTGACTCTCGGTAAACAAATCCAAAATGGCTTGAAAAATGACCTTGTGCGCTTCCTTGTAAAAGCTTTCCACTTTCAAAATGTCGATGACTGTGGTCAAGGCATCCTTCTCAAGCATCAAGGCCCCCAAAACAGCCTCCTCAAGTTCAATCGCCTGCGGAGGAACTTTACCTAAATAGTTCGTTGGATTATCAAAAGAAGGCTTTTTACGGTATCTTCCGGTCGGCGGGGTATTTTCAGTCATGATTCAAATTTACCTGCTTCATGTCAAGAGTTTTAAACAATTTTTCCCATAGTTATCAACAAGACGAATAGTATACTCACTAAAGCCCCATCATGCTCCAGCAAGCGGTTTAGGCTAGTTATAGCCAAATGTCAAGCTACTGAAAATGGAAAAACTTATTCGATTTGGTCTCTTGCTGCAAGATTTTATCCCTAAGTTTGACTACCAATACAAATTCCGATTTATTCCCCATGAAACACTACCATTTCATTGCTATAGGAGGCGCGGTCATGCACAATCTCGCGCTTGCCCTTTTAGAAAAAGGCTACAAAGTCACCGGTAGCGACGATGAAATCTACGAACCATCCAAAACTCGCCTTCAGAAAGCGGGGATACTTCCTGCCGAACAAGGCTGGTTTCCTGAAAAAATAAGTGCTGATCTCGATGGAATTATTTTGGGCATGCATGCCCGCATCGACAACCCAGAACTTATTCGTGCGCAAGAATTGGGGGTGCCAGTTTATTCCTTTCCAGAATTTATTTACAACCAAAGCCAAGCAAAGAAACGGGTAGTGATTGCTGGTTCCCACGGAAAAACCTCCATCACTTCCATGATCCTACATGTACTCAAGGATCAAGGAGTTGATTTTGATTACTTGGTAGGTGCACAAATCGAGGGCTTTGACCTGATGGTTCGCCTATCGGATGCACCCATAATCGTGATTGAAGGCGATGAATACCTGACTTCACCCATCGACCGTACGCCCAAGTTTTTTCATTACAAACATGACATCTTGCTAGTCAGTGGCATCGCCTGGGATCACTTCAATGTATTTCCAGATTTTGAGGACTACAAAAGGCAGTTTTATCTACTCATGGACCGAACCCCTTCCGCGGGTAGCCTGATCTACTGCAGTGCAGATCCCTTGGTCAAGGAAGCAGCGGAAAAGTCAATAGGCCAAGGTCAAAAAATAGGCTATCAAGCTCACCCTTCACGAATTGATTCAGGAAAAACAACCTTGATTACTGCTACAAGAGAAGTTGAAATTGGTGTTTTTGGGGAGCACAACCTTCAGAATTTGCAAGGAGCACTTCACATTTGCGAAGCGCTTGGACTTTCTTCTGAGAAATTCTATGCCTCAATCCAAAGTTTCAAAGGTGCTGCCAAACGACAAGAGATTATCGTCCAGCACGATACAGGCATTCTATTCCGCGATTTTGCACATGCTCCATCCAAATTGAAAGCAACGGTGAACGCAGTAAAAAATCAATTTCCTGCACGCCGCCTGCTAGCAGTACAAGAACTGCATACCTACTCCTCCCTCAACCCGCAATTTCTTCCCAACTATGCGCACAGCATGGATTTGGCGGACGTGGCCATTATCTACCTCAATCCCCATGCTGTAGCCCTCAAAAAATTGGAATTGATGTCCGAAGAAATGCTTCGAGAAGGATTTAAACGGCATGATCTAATGCTATTTACCGAAAGTGCTGCATTGAGCGACTACCTACTTGCACAAAACTATACGGATACCAACCTCCTACTCATGAGTTCTGGGAATTACGATAACATGAACCTCGAACCCCTCAAACAAAAATTTCTATCCTATGCAGCTCATTCTTAAAAATTCCATCGCATTTTTTGATCTAGAGGCGACTGGTACCAATGTATCTACGGATCGAATTGTGGAAATATCGATTGTCAAATTGAATCCAGATGGAGGGCAGCAGATCTATACTCGACGGGTAAATCCTGGCATTCCCATTCCATTGGAAGCTTCTTTGATCCATGGATTGTATGACAAGGACCTCAAAAACGAGCCCTATTTCAAGGACCTAGCCCAAGAAGTGTTTCAATTTATCGGGAACTGTGATTTGGCAGGATATAATGTCCTCAAATACGATATTCCTTTGTTGGTGGAAGAGTTTCTACGTTCGGGAATTGACTTTGATCTCGACAAGCGAAATCTGCTGGATGCCCAAAAAATCTTTCACTTGATGGAGAAAAGAAACTTGAGTGCTGCCTACAAATTCTACTGCGGAAAGAAACTAGAAAATGCGCATAGTGCAGAAGCAGATACCCTGGCTACAGTAGACGTTTTCCGGGCCCAAATCGAACGATACCTTGGCGAATCCGTGGAAGATCTACAAGGCAATACCTTGGGTGTTTTTGAAAATGACATGAAAAAAATCCATGCTTTAGTCAATGAGCGCATGGTAGATTTGGCTGGTCGGTTTGTATTCAATTCCCAAGGCCAAGAAGTTTTCAATTTTGGGAAGCACAAAGGAAAAACGATCGATCAAGCCTTGAAAGAGGAACCTGGCTACTACGAGTGGATGATGAAGGGAGATTTCCCGCTAGACACCAAACGGAAACTCACTCAAATCAAATTACGAGGTTTTAATGCCCGTTAAAAATCAATTTGCATTTCAAAAAAACCAGGCTTGAAAATATCTCAAGCATGTTTTTTTAGTTGGAATCTTCATAGTATTTCAGCGCCTCGGGCATTCGAGCATTTAAGCGCTCAGCACGTCGATCTGGACCTGGGTGGGTTGACAGAAATTCCAAGGGTGCTTGACCTGAAGCAGCTGCCATCCGTTCCCAAAAAATAGGAGCTTCTCGGGGATCATATCCTGCCATAGCCATAAAAATCAAGCCCATTCGATCGGCTTCTAATTCATGTTTGCGTGAAAATTGAAGCATTTTTAATTCGGAACCTATACCCACCGATTGGAGAAAAACTTCTTGAGTCAAGGTAGGGTTCTGCCCCACAGCAGAGGAAACAGCCGCAAAGCCAAAATTAACCAGAAGACCCGTAGACATGCGTTCGTTGGCATGAGATGCCACCGCATGTGCGATTTCATGTCCCATCACCACCGCAATCCCTGTTTCATTTTGAGTAATCGGCAAGATTCCCGTATAAAAAGCCACCTTTCCTCCTGGCATACACCAAGCATTGACTTGCTCGCTTTTTAGCAGGTTAAACTCCCAGTCCAGGTCCTTGACCAAGTCACCATATCCCTGTTCCTGCAGGTATTTTTCAACCGCAACAGCCATCTTTTTTCCAACGGCACTCACTTGCTTTCCTTCATCGGAATTCGTGACGATTTCATTGGTTTTTAAGGCTTTGGTATATTCTTCATTAACTAAGGATTGAAGTTCTTGATTGGAAAGGAAAGCCAATTGACTTCTTCCAGTGAGTGGCACAGTAGCACAAGAAGAAAGTAACCCAGAGAATAGAAAAACAAAAACGGTCTTTTTCATAATTTAAATTTAAAATCCTAGTTGCGTTGGAAAATCGTTCAGATTGAATTCCTTAATTTTACGAACGCTATTTTTAGTGGTTTAGTTTTTTACTTGAATTTCCTTACTCATGTCTAATACTTCCAGCCTTTCCCCTGCAGCACTTTCTTACCAGAAAAAAATGTGCAATCCACTTATTTTTTGGTTTGCCATGCTATTCAAATTGCCTACCGCAGTATTTTGGAGATTGAAGATGGTTCGCCTTGACCGGGAACACTGTGTGGTCAGCATTCCTTATTTCTGGAGAAGTCAAAATCCCTTCAAATCCATCTATTTTGCTGCGCTTGCAGGAGCAGCTGAATTAAGCACAGGTGCCTTGTGTCAGCTTGCGCTAGCAGGTAAAGGACCATTCAGCATGCTGGTGGTGGATTTTCGTGCAGAATACAGCAAGAAAGCAAGTACAAAAACTACTTTTAGCTGCGAACAAGGAGCGGAAGTTTTTAATTTAGTTGATTCCTTAAATCCTGGTGAAAGCAAGCAAATCACCATGGTATCCTACGGCAAAAACACGTCAGGAGAAGAGGTAGCACGATTTTTTATCACTTGGTCCTTCAAGCGAAAAAGCTAATCTTCGAGCAATAACTCCAAGCGGAGAAACTCTTTCAATGCTGCCAATACTCGGTCTTTGGACCATCCTAGAAACTCGTGCGCTGCATGAAAGGTATTGAAGCGCAAAATCAGCTCATCCCAAGCTTTTCGATCAAGATTGTACTGTTTCATCAATTCCTGACGCAGGGAATCCGAATCAATCACCTCCAGGTAGCCAACACGCTGCCGCTCCCAATCCATTCGCTTCTCGTAAGCACGGAGCTCACGGTTTCTTTTGGTGAAATAGCTAATGGGTCCATAAATAGCGAATCCGGGCGTGGGTGAGGTTGAATCAGTTGCTCCGAAACTTACCTGCTGACTAAGTGGCTTTTCTTCAGCAGACGGCTCCTCAACCAAAATCAATTTACCATCCTTAAATCGGAAACTGTAGGGCTCAGCTTTAACTTGAAAAGTTGGTAGCAAACGAGCACGATCCTGCAATTCAACAAAGAGGAAATACTCACTTGTGGCAACCCATTTTTTCTCCAAAAATCCCGGAAAACTAAAAACAAGGGTATCACCCTTCTGGGATGAAATGGAAAAATAACCTCGAGCATTCGTCTTAGAATTCTCTCCCTTTGCATTGGTGACTACTACCCCTTCCAAGTATTTTTTATCCCAAGCATCAACGACATTGCCCGAATAGCGCCCTTGGGCAGAGAGGTTAATGATCCCCAGAAAAAAGAAAATGAATAAGAAGAAATACTTCATAGGAACCCAAAAGTAGGTACTCCGAATAAGCTGAAAAATGATTGCCTGTTAAAGAACTTTAATTCGGGTCAATTTTATGACCTGCCCACTTCCAGGAATCTCTTAACTTTGGAAAATGAAGTTTGCTCAGACCCGTATCGCTCCTACTCCCAGTGGTTACCTACACCTAGGCAATGCCTATTCCTTCCTTCTGACGAAAGCCTTGGCAAAGAAGCACGGTGCAAAAATTCTCCTGAGAATCGATGATTTGGACCGTGATCGCTACAGACCAGAGTACGTAGAGGATATCTTTGATACATTAGACTTCCTTGAAATTAAAATTGACCAAGGTCCAAAAAATAGCAAAGAGTTGGAATCCTCCTGGTCACAGGTGCATCGACTGCCCATTTACACCGAGGGCTTAGCCCAGCTCGAACAAAGTAAACTTACTTTTTCTTGTACCTGTACCCGAAGTCAAATCCTTCAAATCGATCCTAGAGGCATCTATTTGGGACAATGCTTGGACAGACGAATGCCTCTAGACAAAAATGAGTCCGCCTGGAGAATCAACACCTTGGATGCGGATTTCTTGGATTACATCGCCTACCCTGCTACACCTAAATCAGCCCTTATACCAGAAGAAGCAAGTTGCTACGTCGTTCGTAAAAAAGACCTGTTGCCTGCTTATCAGCTCAGTTCGCTTCTAGATGACCTTCATTTTGGAGTAGATCTGATTGTAAGGGGACAGGATTTATTTCCGTCTACACTAGCTCAACTCGACCTTGCCCGAATTCTAGGGAAAGGAGAATTTGCGAAAACCACTTTTTACCACCACTCCCTACTGAAAGGACCAGATCAAAGCAAATTATCCAAATCAGCAGGGGCCTATTCCATCCGACAGCTTCGCCAAGACGGTAAAACATTGGCAGACCTGTTTCAACTTCTTGGCCAAAGCCTAGGATTGAACCATGAACTGAGATCCTTTGAAGATTTCGAGGAAAGTCTCTCATTATAAAAAAAGGGTTCTGATCAGTCAGAACCCTTTTTTTATAAAATGCACATTAAATTTTTTATACTTATCCGCTTTATTAAGAACCAACGAAACAAGGTTTGAAGTATAAGAAAATGTGCCGTGGACTGTGGACAGTCAGCTGTTGACGATTTTACTTGTACTTGGCAGCCTGCCCAGGTGCTACAGAAGATTTTTGGATAAACTTGCGGATGTCTTCGTTTGAGGTGGCCAAGTCTTCTGCACGCAAGTACATCATGTGTCCAGAACGATAACCTTTGAAGTCGATTCTTTCTTTCAATTTTCCATTTGGGTCGATGTGCCAAGTGCTGTACTTCGCATTGAAGTAGTCGGTACCCCCATCAAAGTATCCGGATTGAACCATCAGGTGTAGGTACGGATTTTGGCGCATCGCAGTACCCAAGTCATTCGCCGTGTTCTCATTGCTACGATCCCATGGATTTACTGGGCCAAAAAGGTTGTAAGTAAGGTCGGTGTTGTACTTCAATACATTTTTGGCATACAAGTTAAAGGCTGGTGCAAAAGCATGGTTCCAGCTCGTCAACGCAGGATCGAAATCGTAGCGGTCACCCGCTTCCATTCGGTCAAATCCTTTGTAACGGCTATCCAAACGACCTACGGTCATGCCATCTCTTGATCGAAGCAATTCCTTCCAGAAAAAGCTCGTCGGTACCATCAAGTTGTGCTGAAGAATCGACTCCTTACTCAAACCAGAGTAATAAGCCATTTTGGTGGCAATCGCATCACGCTCCGACTCGCTGAGTAGTCCTCCCTTAGCCATAGCTGGAAGAATTTCATTGACAGCCATTGGTTCCACGATAGCCAAAATCTCATCCAAATCCTTAGCCTGCAACTCCGCAGGTAATGCCTTGTGGTACCAGGCAGTGGCTGCATAATACGGCCAATAGTTCGCCATTTTCACCGGTCCATCACGCAAAATACCCATGTCTGTAGGTGACACCAAGATCACTCCATTGAAATACATCCAGTGTGAATTTTGCAATTGAGAAACCAAGCCAGCTACGCGGGTGGTACCGTAACTTTCGCCAATCAAATACTTGGGGGAAGCCCAACGATTTTGACGCGTCACAAAAGTATTGACCCAATCAGCCAAATACTTGATATCTGCATTGATCCCAAAAAAGGTGCTGCGAGGCGTATCTTCCTTTACAATTCGGGAATAGCCTGTATTGACAGGATCGATATATACGATGTCTGCCACATCCAAAATGGAATGCGGGTTGGACTTGGTGCCGTAAGGCTGCACGGGGTAGCCCTCTTCATCAATATTCAATACCACCGGTCCTGTGTAGGCCAAGTGCATCCAGATGGAAGCCGATCCAGGTCCACCGTTGAAACTGACTACCAAGGGTCTTTTGGCACGGTCTACCACATCTGTACGCTCGTAGTAGGTGTAAAATAAGGAAGCGATTGGCTCACCTTTCTCATCCCAAACAGGTTGGGTACCTGCAGTGGCTTTGTAAGGTACTCGCTTGCCTTTGATCATGACTTCGGCGGTAGATTCCACCTTGGATTCCACTTCGATTTTTCGAGTGGTCTGCGCCGTCACCATAGTTACGGTGAGGAGTAAGCACACAGCTAAGAGTTGTTTTTTCATAGTTTTTGGCAATTATTGGGTTAATAAACGCTTTTTTAAAAAGAGTGAGAAATAAATTACAGGATTGGTAGCCAGGTGCTTTAATTTCGAAATCCCGTACCCACAAGCCGTGCTATCACAACTGTTGGATACAGTATTCCAATCGTGGAGAGAAATACGGCAAGCATTTTTGACAACATATTCACCGGGGTATAATCGCCAAAGCCTACGGTCGTCAAACTGACCAAACTGAAGTACAAGTGACTCGCAAAATCTTCTTCTACCCCAGTGATTGCCTTGGAGGTAAGTGATAGGTTGAGATTTTCGATGGAACTTCCGATGGTCAGGTGAATGATCTCAAATCCAAAAGCTCCCGTAATTGCCACCAACAAATAGACGTTGACTGCGCCAATCACTCGGTACAAGTTTACTTCTTGGTCTTTAAACAGGAGTCTAACATTCAAAAAAATGAATACCCCCATGTTCAACACACCAAAAATCCGTTCCAACAAGTAAATATTTTGCTGCACCTCGCCGATTCGAAGAAGTTTAAGTGCCACCTGCATCAGAAAAAGCGTAGTAGTCATGACCACCAAAAGTCGATTGTTGCAGGACCAAATCCCCGTAAAAAAAAGGAAAATGAAAACGAGATTGACAAAAATCATGTTTATGTGCCCATATTCAATAAGCACTGGCAACACGAAAACAATAAACACAAGTACTCCTAACAACACCAAAAAACTAATGTCATTGACAAGGTAGTCGTTGATGTGCCCCACCACCTTTTTTACACGAGTACGCACAGTCAGTTTTGTAGTCATCGCTTTCAGATCGAAAGAAATCCAGTCAATACTTGCACCACTTTTCCTTGAATTAACACACGATTCCCCATTTTTTCTAAATGAAGCTCCCCTCCTCGAGCACTGGCTTGGTAGGCCTTAAACTTTGTTTTGCCTGTTTTCTGACTCCAATAATCCACTAAAGCACAGTGGGCAAAGCCGGTAACCGGATCCTCCGGTATCCCTAAGTTGGGGCCAAAATACCTGCTCACCATATCAAACTCGTCGGACCCAGCAGCCGTGACAATAAATCCCTCTTCACTGGTTGCTGAAATCACCCCAAAGTCAGGCATCAGCTTGCGAACTGCCGACTCATCCTCAAGTTCAAAAATCCAATTCCCCCGCAGCCTTGCCGCCTGCACAAGGACAGCACCAAAAAGGGTCTTTGCATGATCTGGGTGCGTATCCACCGTGGTAGGAATCAGCGGAAAGTTCATACACACCCCCTCCTCATTTTTTGTAACTAAAAGAACTCCCGAACGGGTCTGAAAGTGAATGGTCTCCTCAGGTTTCACCCATCCTTCATGAAACATCCAGTAGGCAGATGCAAGCGTAGCATGCCCACAAAGGTCAACTTCTACTGCAGGAGTAAACCACCGCAAGGAAAAGACAGTTGGGTCAGTAGTACGCTCTACAAAGGCAGTTTCGCTCAAGTTCATCTCCATGGCAATTTGCTGCATCAATTCCTGAGAGATGGAGTTTTCTAGCAAACAAACCCCTGCAGGGTTCCCTGAAAAGGGTTTACTCGAAAAAGAATCTAAAATTGCTATCGCTACCTGTGCCATCAATATGCTTGTTGAAGTACCTCAAAGTGATGCATAAAATGGCCTGGGATAATCCATAGCAAGGCTCTGGTGCTCATGGGATTGCCATTGGCAGAGCCAATTTCCTGGAAAGATGCTTCTGGAAAAGTTTGAATCATGCTCAGAATTGCCTGACGCTGCATTTCAAAATCGGCAAGCAAATCATCCAAAGAAACGGCATTAAACTGCCCCTGAACCACATAGGGATCTTGGTCAAAGCCAGGGAGTAATTTTTTCTCACCTCGAGCAATGCACAGCGCTCGAAAAGTCATGATGCGTTCGGTATCGATGCAATGACCAAGAACCTCCTTGGGACTCCACTTGCCTGGGGCATAGGGAGTATTTTCCCAGCCTGCTGGCTTGGAACTAAAGAGCGTTTTCAATTGCTCAAGCTGCAACAACAATAAATCCGAAAAATTCGCCTCAGCGAGTTTCGAAATGTAAGTTTCGTAATAAGGAGGATATTCGCCTTTGCTAGGCAGTGAAAATGTCTTCATGTAAAAATGACTAGGTTCCATTAAAATCTGAACTAAATTTAAGCTGAACTTAAGATAGGAACTCCATCATGCGTCACATTTTATTCGCTTTCTCCCTTATCCTTTTCGCTAGCCAAGCTTTTGGCCAGCAGGTCGTCATCCGCAATCCGGAAATTCAACAACTAGTACAGCAAGTAAATGCCGACAGTTTGAAAAAATATACCGAGAAACTGGCCTCTTTTCACAGTAGACATACCCTCAATACCGATGCTGAAAACGGGATGATCGCTGCCCAAAATTACGTGAAGGCTAAATTTTCAGAATTTTCTAGTAAATCAAACGGAAGATTAACTTCCATGATTGATGAGTTTGTAGTGCCGGGAGACGGAAGAAGAATTGTATCCGATGCAAAAGTTTCGAATGTGGTAGCCATGCTCCATGGAACAAACAAGCAAGATCCCCGAATGATCCTGGTATCAGGGCATTTGGATTCCCGAAATAAGGATGTCATGGATGCTACCGGTGCAGCGCCAGGAGCCAATGACGATGGCAGCGGGGTGGCTTTGGTTCTCGAACTTGCGCGTATTCTTTCCCAAACTGAGTTTCCTGCCACCTTGGTTTTTGTAGCATTTACAGGAGAAGAGCAAGGTCTCAAAGGGGCTACCTACCTTGCCGACAAGGCAAAAGAAATGTCTTGGAAGATTGAAGCCGTACTCAACAATGACATCGTTGGGAATAGCAAATCCTCCGAAACCAACATCAGCAACAATACGGTGATGCGCGTTTTTTCGGAAACTATCCCACTTGCCGAGGATGAGCGAGGAGCGAATATCCGAAGATCCATCAATTCCGATAACGACAGCCCCTCCCGACAACTTGCGCGTTACATCAAAGAACTTGGAGAACGTTATGTAGATCAAATGGAAGTAAAATTGATTTATAGAAACGATCGATTTCTCCGTGGAGGTGACCAAACTCCCTTTATGAAAAACGGATTTACAGCAGTGCGTATGTCCGAGATGAATGAAAACTTCCTGTACCAACACGAAAACGTACGCGTAGAAAATGGGGTTCAGTACGGGGATTTACCCGAGTTCATGGATTTTGAATACCTCCGGAAAGTAGCCGCGGTCAATCTCGCTGCAGCCGCTTCGCTCGGTCAATCTGCAGGAATGCCGCAGGAAGTAAAAATTGATGTGCGCGGATTGAGCAACTCATCGGCTTTGAGTTGGAAAGCCCCAGTCCATGGAAAGGTGAAAGGATACTATGTACTGATGCGGGAAACCTCCTCTTCCATGTGGGAGAAAAAGTTTTTTACCGAAGAGACTAATCTTAAACTTCCTTACAGTAAGGACAATTACTTCTTTGCCGTACAGTCTGTTTCAGAACATGGAACTGAAAGTTTACCTGTGATCCCCACTCCCCTCTCCCGTTAATCACAGGTTTCGATTATTCTAGAGTCGAATACGAACCACATTATGGAATCGCATGAGTAGTGGTGAAACTTTCCATCACTTTTTCAAAAAAATCTATTCATATAAATCAATTATTACATTATATTTTTATATTTTTTTAAATGAATAGCTGTTTATTTAATTTTTATTAATTTATTTAAACAGATTTTATTTTTTCACTGTTTTTTAATCGCTTCCTATTTTTATGAACACACAAGCGCAATTTTTCAGTAGGTTAAAACCTACCGTTTCCCCTTTCTCTTCATTAGCCGCTGAAGTAGCCATCACCCTCAATGTCAGTTTGGATAGTGCCTACCGTAGGATCAGGGGGGAAAAACTCCTCGACTTCGATGAAATAAGTCTGATCTGCCAAGGCTTCAATATTTCTGTGGATGAATTTTTCTGTTTGAACAATAGTTCTATCCTCTTTCAGTCAGGCACCAAGTCTTCCAAAAAGGATGCTTTAAAGCAATGGATGGAGGACGTATACAAGCAATTGTACTACATCAATAGCTACCCCAAACGGCATTTGTATCATCTCATTAAGGACCTCCCTCCTTTTCACCATTTCTTCCATCCGGTTCTGGCTCGCTTTAAATTCTTTTTCTGGAGAAAGTCCATTTTACCCGGAGGGGCGGCCCAACTCGAAAAATTCTGCCTCCATCAGAAGCAGTTGTTCAATTACGAAGAATTATCCCAACGGATCATTCAAGCCTATGCAAAGGTTCCAAGTACAGAAATCTGGAATAAAGATGCCTTAAACACCACCTTACGACAGATTGAAACCTACCATGACATGGGTTGGATTGAGAATAGAGAAACTACCAAAATGATTTATCTAAGTGTGTTGGAAGTAATAGGACACCTCGAAAAAATGGCTAGCCATGGCCAAAAATCGCTATTGGGCCAAAGCCCTACTTCCGACCATGGTGAATACCGACTCTACCTCAACGACATTGTATCGGGAGACAATACCTTACTCGTAGAGCTGGGAGAATGTAAAATCACCTACCTCAACCATAGTGTTCTTTATTTTGTAGGTTCCAAGGATCCCGAATTCAATGAGGTGGTTTTTCGAAACATGGAAAATGTAATCAATAAATCAAGTTTAATGAGTGGATCAGGTGAAAAAGAGCGAACACAGGTTTTCAATAAGTTACGCCAAAAGGTTTACCTCAAGCTTAAAGCTATAGACCTAAGCCCAAAAAATTAAATTATATTTTTGGCTTGAATTTCAATCCGTGTAACTTACCTCAATGATTCGTTTGCGCCATTTTATAGGATTAATCGTGCTGATTGGAGTCGTTTCCTGTGCTTCCACGGCCACAGAAAATACAAGCCAAGATCAAGGAAATCTGGTTTTTTCTCCTCCCCTGACCAAAAATGGTATGGTATGGATACCTGGCGGCGAACTAACCATGGGATCTGACGACCCTGGAGCCTATGCTGCTGAAAAGCCTGCTGTGAAGGTATCTGTTGCCGGATTTTGGATCGAGCCCACAGAAGTGACCAATGCGCAATTCCAAAAATTCATCACCGCTACAGGATACCTCACGGTAGCAGAAAGAGCGATAGATTGGGAAGAACTTAAAAAGCAACTCCCCCCCAATACACCCAAATTGTCCGATGAAGATCTTGCTCCAGGATCTATGGTCTTTGTGGCTCCAACTCATCCTGTTCCACTACATGACCTCTCTGCCTGGTGGATTTGGGTAAAAGGGGCCAACTGGATGCATCCAGAAGGGCCAGAAAGTAACCTTGAAGGTAGAGAAAATCATCCCGTAGTGCATGTAGCTTATGAGGATGCTGTAGCCTATGCCAACTGGGTGGGCAAGCGATTGCCGACCGAAGCCGAATGGGAATTTGCTGCTCGCGGGGGACTAAATAGCCAAAAATTCGCTTGGGGAGATGAATTTACCCCAGGCGGTGCTTACCTCGCCAATACTTTTCAAGGAAAGTTTCCCTATCAAGATCAGGGAATGGATGGATTTGTGTCCACTGCACCCGTACAATCCTTCCCACCAAACGGCTATGGGGCATACGACATGATTGGAAATGTGTGGGAACTTACTTCAGACTGGTTTGATGCATTGAAGCACGCACGAACAGCTGGGAAAGTGGCCAAGTTGGATGAAGGCATGAACCCCTGCTACAACCCAAGCAATCCCTACGCCGTGGAACGAGTGATTAAGGGTGGCTCGTTTTTGTGTGCATCCAATTACTGTGTGAATTACCGGCCAGCAGCACGTCAAGGACAGGCAGTTGACTCCGGAACTTCAAATGTAGGTTTCCGTCTGGTGTCAGATAAAATCTAGTTCTTGAGATTTTTATTCAACACCAATCCAATTCTGAACAAATCTCAATCAATTCCTCAGGAAATATGATTAGCTGTTTTTTCACCATAACCCAAAAAAATAAGGTTTGAGGATCAATTAAATGAGCTGTTGACCGTGGTCCATGGTCTGTGAACGATTATCCGCAGTGGTATAACAACCCTTTTGAGTTATTGGTACCGTTGCGGATAATCAGATTAGCGAATCCCTTTCTCTGGATACTTGGGAACCACAGTCCTTCCAAAAGCTTTCAGTTCCTCAATCTGACCTTCCATATCCCCATTGGGATACAAACACGGTCCAATGCCTGCTTCTTTCTTTTTGTAATCCAAGTAGCCAATTACGATCGGCACATTTGCTCCAAGTGCAGTATGGTAAAAACCTGATTTCCATTTGGTTACTGCGCTTCTAGTTCCTTCTGGAGTAACCATCACCACCAAATCATCTCGCTCATTGAGCATTTGAATCATCGCTTCCGTGTAGGTTTGCTTTTTTCCGCCCGGAATCTTCTTCCTATCAATGGGAATCGCTCCCAATCCAGACAAAAACCAGCCCAAGGGCCCAACCATTAATTCTATCTTGATAGTGAATCGAACTGGAATATCCATCAAGTAAAAAGCAGCTCTTGCGTACAAAAGATCCCAGTTGGAGGTGTGCGGAATAGCAATTAAAACCGCTTTTTTGACACCAACAGGCCAATTTGGATTCAAGCGCCATCCAGCCAACCAAAATATAAATCGGGAAATTAACTTCATCATAAATCGCTAGGTTGAGGTTGGATGTGGGTGGAAATTTCGAGTAAACTAGGATTGGCTTCTAGGACTTTCATGGCTTGACTGTAACCCGCTTGAAAGAATTCTGGCGCCTTTTTCAAGTCAAAGACGCCAAATTGACCCAATCCAGGGGCTTCTATAAAATAGGTACAAGCCGACTTACGGCTGTAGGCATTGAAATTCATGTTCATCATGACTGCGCGCTCCAAAAGATTTTTCACATTTCGAACCGCAGCCAATTCAGGTAGATGATTGCAATTGACGCCAATCAGAACATCGCAACTGGATTGCAAGGGTTCCACCGGCAAATTATTCAGCACACCGCCATCCACCAGGTACCGTGATTCGTAAAAAATCGGTTCAAACATCCCTGGAATACAGGATGAAGCCAATATGGGATCGATCAACTTACCGGAATTGAAATACACCACCTCCCCTTTTCCGATATCTGTTGCCGCCACATGCAGCGGTATTTTTAGTGATGCAAAATCATTGTGCGGCAGGTAGGTTTTCAATAGCTGCGCCAAACTATCCATGTTAAACAAGCCCTTCCAAGAGATGGCAGGTCGGATCAACTTGAAATAGTTGGTTTCAATGATAATCTTCAACACCTCATCTGGGCTATATCCTTGGCAATACATGGCGCCTACTATGGCTCCTGCTGAACTGCCACTCACCTGGTTTGGAAAAATGCCCATTTCCTGTAGGGCTTTTAGCACCCCCAAATGCGAGATGCCTCTGACTCCTCCACCGGAGAACGCGATTCCAATGCTTGGCTTAGAGTTCATCAAGTCGGAAAGTTTGGTCGACACGTACACCCTTTTCGGTCATTTTTACAGTGCAACACTCATTTACCGAGTCGTGCTCTAGAAAAAGCACATACTGATTTTGCGCTGCCTCCTCCAAAAATTGCTGCTTCTCCAGCAGGGTAAGTAAAGGTCGGGTATCATAGCCCATCACATAGGGCAAAGGAATGTGTCCTACAGAAGGGAGTAAATCGGCCATAAACACAAGCGTATGTCCTTTATACTGCATTTTGGGTAGCATTTGCTTATCCGTATGCCCATCCATGGTGAGGAAGTCAAAACCTGGAAATAAGGATTTAGTGGCTAGGTCGAGGTACTTGAGCACCCCATGCTCTTGCAAGGGAAGGATATTTTCTTCCAAAAAGGAGGCTTTTTCTCTTGGATTTGGAACAGTTGCCCAGTTCCAATGATCTTCATTGGTCCAATAGGTTGCTCGAGGAAAAGTAAGTTCGTATTGCCCATGAGAACCGTATTTCACACTCCCTCCACAATGGTCAAAATGCAGGTGCGTCAAAAAAACATCCGTGATGTCAGTAGGATGTACACCCAGCTGTTGTAAACTTTTGGCTAAGCTAGCTTCTCCATGCAAGTAGTAATGCGAAAAGAAGCGGGCATCTTGCTTGTCTCCTATGCCGTTGTCGATTAAGACCAATCGATTGCCATCCGAAACAAGTAAACAACGCATGGCCCAAGGACAGAGGTTGTTTTCATCCGAGGGATTGGTTCGTGACCAGATGGACTTGGGCACTACACCAAACATGGCCCCGCCATCCAATTTAAAAAAGCCGGTGTCTACAGTGAAAAGCTCCATATCTGGTGATTAAGCACAAGTTAAAATCCTGTCAACTAGTTTGAATGCAAGCGGGATCTTTAAATGGAAAATGGAAGGATCGGAAAGACTTATTCCACGACTACACCCATCGCACAGAACTTGTCTATTCGCTGAGAGATGCGTTCTTCTGCCTCAATTTTATCCAATTCAGCCAATGCCTTGCTGATCACCTCCTTGAGGGTTTTCGCCATTCCTTTGATGTCTTTGTGCGCCCCTCCAAGTGGCTCTGGAATGATGTCGTCTATCAACCCATTGGACTTCATATCTGTCGCGGTCAACTTGAGTGCTTCAGCGGCTTGCTCTTTGTAATCCCAAGATCTCCACAAAATAGAGGAACAGGATTCAGGAGAAATCACAGAATACCAGGTGTTTTCCAACATGTACACTTTGTCTCCAATGGCAATGCCTAAGGCACCCCCAGAGGCTCCTTCCCCAATGATGATGCAAATCACGGGTACTTTGAGCATAAACATTTCTTTGATATTGCGGGCGATGGCCTCACCTTGGCCTCTTTCTTCTGCTTCCAAACCAGGAAATGCACCAGGAGTATCGATAAGCGTTACGATGGGCTTGTTAAATTTTTCGGCCATTTTCATCAATCGAAGGGCTTTACGATAGCCTTCTGGATTGGCCATTCCAAAATTACGTTCTTGACGCTGCTTGGTGTTTCGACCTTTTTGTTGTCCAATAAAAAGGACTGTTCGGCCATCTATATCACCCAAGCCACCAATCATGGCTTTGTCGTCTTTCACAGTACGGTCCCCGTGCAATTCAATAAAGTCGTTGGTGATCTCGTAGATGTAATCCAAGGCATAAGGTCTGTCTGCATGTCTGGAGAGCTGCACCCGCTGCCAGCGCGTAAGGTTATCGAAGGTTTCCTTCTTCAAAGCCAAAATTTTACCCTCTAAAGATTGAATGTCCTTGCTTAGGTCGATGTTCCTCCCCTTTGCCAACTCCTTCATCTCCTGCAATTTTTGCTCTAAATCAGCAATGGGTTTTTCAAATTCTAAGACCATTTCCGTAAATTTTTGAAGAACAAATATAAGGATTAGTCTTAATCTCCGATGGAAATAATACGTGAAAAGGTAGGTTCACACAGGACTAAAAATCCAATACTAACGGAGCAATAGAAAAAATTTAGGTAAGTAATCCCTCCTTCTATGTCTTTACACCAGTTCATACTGCCTGAAAACAAAAAAGTCCCTAATTTCTTAGGGACTTTAAGCGGAATGGACGGGACTCGAACCCGCGACCTCCTGCGTGACAGGCAGGCATTCTAACCAGCTGAACTACCACTCCAAGGCTAGAAAAGACAAGAAATCAAGGATTAATTGTCTAAATAAATACTGTTAACGAACTCAAAATAAGTAAGTTATAATCGATGCGGAATGGACGGGACTCGAACCCGCGACCTCCTGCGTGACAGGCAGGCATTCTAACCAGCTGAACTACCACTCCGTTTCCCTTCACTTTTGAAGTGGTGCAAAGGTAGAAAAAGGGAACTTATCCGCAATAAATCAACTTTATTTTTTTAATAAAGAGCAAGTATCTCCTTCGCTATCAAACAAATAAATATGGTTTGGGTAGCATCAAACGGCACGCTCATCCACTAGGACCTGCACATTGGGATGTAGCCAGAGGTAGGAAGCGGGAAATTGCCCAGATACCCTAGGATCCTGCAAGCGCTCAAAGGCTTCTTTTTTACCAGAACCTGCAATAAATAAAAGGATGAGTTTGGATTGCATGATTCCCCGAAGCCCAATCGTCATTCCAAAACTCGGCGGCTGCTTCAAGGTCTTCAACATCCCATTGGCTAAGGTAGATGGTGCCAATTCGCAAACATGATACGGAAGTTGATGGACATCCCCTGGTTCATTGAGCGCAATGTGTCCATTGACCCCTATTCCCAAAATGCAAATATCCAAAGGCCCCTCCTGCTCCAGTACTTGCTCCATTTTTAGACATGCTCCCTCAGGATCTGAAGTATCCGGATCAATGGTCCAGTAGCGATCATTGGTAATTCCCATCGGCTGCACAAACTTTTGCTGCACATCCAATTCAGAGGTAAAAGGAGAACCAGGCTCCAATCCTCCCCATTCATCTAGTTTGATGACACGAAGCTGCTCCCCAAATTCAGGATGCATTTTTTTGTAAGCCGCCAGTTGGGCATAGGTACCGGAAGGTGATCCACCGCTGGCAACACAAAACAAAAGATCAGGCTTATTTTCCACCTCTTTCTTAATCAATTCAAATCCTGAAGTACTCATTGACTCAAAGTCAGAAAAAAAATGGAAGTTCATACCTGCTGTTGGTTGGTGGGTTTAAGTAGATGTTAACGGAATAAATGTATTACTTCCTTCCATTCAAAAACAAAAAATCCCAAGAGAAAACTGCCTCCTATCAATTAATTTTCTCCAAATCCAAAACCCTTCTTATCTTACTTTTCAATTTGACAGGTATCCCTACTACTTATGAAAAGACATCACCTACTCCTTTTACTTTCGTTGCTCGTTCTTGGGCAGCCGCTGCTTGCACAGAAAAAAGCTCCTGTAAAAGCTAATCCACTCAAACAAGCAGTTCAACAAACCATCGATGCACAATTTGCAGACATGACCGAACTGAGTGATAAAATTTGGTCCTTCGAAGAAATTGCATTTCAAGAAAACCAATCTTCTGCCGCCCTTTCTGCCTACGCAGAGAAACTGGGCTTCAAAGTGACCCGAGGCGTGGGAGAAATCCCAACTGCATTTGTAGCTGAATATGGATCAGGAGCCCCGATCATCGGGATTATGGGTGAATTTGATGGCCTACCAGGCCTATCTCAAAATAAGGTCCCCTTCAAAAGCCCCCTGCATACTGGAGCCCCTGGTCATGGATGTGGGCACAACCTTTTTGGCGTAGCTTCCTTAGGCGCAGCTTCCGCTATCAAAGATTTGATTGCCTCTGGACAACTCAAGGGCACCATTCGTTTTTACGGAACTCCTGCGGAGGAGAAGTACTTTGGCAAACTATGGATGATCCGAGCAGGATTAATGGATGATGTAGACATCATGATGGATTGGCACCCTGCCGATGAAACCAAAACTGAAGTGCAGAAAGGACTGGCCTTGGTGGACTTTTTGGTGGAATTTAACGGCCAAACCGCCCATGCCTCTGGTGATCCATGGAATGGACGATCTGCCTCTGACGCCCTTGAACTATACACGAATGGCATCAACTACTACAGAGAGCATATCAAACCCACCGTACGCATCCACTACCACATCCAAGATGGAGGAAAGGTAGTCAATGTAGTACCAGATTACAGCCGCCTATGGGTTCGCGTAAGAGACACGAGCAGAGAAGGTCTCCTACCTGTTTGGAAGCAAGTGGAGAAAATGGCTTCTGGCGCAGCGATCATGGCCAATGTAGATCATAAAATCACCTTGGTTTCAGGAGTTCATGAAATTTTAGTGAACCGTACGGGTTCGGCCGTGATGCAAAAAAATATTGAAGCATTGGGCGCGATCAGCTATACCGAGGAGGAACAAGCTTTTGCTAAAAAAATCCAGGAGGCCAACGGCAAACCACAAGTAGGTGTGATTTCTGAAATCAAGCCTATGGAAGAAACACAGGAGCACAGCATGGGTGGAAGTACTGATGTGGGCGATGTAAGCTGGGTGGTTCCTACCATCCGCATGGGAGCCACAGTAGCTCCAACTGGTACTCCTTGGCACTCTTGGGCTGTAGTTGCCTCAGTAGGCATGTCTATCGGTCACAAAGGGATGGGCTATGCTTCTAAGGCACTTGCCATGACAATGGTGGACCTTTATCAAAACGAAGTATTGCGCAACGAAATCAAAACTGAATTCAAGCAAAAGAAAGGAGACTATGTTTACAAAGGAATCGTTCCTGATGGTCCTCCACCCTTGAAAGCTGGCTATTAATTTTACCTGCCCTCTGTTTCCAAACAGAGGGCTTTTTTGTCCTAACTCTCTGATTTTCTTTTTATTTTAAACTTATTTCAAGTTTCCGAGTTCGGTATCTGTAAACATTTAAAAACTATACCAATGAAAAATTTCAAACTAGTAACTTTTGCCCTTTTGGGTTTTGCAGCTACCAGCTTAGCAAGTTGCAGTGCACCTAAAGAAGAAACAACAGAAGAAACAGCAGTTGACTCTACCACACTTGTAGTAGAAGCTCCTTCCAACACGGTAGTAGATATCGCAGTAGGATCCGCTGACCACAGTACCCTAGTGACTGCAGTAACAGCTGCTGGCCTAGTGGAGACCCTTAGCGGAACAGGTCCTTTCACTATTTTTGCTCCAACAAATGCTGCCTTTGCTGCTTTGCCTGCTGGAACTGTTGAAGGTCTTTTGAAGCCTGAAAGCAAAGACAAATTGACTTCTATCCTTACCTACCACGTTGTAGCTGGCAATGTATTGTCTTCTCAGTTGACAGACGGTCAGAAAGTAAAGACATTGAATGGTCAGGAATTGACTGTAGCCATCAAAAGTGGTGTAGTGACGATCAATGGAATTAAAGTGATCGCTGCTGATCTTGCAGGTACCAATGGCGTCATCCACGTAGTGGAAGGTGTTATCTTGCCTAAGTAAGTCGGTATCAACCCCCATTAAAAGTCGGCTTTCTTAGCCGACTTTTTTTTGTGCTAACACCAAGCTTAGTTGAATTTTAATTAGTTTTTAGCTCCAGCTTGATTTAAACCCCATTAAATGATTCCAACCCTTTTTAAAAGCTGAACCCTTTTCTATGAAAAAAAGTAGTTTAATCGTATTTCTAGCCTTGTTTTTTCAAGTAGCTGTACAGGCACAAACCAACTCCTCCAGACAAGCGACCCTCGAAATCCATCAGCTCAACCAGGAATCGTTCGATTCCTTATTTTCTGCCTACCATGCTAACCTGGTGGAGCGGTACTATACGCCTGATTTTATCTTGCTTGAGCAAGGAGAGGTTTGGGATATGGATTTTATCAAATCCTACCTCAGTGAGCGAAGCCTAAAAAACAATCCCGTGACGCGTACCAACCGATTTGAATTCATAAAAACCGAAATTTTCGGAAATCGAGCCTGGGTGGCCTATCACAATTATGCCACCTTCACCAAAGCAGGAGAAGCTCCTAGAGAAGTTTATTGGCTTGAGAGTGCATCTGCAATTAAAACCGAACAAGGCTGGAGGTTAGAACTCTTGCACTCCACTCGAGCAGAACTCCCAAAAAAATAAGCGAGCACTTAAGAAAGCCTACTGGTTTGGAAAGGCTACTTTGCGAAAAGTTTCTCCAGAATCTTGTAGGTAATCAAATAAGTTGGACGTACCCCATCCATTCCCAATGCACCTGAAGCGAGCGTACTGCCTGTTTCGAGGGGATTATCTGAAGCATAATAGGCATACAGTACCTTGATATTCGACCGAACATTGGATCTGATTTTGGAGGCAGACTGTATTGCTTTCTGGTAATGCGCACCTTCCATCTCCAACCCTACGGCCTTCCAAGAGGATTCCATAAAATAGGTAAGGATGTCCCGATTTTGCAGGGAGGTTCCCAGGACAGTAATCATGGATCCTGAATACACTCCCAAGCCATATCCTTTGAAATCAGACTTTTTCAATTCATTTCGAAAAGGATAATTGTCCGCAGTTCCTTCAAATACATGCGAGTTAGGAACCATCAAATCCCCCTTACCTCCATGCAGAATACCTGCTTTTCCCATGATGGAGGTAGATACCACATTCAAAAAGTACTTTTTATCAGCTTTAGTGTAAGGCTTAAGCAACTCATCAAAACATTCGTAGGCCTGCTCTCCAAAGGCATAATCCATCACCACAAATACAGGACGCTTTTCCTTTTCTTTGGGCAACACCACTCCAGGAATGAGTGTTTCTACATCCATTTGAGCGGTATCAATGAGTTGCGCACCAATGTTGGTTCCCGACTCATCCGGAAGGTCTATGAATCCCTGTTTCTCCGCATAGACCAAAATCTTCTTGCCTTGATTGTTTTTTGCCTTGATGGAAATCGCTGTTGCAAGCTCCTCAATCTCCTCAAAAGAATTAGCTCCTAATGCCTGATGCCCATAAATCGTGTTGAGCACGCTGTGCATATTGGCAGAGATGATGTGGATGGGACGATGAATCAAGTTTCTATCCAAAAGAGCCTCCTTGATTCGATTGGCCCAAAGTTCCCCATACACGTGATGTCCTACGCGTTCTCTCAGGGTGGCAGAAAAGCTAATTTCTCGATCCAGGCCCTGATTTGATTCCTCCATTGCTATTTTGCCTAGGTGGTACACGATGGAAAAGAGACTATTGGAATTACTACTTTCGGCAAACTTCTGTACGGCAAGAACGGTCTCTTCGTAGGTTCTTCCGATAATATGACTTAAATAGGCCGCAGCACTTTCAATCTCCAACTCCTCACCCAACTTTTCCCGCTTCACAAATTCCTCCAACATCTTCCAATTGGAAGAAATTTTTCCTTTGGGATCGGTGCTATTTTGTTGGATTTTTCGAGACTCAATGTACAGAAAAGTGAGGTGCGTGAGGATATCATAAATATCTGATCTTCCGCGAGTCATCTCCACGTACATAATCTGTTCATCGAGGCGATAACAGTTTCTTTTTCTCCGCGCTGGCACGATGGGTGTTAGGTGGGATGTTTCGTACCCTTCCCTACTGATCAAACGCACAAATCGACATTCTTCAATGCCTTTTGGAAGGCGTTCCATCACATAGAGCAAGCCATCCAATTCTATCTTCTCGGGATCGGTTAATTTGCCATAGATCTCTGGACTCAGCACCATCAAGGCCTGAATTAAGCCTTCCCCAGAAACACCCATAGGCTTGTAGCTTCCTCGATTAAAAAGGTGACGCATGGTGATGTACAAGCGTTCTATTGCTGCCCTGGATTCTTGTGCTCTAGTTCTATGCATGGTATTTTTTTTTTACAATCAGTTCAGAAACCTACCCTCTCCAAATCAACTTGGCCAAGCTGAGGTTAGGGATGTATTTAACTTTCTTGATTGAATTAAATAGTTCGATGCTCTTACGGAAATAGTATAAAACGGTTTAAAAAAGAGGCAATTGAAACTAAATTCAATCAGATAAATTCTTCAAAAATACGACTTTTTGTGACAAAGAAGAAAAAAGCTAAGCTTGGCAAGGGAAAAACAGGTTAAACCCCGTTTAAACAGACAAAAATCAACTTTTTCAACCAGTAGGAAGTCCTGCTATTTCAGAAGATTTCCAAAAAGTTGGTGCAACTTTTCTACTTTTGGCCGCACCACATATTGGCAATAAGGCTGCTGCTCATGCAAGGCATAGTAGTTGTGATGGTACTCCTCTGCTGGATAGAAATTGGAAAATGGCGTAATCTCGGTTACAATCGCCGAATTATACATTCCAGATTGATTCAATTTGTCTTTCAAACTGCTCGCAAGCTCTCCCTGTGCTTCATTCCTGTAAAAAACGGCTGAACGATACTGGGGACCCACGTCTGCTCCTTGTCTATTTAAAGTGGTAGGATCATGCGTAGCCCAAAATACCGCCAACAGGGTTTCCAAATTGATTTGCTTCGGGTCGAATACCACCTGAATCACTTCTGCATGGCCGGTAGTACCTGTACAGATTGCTTCGTAACTGGGCTTCTCCACGATCCCACCTGCATAACCTGGGATCACTTTTTCTACTCCCTCCAATCGCAAAAAAACAGCCTCCGTACACCAAAAACAGCCTCCTCCCAATAGGATTACTTCCAGTCCTTCCGGACAAATTAATTCAGTTTTCGGGAGCATGAGGGGATTGTTCATCATTTTTTAATTTAAGACTAAACGATAAAAACAGCATTAAGTTTATCGAATTTGAATGTATCAAGAGTCCCAATAAATAAATGGGAAAACGGAATTGTGTAATTCACTTGAAGTTCTATTTTTGGTAATTGGTTGGTTCTGATCTCAATTTTCGGAAGAGCAGTCCTTACCATGCTATTGTACCACTAATCCTGTAAAAAGGATTTATAAAAAAAAATAGGCAAGAACTCTTCTTGCAATTTGTAGTTTTCTACTTAAAGTTTAACCAATTCAAGAATGAACAAACAATTTCTAAAGGCAGGAATGCTGGGATTGTTGGTCGCAGGATGGCTCAGCCAAGCTGCTATGGCACAAAGTGATCCTACAGGGAAGCGTAGAGTTACGAGCACCTATGCCATTACCAATGCCACGGTATTCAAGGCTCCAGGTGATCCTGGAAGTAGAGCCACCATCCTCATCAAAGACGGCGTTATTTTAGGAGTCGGCAACTCCCTCTCGCTACCCAAAGAAGCTAAAATCATTGCCGGAGATTCCCTTTTCGTTTATCCAGGCTTTATTGATGGAGCTGGAACGATGGGCATTGCTAAGCCAAAGGATGTAGAACGTCCTAAAGATTTTGTTTCCTCCAATCCTGCAGATGAGATCGCTGGGATTACTCCTTGGAGATCAGCATCTGATTCGTACACTGCTGCGAGCACCCAAGTGGACGACTGGAGAAAAGCAGGATTTACACTGAGTCAGATAGTTCCTGATGGAGGCATGCTACCTGGTAAAACTGCCCTAGTCCTGCTAGGAGATGGCAAAACAAACAATTTCCTAAAGTTAAACACAGCACTTGCTGCCAATTACAGAAGTTCAAGGGGCATGTACCCAGCTACCCTTGCAGGTGTGATGGCTAAGTTTCGTGACATCTACCAAAACACCTCCTTGGTGCTAGACCACGAGCGACTATTCGCCTCTACGGCGGGAGTCAAAAGACCTCAAGCTACTCCAACGCAATTGGCCATGATGCCGGTAGTTCAAAAGCAATTACCAGTACTTTTTTCAGCGAGTTCTGAACTTGAAATCCGTCGTGCATTGGCACTACAAAAAGAATTGGGATTCAAATTGATCCTTACGGGTTTAGAAAATTACGAATCAGTAATCGGCGCAATCAAGGCATCCGGCACTCCCGTACTCATCAAGTTGCAGGTACCAGACGACAAGTCCATCAAGGCACAAAAAGCAGATGGCGTAACGGAATCCACCAAAGCGCAGTATGCTCGAGTGAAGGAATCCTACGACAAAGCACTGAAACAAGCTGCTGAATTGGAAAAAGCAGGTATCCTTTTTGGATTCAGCACCGCAGATGCGAAAGCAGGAGATGTTCAAAAAGCATTGAAGGCAATGCTAGATAATGGATTGAGTAAAAAAGCAGCCTTTGCTGCCCTAACCACCAATCCTGCAGCTATCTTGGGCGTAAGCGGATTGGTTGGAACCCTTGAAAAAGGAAAGCTAGCCAACTTGGTATTGACTACAGATACACTATTCAAAGAAGAGGCTCAAATCAAGCACGTGATTGCGGATGGCTACGTATTCGATTACGAAATCAAAAAGAAAGCCGTAAAGGCAGAAGCTACTACTGCGAAACCTGAACCCGCTTCCAATGCAGTTACCGTTGAGGGATTGTGGGAATATACTTCAGAAACTCCTGCTGGAAGCTCTGGAGGAGAAATCACCTTGAAGCGTGAAAATGGCGTCTTGGGTGGGAGCATCACCTACGATGACCCAACTGGATCAGGAAAGGCTTCTGCTCCGATCAAAAATGCCAGCATCAATGGCAAAGCGCTGAGCTTTGAATTTGATGTGGCTGCAGGAGGCATGAGCCTTACGGTTACGATTTCAGGAGAAATCAATGGGAAATCCATGGAAGGCTCCTTGTCTGTACCTCAAATGGGTTCCTTTCCTGTAAAAGCAAAACTTTCTTCACCTAGCCAAGCGAACTAAACATGAAAAAGCACATTTACTTACTCGCTGCGTTTTTAGGATTGGGTGTTGGAATGACCCATGCACAGATCCAAAAGGGTAGTGTATTGATAAAAAATGCGACTGTACTGACAGTCACTAAAGGTAACCTGGAGTCTTCGGATGTATTGGTTCAAAACGGAGTCATTACCCAAATTGGCAAAAATCTAACCGCTCCTGCAGGGGTTACAGCCATTGATGCTACCGGAAAATATGTGATGCCAGGCATCATTGATGCGCACTCCCATGTGGGTTTGGATGTGGTCAATGAGGCCTCTGCTCCAATCACCTCCGAAATTCGCATGAAAGATGTAGTCAACCCTACCGAAATCGGAATCTACCGTGCTTTGGCAGGTGGAGTCACCGTTTCGCATGCCATGCACGGCTCCGCCAACGTGGTGGGTGGACAAAATGCCACCCTAAAACACCGTTGGGGAAGTATGGATCCTGCAGATATCATCATGCAAGACGCTCCTCGTACAATCAAGTTTGCCCTTGGCGAAAACCCTACACGAGTACATGGTAGAGGCAATGGCATCCAACCACGCTCAAGAATGGGTGTTGAAGCGGTGATCCGTAATGGATTCAATGAAGCGATCCAATACAAGAAAGCCTGGGAAAAATACACACTAGCCAAGACACAGAAAGGAAACACCCTTACTCCACCAGCCTACAGCGAACGACTGCAAACCCTTGTAGACATCTTGGATGGAAAGATCATCATCCATTGCCACTCCTACCGAGCTGATGAAATCTACATGCTCATCAATGTCATTAAGGATTTTAACATCAAGAAAGTGGTATTTCAACATACCAATGAAGGATTTAAAGTGGCTCCAGAAATTGCGGAATACACCATGGGAGCTTCCGTATTTGCGGATTGGTGGGCCTACAAGATGGAGGTGTACTACTCCACTGCCTACAATGCAGCCATCCTTCAGAAAAATGGAGCCATCACTTCAATCAACTCGGATTCTGCCGAACTCATCCGTCACCTGTACCATGAGGCGGGCAAAACGCAGCGCTATGGAGGTTTGACTGATGAGGAAGCCTTAGCCATGATCACCATCAATCCTGCCAAGCAATTGGGTATTGAGGATAAGGTGGGATCCATTGAAGTAGGTAAGCAAGCCGATCTAGTCATCTTTGAAGGGCATCCCCTATCTTCTTATGCTGTACCCCAAATGACTTTTGTGGATGGCGTGAAGTACTTCGATCGTAAAGCAGATCGAGAAGATCAACGGCTTTGGGTAGCAGCTACGGAGATGGTAGAACCAATCTTCTTGCGTGCCAATGAAGAAGCACACCGCTGCATGCAGGATGTTGACAAGTACTTTGAAGCATTTCAAGGTGCATTTGAGAAAGAAAAACATTAATCACCCCGAAAATTCTTAAACAATGAAACGAATTTTAAAAAGCTTTTGCGCTGCACTTATTGCCCTACTTCCAGTGGTGGCTGTAGCCCAAATTGATGGGGAGTTTGTAAAGCCTCGAAACGGTAAATTTTTATTGAAAAATGCTACCGTAGTAACGGTTACCAAAGGCACCCTAACCAATACCTCTGTCCTATTGGATAATGGAAAAATCATTCAAGTAGGCACCAC
>CANGZP010000019.1 GCA_947458475.1 Cyclobacteriaceae bacterium | reverse complement strand
GGTTTCTATGTGAGAATATATCTTTTGATTATTTAGACACATTTTGGCTCTCATCCCTCACCACTTTTTATTAAATTTAATTACTGGAAAGGATTTTTTTAACTGGGAGCTAACATAGGAGACACATAGTATCTTTTCTACTGTGTCTAATGTGGTTTAAAAAAGGCGTGTAGAAATTTTTTCTAATATCGAACACCGAATGCCGATTGAAGAATTTTGAAGTAGGCATTCGTTTTAGTACCTGAATTTTGTTCCTAAAGATCTTTGTACCTTGTACTTGCCTGCCTGCCGCAGGCAGGGTACTTCGTACATATTAAAATTTCTTTGCGTCTCTGCGCCTTTGCGCGCAAACATCTCTTATTAACCCTTCAAAATCCCCTTCAAATCAGCAGGCGAATACCCAACAGACTTCAAGGTCTTGTGGTCGCCTTCGCGGAAAACCAAGTAGAGACCCCCTTCTTTTTCATAGAAGCATGGCGTGCCCTTCGCTTCGTAATGCGCCACGGTAGCCTTTGCTTCCTCTTCCGTTTTACAAGCCTTGCTCATGTTGGAGCGCTGCACCTCGTCAAAAAGAGCCTTGAACTTTTCTCCTAATCCAAACTCCAAGATGGCGCCCGAAAGTACGTACTGCAAGTCACACAGCGCATCTGCAATCTCCACCAAATCCTTGTTTTCAATCGCTTCTTCCAGTTCCTTCAACTCTTCCGCGAGCAAGGATACGCGCAGCGCGCAGCGGGTTTCGGAAGGGATGGTGGGCTGAGCCAAAATAGGATGCTTGAAGGTCTTGTGAAAGAGCGCTACGGAACTGAGGGAGGCTGGATCTTGCATGGAAAGGGGATGAAAAGGGGTTGTAGATGAACGATTAATCGGGAAATTCAAGGGATTAGGTTGTCGCTGCCGCAAAGCGATCTGCTACGGCCTTCCAGTTGACTACCTTCCAAAAGGCAGTTACATAGTCCGGTCGGCGGTTTTGGTAGTGCAAGTAATAGGCATGCTCCCACACATCCAAGCCCAAAATCGGGGTTCCCTTCACTTCAGCAATATCCATTAGGGGATTGTCTTGGTTGGGTGTGGAACTTACCACGAGCTTCCCTGTGGCATCTACGAGTAGCCATGCCCAACCTGATCCGAAGCGAGTTTTGGAAGCAGTTTCAAACTGGCTCACAAAGGCTTCGTAACTCCCGAATGAAGTTTTAATGGCTTTCAATAGCGCGCCATCCGGACCCGCCACGGCGGGCACGCCCTCTGCAGCGGGCAGGCCTCCTTCTGTAGGGGCCCCTAGAATACTCCAGAAAAGTTCGTGATTGTAATGCCCCCCTCCATTGTTTCGCATTTTGGCGGAGTACTTCGAGATGGAGGTCAGCACTTGCTCCAAGGGCTGCGCCGTATCAACGCCTTCTTCCTTGGCGGCATCCCGAAGGTTGCTCGCATAGGCAGCCGCATGCTTGCTGTAGTGAATCTCCATCGTGCGCGCATCGATGTGCGGCTCGAGGGCCGTGTAGGCATAGGGCAAAGGCTTTTGGGTAAACCCAGTGCCTGCTACCGCTTGAGCGGTTTGGGCAAGAAGGTCTGAAAATGCCGTACCCACCAGGCCTACAGTAAGTCCTGCTTTGGCAGTGGTGGCTAAAAATTCTCTTCGACTCGGGTAGTTTTTCATCGCATGTACGGATTGGATTACGAATCTACATTATTTTGGAATGTGATTTTTCGTCTTTTTACTGGCAGCCAAAGAAAATAAGGGTTGAAGTTTAATTTGGTGTGCTGTGGACAGTGGTCGGTCAACTGTTGACATCCGCACTATTCTAAAACGCTTTTAGAATGATTCGTTTAGTTGCGGATCAACATATTTTGGAAAAAAGTAGATGCTTGCATCGGATTAACGGCAGAATCGAAGAGGGGGTTTCCTTTGCAGACAAATGCGTAACTTTGTCCGTTATTGAGGAATACATTTACTTAATTCAAGCGATGGGCGCTTCACAGCTAATTTCCTTTTACAAGTACCAAGGCACAGGCAATGACTTTGTGATGGTGGACGACCGGCAAGCGGCTTGGGATCTCGGCAATACTGCGCGCATCTCGGCCCTCTGTGACCGGAGGTTTGGCATTGGTGCCGATGGGCTAATCCTGATCCGTCCCCATGCCAACTATGACTTTGAAGTGGTCTATTTCAATGCCGATGGCAGCCAAAGTTTCTGCGGAAATGGCGCCCGCTGTGCAGTTGCCTTTGCAGCTTTTTTGGGAATCATTGACCAAAAAACGCAATTTCTAGCCATTGACGGCCCCCACGAGGGAAGCCTGAAGGACGGCCTAGTGGCACTAAAAATGGGAGATGTCTCTGAAATCTCAGAAAGCTTGGGCGACGCTTTTGTGCACACAGGCTCTCCTCATCACGTGCGCTGGGTGGAGGATGTGGAGACTTATCCGGTCTTTGAACAAGGACAAGTCCTGCGCCATGACCCTTGCTATGCACCTGGAGGCAGCAATGTCAACTTTGTGCAAAAACTAGGCGATGCCGAAATTTTCGTCCGCACTTTTGAGCGTGGCGTAGAGAACGAAACGCTCTCCTGTGGCACCGGCGTGACGGCAGCAGCCCTTGTTTGTGGAGCACTTACCCAACAAAATAGCATCCAAATCCGTACCCTAGGGGGAAATTTGCAGGTGACCTTTGAAGGCAATGCCAAAGAGGGATTTGACAACATCTGGCTGATTGGACCAGCGCAGCAGGTCTATGCTGGACAGATCCAGCTCCCCAATTTCTAAAGTCCTTTGTGAATTACAAGCGATTAAGGAGTACCAATTCTAAAAAAACCGCGTATTTTTAAGTCCCCAAAAAAGGGTACAGACCCATTCGTATGCTAGATTTTATTGCAAAAGGATTGGCCAAGATTTTTGGCACCAAATCCGACCGAGATATCAAAGAATTTCTTCCCCGGGTAACCGAGACCAACCAGATTTTTGCTGGATTGGCTTCCCTTTCCGGCGATCAATTGCGTGAAAAGACCCATTCCCTTCGGGCACGCATCAACGAGCAGCTCAAGACCATTGACGAAAAAATCACTGCGATCAGAGGCCAAATAGAGGCTTTGCCTGCGCAAGCAGTTCACCAGAAAGACCAGCTTTTCAACCAAATCGACGCTTTAGAAAAGGAGCGCGACACCGAATTGGAAAAGGTGTTGGATGAGGTGATGCCAACTGCCTTTGCTATCGTCAAAGAAACCGCCAGAAGATTTAAAGAAGTAGGACAGTTGGAAGTAACGGCTACCCCTCGTGATCGGGAAATTGCCGCTACCAAATCCAATGTGCAGATTCAAGGCGATCAAGCCATTTGGCACAACAAGTGGATGGCGGCAGGAAACGAAGTGGTCTGGGACATGGTTCACTACGATGTACAGTTGATCGGTGGCATGGTCCTTCACAAAGGAAAAATCGCTGAAATGGCGACGGGTGAAGGAAAAACCCTCGTGTCTACCCTGCCGGCCTTTCTCAATGCACTTTCTGGACGTGGCGTACACTTGGTGACGGTCAACGACTACTTGGCCAAGCGTGACTCCGAATGGAACGCTCCCCTCTTTGAATTTCACGGCCTTACGGTCGACTGCATCGACAAGTACCAACCCAACTCTCCCGCGCGAAAGCGAGCCTATGCTTCGGATATTGTCTACGGTACCAACAACGAGTTTGGCTTTGACTACCTCCGCGACAACATGGCTCGAGAGGCTGAAGACTTGGTACAAGGCAAGCACCACTTTGCTATGGTGGATGAGGTGGACTCCGTCTTGATTGACGATGCCCGTACACCATTGATCATTTCGGGGCCTGTTCCTCGAGGAGATGTACACGAGTTTGACCAGATGAAGCCCCGCGTAGCCACCTTGGTGGAGGAACAACGCAAGTTGGTGCAGGGATTTTTGACTGCTGCAAAAAAAGCAATTGCCGACGGCAACGAAAAAGAAGGAGGTCTTGCCCTCTTCAGAGCCTACCGAGGTATTCCCAAGTACAAGCCGGTGATCAAGTATCTTTCTGAGCCAGGTGTTCGCGTGATTCTTCAGAAAACAGAGAACTACTACCTCCAAGACAACAAGCGCAACATGCCTGAGGCAGACGAGCCGCTGTTGTTTACCATCGATGAGAAGACCAATGTGATTGACCTGACCGATCGAGGCATCGAAACCATGACTTCCAAGAACGAAGACCCAAGCTTCTTCATTCTTCCAGATATTGGGATTGCGCTTGATGAACTGGAAAAAAGCAGTTCCTTGGACGAAACCGAAAAGTTGGCGCGCAAGGAAGAGGTCATCAAGGACTACGGAGTGAAAGCCCAGCGTATCCACACGGTCAATCAGCTACTGAAGGCCTATTGCATGTTTGAGCGCGACACGGAGTACATCCTCGTAGATGGAAAGGTGAAGATTGTCGACGAGCAAACAGGCCGTGTGATGGAAGGCAGACGCTACTCTGACGGCCTACACCAAGCGATTGAAGCCAAGGAAAATGTGAAGGTGGAGGATGCTACGCAAACCTACGCCACGATCACGCTGCAAAATTATTTCCGCATGTACCACAAGCTCGCAGGCATGACAGGTACCGCCGAAACGGAAGCGGGAGAATTTTGGGAGATCTACAAGTTGGACGTGGTGGTCATCCCAACCAACAGAGGGATCATCCGCCAAGACCGTGAAGACAAGGTATACAAAACCGTACGTGAGAAGTTTAACGCCGTGACGGACGAAATCAATGAACTCGTAGCACAGGGTAGACCGGTGCTAGTAGGCACCACCTCGGTAGAAATCTCCGAAGTACTCAGCCGCATGCTGACCTTGAAAAAAATCAATCACCAGGTATTGAACGCGAAGCAGCACGCCCGTGAAGCGGATATTGTGGCGGAAGCAGGCAAGCCTGGCACCGTGACTATTGCTACCAACATGGCGGGTAGAGGGACGGATATCAAGTTGACCCCGGAATCCCGAAAGGCAGGAGGTCTGGCCATCATCGGTACGGAGCGACATGAATCCCGTCGCGTAGACCGTCAGCTTCGAGGCCGTTCAGGTCGTCAAGGGGACGTGGGTTCTTCCCAGTTTTTTGTGTCTCTTGAAGATAGCTTGATGCGTCTTTTCGGATCAGACCGGATCGCCAAGCTCATGGACCGCATGGGTCTAGAAGAAGGAGAAGTGATCCAGCACAGCATGATCACCAAGTCCATCGAGCGCGCGCAGAAGAAGGTAGAGGAAAACAACTTTGGGACACGTAAGCGATTATTGGAGTACGATGACGTGATGAACTCCCAGCGCGAGGTAGTGTACAAGCGAAGAAGAAACGCACTCAAGGGAGACCGATTGGAGCTTGATATCCTCAATGTGTTGTTTGATGTCAGCGAAAACCTCATCCAAGTAGGCAAGTCAACTGGAGATGCAGAAAACTTGCGCATGAATGTATTCACTACCTTGGGGGTAGATTTTTCGGTGACAAATGATGACCTGAAATCAAAGGATTTGCAGAAACTTACCCAAGAGCTCTATGCCCTTGCTTTTGATTTTTACCAAAAGAAGAATGCGCAGATTGCTCAAACGGCTCTTCCGGTCTTCAAAAATGTTCAGGAAGAACGAGGCGCTACGGTCAAGGACATCATGGTGCCGATCACGGATGGGGTCAAGCAAATTGGGGTGGTGTGCAACCTCGAAAAAACCCTGCAAACCAATGGACAGGAGCTTGTTCGTGCCATTGAAAAGAATGTTTCCTTGGCGATCATTGACCAAAATTGGAAGGAGCACCTCCGCGACATGGATGACTTGAAGCAGTCTGTTCAGAATGCGGTATACGAGCAAAAAGATCCGCTCTTGATCTACAAGTTTGAGGGCTTTGAGCTATTCAAGCGCTTCGTAGGCAAGCTCAACGAAGACATGACATCCTTCATCACCCGTGCCGACCTGCCCAAGCAGGATCCTGCACAGGTTCAGCAGGCTCCTCAACCACAGCGCGCTTCGGAATCACGGGTGCAAGCTTCCAAAGCTGAGGTTGGAAGTAGCCTAAATCCAGGTGCCAACCGTGCGGCTACTGCAGCAGCATCTGCCGGCAGACCGGCTCCTGCGCCAATAGCCCCACGAAAGGCGGATAAGGTGTACGGGAGAAACGACAAGGTAACGGTACAATACCGAGACGGCAGCACTAAGGCAGATGTCAAATACAAGAGTGTCGAACAAGACGTGGAAAACGGCAGTTGTGTGGTTATAGAAAGCTAATGCCCATGAAAAATTATTGGATCTTAGGAATAATTCTACTGTTTGGAGCTTGCCAAACAAGCACAGGTCTTCCGCAAGCGGAAGTAGTGGATTATTCCAAGTACCAAGAAAATCTGGGCGAAAGACTTCCCGACTTTCCGGATTACAAGCAGGCATTGCAGGAGGTGACCCCGTCCTTGCCTTCCTCCTCCCAATCGGTGGATTCAGTACTTGCGCAACGGATGAGTAAGAATTACGAAAAAGCGAAGTCGGAACCCTATTACAGCGGATTTACGGTGCTCGTCTATTCAGGCGTGAATCGAAACGAAGCCTTTCGAACCAAAGAGCTCCTTTCGTCCGCATATCCAGACTTAAATCCTGAAATACAATACCAGCAGCCGCGCTATTTGGTTAAAGTAGGTAGCTATGGCTTTAAAATTGAAGCGCAACCTGCCTATTACCAGCTTAAGACCCAATTTCCCGCAGCACGAATCATACAAGATCGATTTTTAAGGAAAGAGTACACGATATCTTCCCCCGCAAATGCTCAAGGACAGAATTAAATCCCTGGCTCAAGCCTACAAGCAGGAGGTCATCGATCTCCGTCGCCACCTCCACAGCCACCCAGAGCTTTCGTTCCAAGAGTTTCAAACGGCAGCCTTTGTAGCAGAAAAGTTGAAAGCGATTGGCATCACCGAGATTGAATCTAAAGCAACCACAGGTTGGTCTGCCCTGATCAAAGGAAAAAACCCGGAGAAAAAAGTGGTGGCCCTTCGTGCGGACATGGATGCCTTGCCGATTATTGAAGCAAATGAGGTGCCCTACAAATCTCAAAACCCAGGCGTCATGCATGCCTGTGGGCACGATGCGCATACTGCATCCTTGCTTGGAGCAGCAAAAATATTACACGAGGTCAGAGATCAGTTTGAGGGGACGATCAAACTAATTTTCCAACCTGGAGAGGAAATCATTCCTGGGGGAGCTTCCTTGATGATCAAAGATAAGGTGCTCGAAAACCCCCGTCCCCAGTATATCCTGGGTCAGCATGTGATGCCCATGATTCCTGCCGGCAAGGTGGGCTTTCGTTCAGGGCTGTATATGGCAAGCGCAGATGAATTGTACCTGACCATCAAAGGGAAGGGAGGACATGGAGCCATGCCTGAAACCTTCATTGACCCGGTCTTAATTTCTGCGCACCTGTTGGTAGCCTTGCAGCAGATCGTCAGTCGCGTAGCCAATCCCAAGATTCCTTCTGTCCTTTCCTTTGGACGGGTGGAGGCATTGGGAGCCACCAACATCATTCCAAACGAGGTGAAGATTCAAGGGACTTTCCGCACCTTGGACGAAGGCTGGAGAGCCAAGGCACATGAAAAAATGCGTCAAATCGCCGAAGGAATTGTGGAGGGAATGGGTGGGCAACTCGATTTTGAAATCCGAAAGGGCTATCCTTTTCTAAAAAATAATCCGGAATTGACGGCGCGATCTGTGGCTGCAGCACAAACCTATTTGGGAGTCGAGAATGTGCTCGACCTAGACATTTGGATGGCTGCCGAGGACTTTGCCTATTTCTCTCAGGAGATTGATGGCTGCTTTTACCGATTGGGCACCCGCAACGAGGCCCGAGGCATTACTTCAGGTGTGCATACGCCTACCTTTGACATTGAAGAAGAAGCGTTGGAGATCGGCGCTGGGCTCATGGCCTGGTTGGCGGTGTCCGAACTGGCTTCTACCTAACTCTATTTTCGCTCTCCTGCTATGAAAAGAATCTATTCACTTTCGCTAGCCCTTACTTTAGCATTCACCTTGACTACTCAAGCCTTTGCTTGGGGACAATTGGGACACTACCTGATTGGCCTGATGGCCGAGAAGCAACTTAAAAAATCCACGCTCAAAAAAGTGGAGGGGCTGCTCTACCCGGTTTCCCTGAGCAAAAGCGGCACTTGGATGGATGACATCCGTTCGGACAAAAGCTACGACTATGCGACGACCTGGCATTACCTAAACAGTAAAAATGGGGAATACGATCCAAGCACCCAAGAAAAAACGGGCGATGCCTACGAAGCCATCAAACGAATCAAAGCCGAATTGAAAAAAGGAGGCCTAGACCCAAAAACAGAAGCTGAAAAGCTAAAAATGCTCATTCACATGATTGAGGATATCCACCAGCCCCTTCACGTAGGGACGGGTACCGACAAGGGCGGAAATGATGTGCGGATAGAGTTTTTTGGACAGCCAACCAATCTGCATGCCCTCTGGGATAGCGGCATGATCGATCGCCAAGGGATGAGCTACACCGAATTGGGAGAAGAATTGTATCGTCGCATGACGCCTCAACTGCAAGCAACCTATCGCGCTGGAACAATGGAGGATTGGCTCAAAGAAGCGGTGAGCTATCGGCCTCAGGTGTACAATCTCCCTGAGAATAAAAAAATCAGCTACCCCTATATGTACCAAAATTTCAGCATTGCTGAGGAGCGTTTGATTGCTGCAAGCGTACGGTTGGCGCAGGTATTGGAGGAGATTTATCCATAAAAAACCCGCTATTTTTTGAATGCTGAGAAAATTGTCTTAAATTCATAGACAATTTTCTCCATTATGTATCCAATTCCTCCCCCCGCAAAAGTCCATCTCGTAGCGGAAGAAATGACCACCTATGCCAGGTCTTTGCCCCGCTATGCAACCCAGCAGGCCTTGACTCAAGGGCTGTTGTTGACTGCTTTCTTTGCCGATCGCATGCTGCTGGTGGAGATGATTCGTAAGGGGATACCTACCTCGCTTTTTTTGACAATTAAAGAAATGGCTCCTTTTTCAGACGAGGAGTGGTCGGATTTTTTGGATATCTCCCTCAAGTCCTTGCAGCGCTACAAGAAAGAGCCAGACTACCTCTTCAAATCCATCCATTCCGAGAAGATCCTAGAGCTAGCAGAAGTGACTGCCCTAGGCTTGGAGGTATTTGATATTCCAGAGGAGTTCCAAGCTTGGCTCAATGCTGCCAGTCCAGCGCTTGGTGGTAAAATGCCGTTGGAGTTGTTGAAAGATTCCTATGGCCAAGAGCTAGTCATCCAGGAGCTGCACCGCATCGATCAAGGGATATTTGTCTGATGCGTGCCTTTCGCTTGGTACGGAAAAAGTATGCGAATCCTTTATCTGGTGAAGGAGCTGCTCGTTCGGGCAATCGCTGGAATTCCAAAGGAACGGCGCTGATCTACTGTGCAGATAGCCGTGCTTTGGCCATGGCTGAAGTGGCGGTGCATCTTTCTCTCGGGCTCTTGCCCAAGGACTATGAAATGGTTGAATTGGAAATTTCCGATGAGGTGAGTTTGAGGGCGCTAGCTCCAGCTAACCTTCCTGTAGGATGGAATAACTTTCCACACCTCATACCAACGCAGCGAATCGGAGATGAATTTGTAGCTGCAGCAGAAAGTTGTGTGCTGCAAGTACCCTCGGCCGTAGTGCCTGGGGATTTCAATTACTTGATGAATCCCGCACATCCAGATTTTGAACGAATTCAGATCAAGAGCAGGGTGGATTTTCCCTTTGATTCGCGGTTTTTTGGGGTCTGACTCTTATTTTTTGGACTGAAACTTGGCTTTGGCCCCATCCAAAAATGCCACGAACGCAGAAATGTCGGTGTCATAGCCCCTTGGAGTAGCCAATAGTTGCTCTTGGTGATCCAAAATCACATAGTAAGGCTGGGCGTTGTTGTTGAAGCGGGTGATTTGGAAATCGGCATTTTGCTTGCCCAAGGTTTTTTTCTCCTTCCCATCGTAGCTGGAGGTATACCATTTGCTCTCGGGAAGTTCGAGACGCTCGTCGATGTACAAGGCCACCATCACAAAGTCTTCCTTCAATCGCGTCATTACCTGGGGATCGACCCAGACATTCTCTTCCATTTTGCGACAGTTCACACAGCCGTGGCCAGTAAAGTCAATGAGCAGGGGCTTTCCTTCCCGCTTGGCAGCAGCAAGGGCTTGTTCGTAGGCGAAGTAACCGGGGATGCCGTGAGGGATTTTGAGTAAATCACCGTACAGCACCACTTCGGTTGAAGAGGGGGTTGATTCGTTAGTTGCAGTGCTTCCAGTCAGGCTAAACTGCTGTGTGGTGATTGGAGGCAGGTAGCCGCTGAGGAGTTTCAATGGAGCTCCCCAAAGCCCAGGGATCATGTAAACCACAAAGGTAAACGTGACTAAGGCGAGCAAGAGTCGGGGAACCCCGAGGTGCTCCATCTTGGAGTCGTGCGGAAGTCTGATTTTTCCCAGTAGGTAAAGACCCAAGGCGGAGAAGATGACGATCCAAATGGCGAGGAAGATGTCCCGGTCCAAGATGCCCCAATGGTAGACTAGGTCGGCGATGGAGAGGAACTTGAAGGCCAAGGCCAATTCGAGGAAGCCCAAGACCACCTTCACGGTATTCAGCCAGCCTCCAGACTTGGGAAGTCGCTGCATCCATTCGGGGAAGATCGCAAATAGGGTAAAGGGAATGGCAAAGGCCAGGCCAAAGGAAAACATGCCTAGGACAGGCTTCACCAGTTCTCCCCCTGCGGAGGAAATCAAGATGGATCCGACAATCGGCCCGGTGCAGGAGAAGGATACGAGTACCAAGGTAAAGGCCATGAAGAATACGCCTCCAAGTCCTCCTTTTTCTGCTTTTGCATCTATTTTGTTGACAAAGCTTGATGGCAGTGTGAGTTCAAACATCCCCAAAAAGGCCAAGGCAAACACCACAAAAATGGCGAAGAAGAAGACATTGGGCACCCAGTGGGTTGCTAACCAGTTGGCAAACTCAGGCCCCTGAATAGCGGCTAAGGCGGTGCCAGCGATGGTGTAAATACCAATAATCGAAATGCCGTAGATAAATGCCTGCCGGATACCTTCGGATCGTTTTTTAGCTCTTCCGGTAAAGAAGCTCACGGTCATCGGGATCATCGGGAATACGCAAGGGGTGATCAGCGCAGCGAGTCCGGCCAAAAAGGCCAGCACCATAAATCCAACTAGGGATTCTGATTCTGCGCCATCCGCTAGGGGGACTTTTTGCTCCTCAGGAATTGCTGACTCCTGGATAGAGTCCGCAGTTTCCACAGAGGAATTCTCCGTTAATGCTGGTGTAGCGGAAGTGGAGGTATCGGCCTTCTGAACCGGGGTAGCTTCTTGAGCAATTACAGTAGCAGCTTTGGCCGTGAATCTGACCTCGATGTCCTGCTCGTAGTTGATGCACTGCCCAGTGAGATCCGTGCACATTTGGTACTCGAGGGAGCCTTTAACAACTCCCGCAGTGCTCAGTAGCGTAATGGGCTGCTCAAAGCGCCCTTTTCCCATAAAGTAAGTGATATCTCCCTCCCATACCTCGTCGTATTTCTTTTTGGCCTGGATACCTTGAAGCTTTCCTGCCACCGAAAAATCGGGCGAGTTTGCAGGAATAAATTCGGTCAGTAAAGGGCCGAGATTCTTGTCAAAATCATTGGAATACACGTACCAGCCCATGGGGATTTGCGCTTCCATCACCAGGGTGGCAGTCTTGCCCACTTCGAGTTCCTTGCCCTCCAGTCGGATGTTCCAAACAGGGGGCTTCACCAACTGAGCCTGTGCCAAAGGGCTCAAGAGCAGAAGGAAAAGTGTGAGGAGCAGGACTGACTTTTTTGAGAATTGGAACATGAAAAGCTGGGTTTACCAAGGAAAACAGCAAAGGGGACGCGAAGGTTTCTCAACCCTCTAGCGAATCGGAAAATTTACTTTCCGTGGGCAGCGCTAAAGTGTCTGAAAAAGGCGGCGATGGTTTCGATGCCAATGAGGTAGTTTTTCACTCCATAGTGCTCGTTGGGAGAGTGAAGTGCATCCGTATCCAGGCCAAAGCCGAAGAGGATCGGGTCCGAACCCAGTTCCTTTTGGAAGAGGGCCACGATGGGAATGGAGCCACCCTCACGGGTTGGGATGGGTCGTTTGCCGAAGGTTTCCTCCATAGCCGCCTCAGCTGCTTGGTAGCCCAAAGAAGAATCCGACACCACGGCAGGCGCGCCACCATGGTGGGCTTTTACTTTTACCGTCACGGAAGCCGGGGCAATGGCCTTGAAATGATTTTCAAAAAGCGTAGCAATTTCGTGCCAGTCCTGATCTGGTACCAGACGCATGGATATCTTGGCGTAAGCTTTGGAAGGAAGTACTGTTTTGGCTCCCTCGCCAGTGTAGCCACCCCAGATGCCATTCACGTCTAGGGTAGGTCGGATGCCTACTCGCTCAATGGTACTGTAGCCTTTTTCTCCGTGTACGTCTTGGATATCTAGTTTGCCCTTGTATTCGGCAAGGTCAAATGGAGCCTCGTTGAGGCGCTGACGCTGGGCAGCACTTAGTTCTTGTACTTTCTCGTAAAACCCTGGGATGGTGATGTGCTCGTTTTCGTCCTTGAGGGAAGCGATCATTTTGCAGAGCACATTGATCGGGTTGGCCACCGCTCCTCCATAGGTACCGGAGTGCAGATCCCGGTTGGATCCAGTGACTTCTACCTCCATGTAGGCCATGCCGCGAAGACCCACCGTGATGGAAGGATCCTGCATGCCAATCATGTGCGTGTCAGAAATTAAGATGACATCTGCCTTGAGGCGCTCCTTGTTGGCCAGCACAAAGGTGTCCAAGTTATCCGAGCCGATTTCCTCCTCGCCTTCGATCATAAATTTGACATTGCAGGGAAGAGCGCCGGTAGCCATCATCGCTTCGAAGGCCTTGATGTGCATGTAAAACTGTCCTTTGTCGTCTGCAGCGCCTCTGGCAAAGATAGCGCCTTCTGGATGGATGGCCGTTTTCTTGAGAACGGGTTCAAAAGGAGGTGAATCCCATAGTTCGTAGGGATCTGCCGGCTGCACGTCGTAGTGCCCGTAGACGAGGACTGTTGGAAGTGCTGGGTCAATTATTTTTTCCCCATAGACGATGGGATAGCCCGCCGTCTCACAGATTTCAACCGTATCAGCTCCTGCTTTTTCCATAGCTTCTTTGACAAAGTGAGCAGCTGCGACCACATCCTGCTTAAACTTGGGATCGGCACTTACCGATGGGATGCGGAGCAGGTCAAAGAGTTCTTGAAGAAAGCGATCTTTATTTTTTTCGAGGTAGGATGCTACGGACATGAAAGAAAGTCTTAGGGGTGAATTGGACTCAAAATTATCCCTTTCGAGCCAATATTCCTTCTTTTTTCCTTCTTTTGTATCTCCACGCCTTCGGCAAAACCCCCCAACTATGAAAGCAGTTGTCTGTTCCCAATTTGGACTTCCGGATACCTTACAGGTACTGGATATTCCCAGCCCTATTTCGAGTTCCAAGCAGGTGGTCATCGCAGTGGAGGCCTGTGGGGTCAACTTTCCAGATGTATTGATTATCCAAAATAAATACCAGTTTACCCCCGAACTGCCTTTCTCGCCTGGCGGAGAAGTGGCCGGCACTATCGTGGAATTGGGCGATGAGGTACAGGGATTTGAATTGGGGCAGCGCGTACTTGCGCTATGTGGTTGGGGAGGCTTTGCGGAGAAAGTAGCCGTAGATCTGGATCGGGTTTTTCCTTTGCCTCCCGGTCTCTCAGCTGAGGTAGCTGCGACCACACTCTATACCTACGGCACTTCCTACCATGCACTGAAAGATCGTGCGCAGCTGCAGGCGGGGGAAACGCTCTTGGTGCTTGGCGCCGCAGGGGGTGTGGGCTTGGCGGCAGTGGAATTAGGCACCTTGATGGGTGCCCGGGTGATTGCGGCAGCATCGACCGAAGAAAAACTGGCGCTCTGCCGAGAAAAGGGGGCCGTGGAAACGATTAATTACGAAACGGAGGATTTAAAAACTCGAATCAAAGAGCTGACTGGAGGGAAAGGAGTGGATGTGGTGTATGATCCGGTAGGAGGAAAGTTTTCCGAAGCTGCCCTGCGTGGGATGGCTTGGAAAGGGCGCTATTTGGTGGTTGGCTTTGCCAATGGAGAGATTCCCAAGCTTCCAATGAATCTCCCCTTGTTGAAAGGCTGCGCTGTGGTGGGTGTGTTTTGGGGACAATTTGCCAAGTTGGAGCCCAAAGCAAGCCTTCAGAATACCCGGCAGCTGCTGGCATGGATTCAAGAAGGTGCGATTGCCCAGCATGTCGGCAAAAAATATACGCTTTCCGAGGCGCCTCAAGCTTTGCAGGATCTGATGGATCGGAAAATGCTGGGGAAGGGAGTAGTTTTATTAGTAGCAAGTATCTAGTAGCAAGTAGCAAGATTGGACAATGTACCACGTACCAAGTACAAAGTAGGAATTTGAATTAGGACTGGTATTCTGCTCGATAAGTGTCTTGGTACATTGTACTTGGTACTTCGTACAATTTTCACAAATAGGCCCCCGTAAAATTCCCTTTCTCCTTCGCCAGGTCTTCCGGAGTACCGGCAAAGGTGAGATTTCCGCCTTTATTTCCTCCTTCAGGACCCAAGTCGATCACCCAATCTGCACACTTGATCACCTCGGTGTTGTGCTCGATGATCAGCACGGAGTGCCCTTGCTCGATCAATGCATTGACACTAATCAAGAGCTTGCTGATGTCGTGAAAATGCAAGCCGGTGGTCGGCTCATCAAAGATAAAAAGGATGTGATCGCCGGTTTTGGTTCCGCCTTTGCCTAGGAAGGAAGCCAACTTCACGCGCTGTGCCTCGCCTCCTGAGAGGGTATTCGAACTCTGACCCATCCCAATGTAGCCCAATCCCACTTCCTGCAGTGGAAGCAAACGATTGACGAGTTGGGACTTTCCGCTGAAAAAATCGATGGCTTCATCAATCGTCATGTCGAGCACTTCGGAGATATTCTTGTCCTTGTAGGTTACCTCCAAAATTTCATTTTTGAAGCGCTTGCCCTTGCAAGACTCGCAGGTGAGGTGGATGTCCGCCATAAACTGCATTTCTACGGTCACGTTTCCCTCTCCTTGGCAGGCTTCACAGCGTCCTCCATCTACATTGAAGGAGAAAAAGGCTGGCTTGTAGCCCCGCTGTTTGGAGAGCGGCTGCTCTGAAAAGAGGGTGCGGATCACATCGTAAGCCTTCACGTAGGTGACGGGGTTGGAGCGGGAGGACTTGCCGATGGGGTTTTGATCTACAAACTCCACTTGCGTGACCTTTTTGTAGTCTCCCTCGAGCTTATCGTACTTGCCCGCCTCGTCCATCACCGTGCCCAACAGTCTTCCCAGGGCAGGATAGAGGATTTTCTTCACGAGCGTAGACTTGCCCGAACCCGATACGCCGGTGATGACGGTAAGGGTATGCAGTGGAAATTGTACCGCTAAATTTTTCAGGTTGTTTTCTCGAGCGCCTTTCACCCAGATGGAATCTTTCCAAGTTCGGTTGGTGGTCTTGTTGAATATTTTTTCCTCCCCGCGAAGGTATTTTGCCGTGTAGGTTTGCCCGGTTGCAATCAGCTCTTCAATGCTTCCTTGGAAAAGCAATTCCCCTCCTTTTGCACCGGCTTCGGGACCAATGTCAATGATTTGGTCGGCAGCCTTCATCACTTTTTCCTCATGCTCCACAACAATGACGGTGTTACCTAGATTTTTCAAGGCTTTGAGCACCTCAATCAGTCGGTCGGTATCCCGCGGATGCAGTCCAATACTCGGTTCATCCAGGATATACATGGAGCCAACCAAGGCCGAACCCAGGGAGGTAGCCAGCTTGATGCGCTGGTACTCGCCCCCAGAAAGGCTAGAAGTAAGTCGGTTGAGGGTCAAGTAGCCGAGTCCTACCTGGTGCATAAACTCCAATCGGCTGCTGATCTCTTTCAGGAGTCGGTTGGCCAATTTGGCTTCGTGTGCAGAAAGTTGGATCGTCTGGAAAAAATGGAGGGCATCTTCAATGGGCATCAAAACCAGGTCGGTGATGGACTTTCCGGCTATTTTGACATAGGAGGCATCCTTTCGCAGGCGTGTGCCCCGACAATCGGGACAGGCCGTACGTCCCCGGAATCGGGAGAGCATCACCCGGTACTGGATTTTATAGGTCTTGGACTCGAGGTCTTCGAAGAATTCGTTGAGTCCTCGGAAATACCCATTTCCTGTCCAAATCAACTCTTTTTCGTTCTCTGTGAGGTCTTGGTAAGCGCGGTGAATGGGAAAATTAAAATCGATACCTTTTTTCAATAAGGGCTCCAACCAGCCTTTTCCACTTTCTCCTCGCCAAGGTGCAATGGCTCCCTCGTACACCGAAAGTTCCTTGTCAGGGATGACCAAATCTCGATCGATACCCAAGACAGTTCCAAAGCCTTCGCAGCGCTTGCAGGCGCCATAGGGATTGTTGAAGGAGAAGAAATTGACAGACGGAAGCTCAAAACTCATCCCGTCCAACTCAAATCGGTCTGAGAAGGTACGAGTTTCTAGTCCAGGGAGGGTGATTTTGCAATTTCCATGCCCTTCAAAGAGGGCAGTTTGTATGGAGTCAGAAAGACGGAACTGGTTGTCCTCGTCTTCTTTCTGTACGGTCAAGCGATCAATCAGGATTTCATAGTTCCCTTTTTCGATTTTTCCTCCTCCCAACAGTTCTTCTAAAAGCAAAACTTCACCATCCCGTAGTACTCGGGTATAGCCTTTCTGAAGGAGCAGCTCCAGCTCTTTATCCAATTTCCGATCACCATTGGGTTGCAGGGGACAGGAAACCATCACTTTGGAACCTTCCTCAAAGGAATGCACAAAATCTACAATGTCGCTGACGGTATGGTGCTTGACCTCTTTCCCAGAAATGGGAGAGTAGGTTTTGCCTACCCGCGCAAAAAAGAGTTTCAGGTAATCGTAGATTTCGGTGGTAGTGCCTACCGTGGAGCGCGGATTTTTGGTGCTTACTTTTTGTTGGATCGCAATAGCGGGAGCCACACCCTTGATGTATTCCACTTCGGGCTTCTCCATTCTGCCTAGAAATTGGCGGGCATAGGAGCTCAAACTCTCCACATACATGCGCTGTCCCTCTGCAAAAAGGGTGTCAAAGGCCAAGGAGGATTTGCCCGAGCCCGACAAACCCGTGATGACCACAAAGGCATTTCTAGGGATGGCCACACTGAGCTGCTTCAGGTTGTTGACCTGAGCATTTTTGATCAAAATAAAGTCCTTCGGATCGAGGGAATCAATGTCTTGGTTGTGCGGGAAACTGGGCAACGTCATAAAGCGCAATTTAGCAATCAAACCTGGCAACTGCAGGAAAAGTTAATTCTTTGCCACAAATTTGAGGGGAAGGAACCTAATTTAACCGGTGGCTTAGGTTTTGGCTCTCAAAATTATCCTTTTCTTCGCATCATGGATTTTGAATTTCTCCTTACGGGCTTGGTAGAAGGGCTGCAGCAACTCAGTTGGCTGGAGGGTCTTGCGGTGTTTATGGGGATTCTATCCGTGTATTTTTCTACAAAGCAGCACATTTGGGTGTATCCTACAGGCATCGTCTCGGTGCTGATCTATGTGTGGATTTGCTTTAACTACGGGCTTTATGCCGATATGGGCATCAATGCCTACTATTTTGGGATGTCTATCTATGGCTGGTACCTCTGGAATACCCCGAAAAAAGGGGCTGATGCCTTAGCCGTCACTTGGCTTGATGCAAGGGGTTGGCTGGTATCCTTGACCATTTTTGGGAGTTCCTTTCTGCTCTTGGTTTTTGTCTTGCTTGAATTTACAGACAGTACGGTTCCTTACTGGGACTCCTTCACGACTGCTTCGGCCTTTGTGGCGATGTGGCTGATGGCGAAGAAAAAAGTGGAAAACTGGATTTTTTGGATCTTAACGGACGTGGTTTCGATTCCGCTTTATTTTCACAAAGGGTTGCTGTTGACTTCCTTTCAGTACCTTTTTTTCACGGGCCTCGCCATTGCAGGTCTCCTAGCTTGGATCAAAGCTTTCAAGACCAATGCCCATGTCTAAGCGAATTCTGATTTTGGGCCCTGAGTCCACGGGCAAGAGCACTTTGGCTGAGAAGTTGGCCCTGCACTATGCGGATCCCTGGGTACCTGAAGTGGCCCGGGAGTACTTGGAAAAATTAGATCGTCCCTACACCTACGAGGACCTGCTTCAAATCGGTAAGCAACAGATGAATCTTGAAGACGAGTTGGCACTAACTGCTACCCGCTTCCTTTTTTGCGATACCGACCTACGGGTGATTCAGGTCTGGTCCCAGCACCGCTTTGGGAAAGTAGATCCTTGGGTGCTGGAGGAAATCGCCCGACGAACCTACGACCTCATTCTTCTATGTGCTCCCGATCTTCCTTGGCAGGAGGATCCGCTCCGAGAGCATCCGGAATTGGAGATGCGGCAGCATTTTTTTGAATTCTACCAGCAACTCAGCAAAGCGAGTGGATTTCCTTGGGTCCTTATCTCTGGAGAAAAAGCTGAAAGGTTGAGCACAGCTATTGAGGCGGTAGAATCTTTGATAAAAGAGTAAAACCGCCTTAAGCGTGGGCCGACAAACGGTAGTGCTATTTTTACAAGGCGGCTAGCTGTGGATAACTGCTTATTTTTCCAAAGAATGTTTGGTAATAAATCGGTAGGTTGCCTCAAAGGCTTTCACCCAGTTTTGGTGAAGTAAGAAAGCATGTACCTCATCCGGGAAGACCAATTGCTCCACGTACACTCCCTTCTTCCGCAATACTTCTGCTAGCTCCACACTTTCAGAAAAGAGCACGTTGCGGTCGTCATCTCCATGGATGAGCAATACGGGATCCTCCCAGTTTTCCACATGAGCCATGGGAGAGGAACGAAAAGCCAAATCGGCCATCTCTGGAAACTTCTCGGGGGCATACCAGGGAGCAAAGACCGGAATGTCCTTGTTCCAATTGTGGACCCCATGGATGTCGACGCCGACATGGAACTTTTCAGGAGCTTGTGTCAGCGCATGCGCAGTCAAATATCCTCCATAGCTTCCTCCCCAGGGGGCAATTCGGCTAGCATCCACGTCGGATCGAGAAGCCAAATAGTCTGCTGCGGCCAAGACATCCTGTACCTCGCTGGCACCCCCTGCGCCGAAGTTTTTCTCTTCCCTAAAGTCCATTCCATAGCCGATTCCGCTGCGGTAGTTGAGGGTCAAAGCAATGTAGCCTTGGGAAGCAAAGTATTGTTGTGCGCCATAGGTATGGGAATAATAGATCCCATAGTTGTAGCCCAAAAGCATTTGCCTACGGCTGCCTCCGTGAAGGAAAATGACGGCAGGGTACTTTTTCTTGGGGTCGTAGTTGGGCGGTAAAAACAACTGAGCGGAGGATTTGAATCCATCTTTTGCCTGTATCGTGAGTGCTTCTGGCTTGCTGAAGGTCTTTGGAAATTCCTTAGGGAAGAGCGCTTCTGCCAGCAGTTTACTGCTCCCCGAAAGATGAAGGATAGGCCAGCCTGGCTGATTCCAGTTGGACTCGAAACAAGCCCATCCCTTCTCTACCGCTACCGGTGCCCAAGAGATGCTTTCTGGATTGGAAAGAAGTTTCATTTCCAATGTGGATAAGTCGAGCAGCGACACCTGACGTCGATCAATATTTCCAATGTTGTGTGTGACGAGGAGCTCTTTCTTGGTGTAGGAAGTTTGCACCCATTCGACTTGTCCTTCCCCTGGACTGAGGAGCTTCACCTGCTTTGTTTTTGGGTGAACGGCATAGAGCTGCATCCAGTTATTTTTCTCCCAAGGAAAGACCAATTGCCCATCGGGCGTCCACCAGAGGCGCTCTGAGGATGCTGGCAGGTCTTCTACTAGCACGGAGCCTCGGCCCGCATCGGCCCGCCACACTTCCTCTGCCGTCATAGTTGCGACTTGAAGGACGCGTATACTCCAGGGATTGGCTTCGGTCAAGGAGGTGAAGGGAAGGTGATTCAGGATGTTGGGTACGCGCAAGTAGGCCAGCTGGGTGCCATCTGGGCTCCAGGCGGGGTAGCTGTCGTGGTCCAAACTCGTTTCTGAAAAGTGGAGGCTCTTTTTCGCAAAATTCCAAAGGCCTACAAAGGAATGGTCGGTGCGTGCCGATACAAAGGCTAGGTGAGATCCATCTGGAGAAAAGGCCAGGTTGGAGGAGGTGCCTCTGGCAATAAACAGGGGCTTGCCTAGTTGCCCGCTGCTGTCGGACAGTGCTTTTAAGTATACTTCCCCGCCTTGCAAAAATGCGACCTGCTTGCCGTCTGGGCTAAATACAGGGGAGGCGCCCACCGAAAACTCCCGACTTTTTCCCGTTTGGAGTTCGACCACATGAATTTTCTTTTGGGTGTTTTCCTGCAGTTGGGCCGGATTGGCCGCATAGCCGGAGGAGTTTTTGGGATTCCCGCGAACGACTAGCAAGGTGCTGCCATCGGGAGAAAAAACCAAAGGACCCAGATCCACGCCTTGGTCTCCTTTGTACTGCGTCAGCTGCTGCGCCTCATAATTGGGGGCTTTGGCATAAAATACATTGCGCTCTCCTTTGTCGTTGAGCACCCAAGCCACCGCTTTGCCGTCCGCAGCCGCAGTCATGTGGGTAGGAAATGCAGCCGAGAGGTAGTCACTGAGTTGCTGTGCCATTCCCTGGAAGGAGCAAAAAAGGACAGAAAGGAGAAGCAGGAAATTTTTCATGGGAGCAGGTTTTGGTAAAAGGTACAAATTCTCTTTTATTTCTAAAAAAAACCAAGATGCGAACCCTAGCTTTAGCCCTAGTTTCTATTCTAGTCCTGTGTAGCACCGCGGCAGTGGGGCAACAGAAAAAGCTCGTTTTCATCATTCTAGATGGCATTCCTGCCCAGGATTTGGAGCGGGTGGCCACTCCCAATTTGGACCAAATTGCCAGTCAGGGAGGCTATGCGCGCGCCTACACTGGAGGCCAGAAGGGAGGCTATTCCGAATCGCCCACCATATCTGCCGTCGGCTACAATTCGATATTGACAGGTACTTGGGCGAATAAGCACCAGGTTTGGGGCAATGGAATTGAAGCCCCCAACTACCAGTACTGGACGATTTTCCGCTACCTCAAAGAAGCTCGACCAGATGCCAAGATCGCTATTTTTTCTACCTGGCAGGACAATCGTACCAAACTGCTGGGGGAAAATCTGCCTCAAACAGGCTACTTGAAGTTAGACCGGGCATTGGATGGTTTGGAACTGGATACCTTACGCTACCCCCATGATGCCCAGTCGGACTACATTCACCAAATTGACCAACAGGTGGCCCAAGAGGCGGCAACTTACCTAAGCAGCCAAGGACCTGACTTGACCTGGGTGTATTTGCAGTACACCGACGACATGGGACACAAATTTGGGAGAGGTCCCGCAATGGATGCCGCCATCCAAAAAGCAGATGCGCAGGTAGGCTTGATCTGGCAAGCCATTCAGCAGCGGCAACAAAAAGGGGAAGATTGGCAGCTTTGGGTGACCACCGACCACGGTCGTAAGGAGCCGGATGCCAAAGGCCATGGTGGGCAGAGCGAGGCGGAACGGGAAGTGTGGATCGCCTCCAATGCCAGTGACTTAAACCCCCACTTTTTCTCCGGGAAAGCGGCTCATGTGGACCTGCTCCCTTCTTTTTTTCGCTTTTACAACTTGGTAGTTCCAGAGCATCAGGAAAGAGAATTGGATGGGATTCCGCTAACAGGCCCCATTTCGGTAAGCCAGCTTGGGTTGCAAGGCAAGGGTAAAAACCAAACCATCACCTGGGTTCCAGGAGCCCTATCCGAGACTCTTGCAGTTTATTGGAGTCCAACGGATCATTTTGCCGAGGGTGGTCGGGACGAGTATTTTTTCCTAGGGGAGGTGCCTTCTGATGCGAAGTACTATGCGCTTCCTCCAGACTTGGCTAAAAAATCATTTTTCAAGGTGCTGGTGGTGGGGAAACACAACAGTGCAAACACCTGGAAGGTGGCGGGGAAACTGTAGAGTTCGATCCGCCGAGGCGGATTGTGAAATCTATTTATTTTTCAATCCACGGGTTGACCTACCGCGGTAGGTCAACCCGCGGCTATTCAAAGTTGGATCCGCAGTTGCGGATCAGTCCCCCGCGGTGGATTAGCCCGCGGTTGTGGATTAGTCACCCGTGGCGGATCCTAGTCAAAATCAACGACAATCGTTATTGGTAAAAAAAGGGACAACCTATGTGCACCAAAATTGTCTCGAGTAAGGATCCGCTAAGGCGGATCAAATCTTGCATAGCCCCGGGTTTACCTGCCAACGGCAGGTAAACCCGGGGTAAAATGGGTAGCGTATTCCGCACAACCCGCAAAGGCGGGTTGAACTACCGCGGTAGGTCAACCTGCCTCCGGTAGGTCAACCTGCCTCCGGTAGGTCAACCTGCCTCCGGTAGGTTAACCTGCCTCCGGTAGGTCAATTCACCACGAAAACCTAATTACAAAAAAGGCTGCCCAATATCTGAGCAGCCTTTTTTAGTACACTGTACTGTTCTCTAGTTCTTTACCAGTAACTAAATAGAACAAATTTTGAGGTTCAATTCAGTTAGCGGTCGACCGTGAACTGTGGACGGTTGACCACTTTAATTTACCCCTCCTTTTCTTGTTGGAGATCTTTTGCCTGGCCATTCTGCCGGTTCGCCAGTGCGGGCATTGATAGGAATGCGCTGCTCACGGGATACCATGGTTTCTTCTTCGCAGGCCATGTACACGAGGATGGCGGTGAGGATCACATTTTGACGCACGTCGTCAAAAATAATCTTGTCGTAGGTGTCCAAGTTGGTGTGCCAGGTGTAGTTGGAATAGCTCCAAGGCAAGGCACTCAAGTTGAAGGCCGGCACGCCCGCTGCTACAAAGGAAACGTGGTCTGTACCTCCCGCCCCTGGGTTGCCAGGAAACTCGGTTTTCAAGTCTTTGGTGATGTTTCTTGGCACCTTGTTGAGCCAACGGCCCAGGTATTCGTAGCTATCCACATAGCCTTGACCGGAGATATTGGCGATGCGGCCCGTTCCATTGTCCTGGTTGAAGAGCGCTTGAATCTTAGAGATCATCTCAGGATGATCTTCTACGAAGGCACGCGAGCCATTGAGTCCTTGTTCCTCGGATCCCCAGTGTCCGACTAGGATGGTACGCTTTGGGTTAGGATACACTTGCTTCAAGACGCGCATCACTTCCATCATCAAGATGGTGCCGGTACCATTATCCGTAGCGCCAGTGCCTCCATCCCAAGAGTCAAAGTGTGCAGATAGCATCACGTATTCGTCTGGTTTTGTACTTCCCTTGATTTCAGCGACGGTATTGTAGGTCGGTTGCATGCCTGTTTCTTTGGATTGGGCATTGAGGTGTAGCATTGGTTTCTTACCACTTTCAGCCAATCGGTACAGCATGCCATAGTCTTCCAAGGAAATATCTACGGTAGGAACCTTTTTGGTGGAGGCAGAAAAAATCTTGTTGGCACCAAAGGCGCTAGACCAGTAGGAGGTCAAGATGCCTGCTGCACCTGCATTTTCAAGGGCAATAGGCAATTGATTGCGACTTTTGCCAGTGGCCTGGAGGCGCTTGGTCCAAGAGGCATTGAGGGCGGTGCGGTCTTTCTTCAATTTTTCAATGGATTCTGGCGTGCCGTATTCGTCCCAGTTGTAATCGGGGCGGCCTGTAAGCTGAGGCATGGAGATCATCACGTACTTGCCTTTGACAGTTGGCAACCACTTTTGAAATGCCAGCGAGTCGGCAAACTCTGGAAGAATGACCACTTCCCCTTTTACACCTCCTTGCGGAGAGGAGGGGCTCCAAGCCAATTGGGTGCCGGCCAAGGATTTGGTCCAAGGGGCTACCATGTCTAGGTGGGTGATACCTCTTTCCCAGCCTCTCCATTCGCCCCACTTTTCGTTGCGGGCAGGGATGCCCCAACTCTGGTAGGTGGTCACGGCTAAGTCATGGGCCTTTTGCATTTGTGGGGAGCCAACCAATCGTGGGCCGACTCCATCTAGGATTTCATGGGCAAGAACTTCTAGTTTGGAATTTTCGGTTGCTTCTTTGATGATGGCATCGATGACCGGATTTTGTGCCTGTACTTGTACGGCAACAAAAAACACAAGCCCGAAGTACCAACTGTTACGGATTTTCATAGCGAGATCGTTTAATTTCTAAATCTAGGAATTAACTTCAAATTTGTTGAAGCCGCTGGTGGATAATTCGGAAAAGTCGGTCAACGGCTAACAGACTAAAGTACAATGTACCAAGTACCCGCCGCGGCGGGCAGGCCAAGTACGAAGTATGGATTCTAATCCTATTCATATACCGCCACGGCTGTCGTCTGTTGACCGTCGACTGTTGACCACTTTTTTTCCTCCATTTGTCTAAAACAGGATGGATTTTTCTTTCGCTTCCAGTTTCTTTACGTAACAATACCCAAGATCCCTCCTCCCATGGCGAAAGCAGCAGTTCAAGAAACCCTAAAAAAGGCCCTAGCAGACAACTCAGGCCCCGAAGCGCTTGCTTGGCTAGCCGAACAAGCCCAAAAAATTACCCATTCGACTAGCCCGAACGCCTTTTTTTTAGCCTTCTCCAAGGCTTCCCGACACTTTAAAAAAGAAACGCTTTCACCAGCTCTGGGCACACTTTCTTTGGAGGAATCCGGCATGCTCCCGTTTTCCCTGAGCCATTGGGATACTTTGCAGGCTGCCCGCACCTTTCTATTACTTCAGCTGCCCCAAGAAAAAACCCCTTGGATGACCACTGTGCAGCAACTTTTTGAAACGGCAGATATGTACGAACAGCAGGCCTTGTATGCCGCGCTGCCCCTATTGCCTTTTGCGGAAGACCTCGTACCACGGGCCATCGAAGGGTGCCGCACCAACATGTCGCTGGTCTTTGATGCTATCGCCCTCAATAATCCCTATCCTGCGCGCTTTTTTCCGGAGGCCAACTGGAACCAGCTGGTCCTCAAAGCCATTTTCATGCAGCGCCCGCTTTACCAGATTCAGCAGCTAGATGAGCGACGCAATTCGGCGCTTGCAGCCATGGCCACCGATTTTGCGCACGAGCGCTGGGCAGCCGGAAGAGCGGTGATGCCAGAAGTATGGCGACTGCTCGTGCCATTTATGGGTGCCCAGTACCTGGAAGATTTGAAAAAAGTACTGGCATCCAACGATGCCTTGGAGCAAAAAGCCGGGGCTTTGGCCGCGTACCAGAGTAGTTTTGCCCCTGCAAAGGAACTTTTGGCAGCTTATCCCCTACTTCAGGAGGCCTGCGCTACCGCTGCCTATGGCTGGGAAGAGCTAGGAATAGAATTTCAAAAAAATCGAGTTTAATCGCTCCTCAACCCCTAAATTCACCCCCATCCCTCAGTATATACTCATGGAAATGTACATAGATCCCCACATTCACCTCGTTTCTAGAACTACCGACGACTACGAAGCCATGCGCAAAGCAGGCATTGTGGCCACGATCGAACCTGCGTTCTGGCTGGGACAGCCCCGCACGGAAGTAGGTTCCTTCAAAGACTATTTTTCTACGCTAGTGGGCTGGGAGCGTTTTCGTGCCAGCCAATTTGGTATCGTTCACTACTGCACCATGGGACTCAATTCCAAGGAGGCCAACAATGTGGCTTTGGCAGAACAGGTCATGGAACTTCTGCCCCTCTATGCGGGAAAAGAAGGGGTGGTCGCCATCGGCGAAATTGGTTACGATGACCAAACTAAAGCCGAAGATCGATTTTACCGCCTGCAATTAGAGTTGGCCAAAGAGGTGGAGCTACCCGTTTTGATCCATACTCCCCACCGGGATAAGAAGAAAGGCACAACCCGATCCATGGATGTGGCGGTGGAACACGGCATGGATCCGTATTGGGTGGTAGTGGATCACAACAACGAGGAAACAGTCAAAGAGGTGCTTGATCGCGGTTTTTGGGCAGCCTTCACCATTTATCCACATACCAAGATGGGCTCGGAGCGCATGGTGGAAATCGTCAAGCAATATGGTCCGGAACGCATCATTGTGAACTCGGCCGCGGATTGGGGCATCTCTGATCCCATTGCCGTGCCTAAAACTGCCGCGCTGATGCGCAAAATGGGCGTACCTGAGGAGCATGTTCGCTTGACTACCTACCAAAATGCACTCACTGTATTTGGCTTGAGTGGGCAGATGCATGAGGACGATTGGCTCAAAGCAGCGCCGATCGACCAAACCAAGAAACTGGGCGGCAACTCTGTACTTCGCGGTGGGCAGGTGCCGCGCGTGGAAGGTCCAGATGACCGCGTAGAAAACTAAATCATGGCCAATTCCAAGATTTTCGCCTACCTCCAACTCACCCGGCCGGCCAATGTGGTCACGGCGGTGGCAGATATTTGGGCGGGATTTGCGATTGCAGGTGCTTGGGATGCCATGGCCACCAACTGGATCTATGGTGACCAAGACTTCTGGTGGAACCTACTTTGGCTATCGCTGAGCACCATCGGACTGTATGGTGGAGGGGTGGCTTTCAACGACATTGCCGATGCGGAACTGGATGCTGTGGAACGTCCGGAGCGCCCGATTCCCAGTGGACGAGTTTCCAAACAAGGAGCAATTGGGATGGCTACGCTCCTGCTTCTGGGAGGAATTACCTCTGCTTTTCAAGTGAATCTTATGGCAGGAGGCCTAGCCATCGCTGTCGCATGCTGCGCCTTGCTGTACGATTACTGGGGCAAACACCAGCAGGTATTTGGACCCATCAACATGGGGCTTTGCCGCAGTGGAAATCTCCTTTTGGGGATCTCGGTAGTTCCTGCATTGCTGAATACTACCTGGTACTTGGGTTTGCTTCCCCTAGTCTATGTCGCGGCGATTACGATCATTAGTAGAGGAGAGGTGCATGGAAAAAACAGGAATGCGCTATTTCTAGGGGCAGGCATGTACACGAGCATCTTTGTGGCGATCTTTATTTTGGCCTTTGTGAAGAGTCCGGGCTACCTGCAGATTTTGCCATTTTTAGCCTTTTTGGGCTACCGACTCTTTCCACCGCTTTTAAAAGCCATTCGTACCCAAGAACCGCAATACATTGGCAAGTCGGTCAAAGCAGCCGTGCTTTCGCTGATTGTGGTCAACGCGGCTTTGGCCACCGCATTTTCGGGTTGGCCCATTGGGCTCTTGATTTTGGTGCTTTTACCCATTTCTCTAGGCCTCGCCAAAAAATTTGCAGTGACTTAAACACCGAATAATTCAATTTCTTTCACAACTTGCTTCTCAAGACGAGTTATCCCCTCCCAAAATGTCCACGATTCTCCAACAATCTTTCTCGGTACCCTTTCGCTACCCGGTTGCGTTCACGGAGAATTTGTTTGCAGCCTCCCAAACCTTGTTTGCCGATACCTTCCCAGAAGGGCAATTGGCACGGGTATTTTTTGTGTTGGACTCCGGAGTAGTGGCCCATCATTCGGAGTTGATTTCCCAGATCAAAAACTATGTAGCGGCTTATCCTTCACGACTTGCCCTAGTGGCTGAGCCGCTAGTGGTAGCTGGGGGAGAGGCTTGCAAAAATGATCCTGATGCCTACCAACAGGTGGTGGAGGCCACCAATAGCTTTGGTATCGATCGGCATTCCTACATCGCTGCGATCGGCGGTGGAGCGGTACTGGACATGGTGGGCTTTGCTGCAGCGATCTCCCATCGAGGAATTCGCCTGATCCGAATTCCTACAACGGTCTTGTCCCAAAACGATTCCGCTGTTGGAGTAAAGAATAGCATCAATGCCTTCGGTAAAAAAAATTACCTGGGCACCTTTACCCCACCCTTTGCGGTACTCAATGACTTTAACTTTTTGGAAAGTTTGCAAGACCGGGATTGGGCTTCGGGGATTTCGGAAGCCATCAAGGTGGCTTTGATCAAGGACTTGGAGTTTTTTGAGTGGCTAGAAAAAGCAGCACCCACACTTGCGAGTCGGGAGATGGAGCCCATGAAGGAGCACATCATCCGCAGCGCGCAGCACCACATGGACCATATTGCAGGTGCAGATCCTTTTGAGTTTGGCTCGAGCAGACCACTGGATTTTGGACATTGGGCGGCGCACAAATTGGAGAAATTGAGTGACTTTCGAATTCGCCACGGAGAGGCAGTTGCCATAGGCATTGCACTGGATTCGGCCTATTCCTTTTTGCAAGGGCGAATAGAAGAAGGCGATTTACTCCGTGTTTTTAAGGTGTTTCATGTCTTGGGACTGTCTTTGTACGCTCCCGAACTTCAAGAGGAGGCCTTGCTTCAAGGACTCAAAGAATTTCAAGAGCACCTGGGAGGTACCCTCACAATCATGTTGCTAGAAAAGTTAGGAAAAGGCGTGGAGGTGCATGAAATGGACGCTAACTTGATTGTGAAAGCCTTACATCTTCTTCAGCGCTGGGAAAAGCAAGGCACCATCCAAGGTTAAGTTACTCGTTGCCTATGAACATCAAGGACCTCCATTTAAGCTATTGCAGCAACATCCATGCAGGGGAAACTTGGGATGCTACCTTTCAAAACCTGAAAATATACATTCCTGAAGTAAAGAAACGCTTGACCCACAAGGGTGCTTTTGGCATTGGCCTTCGCCTTTCTCATGAAGCAGCCTTGGTATTGGAGCGTCCGGATCGCCTGCAAGAGTTTCGGGATTGGCTGAAAAAAAGTAACACCTACGTTTTTACCCTAAACTGCTTTCCTTACGGTGGATTTCACCGAACCAAGGTGAAGGAACAGGTACATGCTCCAGATTGGACCACGGAGGACCGACTAGATTACACAATTCGTAGTTTTCGAATTTTAGCTGAGCTGCTTCCCGAAGGGGTAGAAGGCGGAATTTCCACTTCCCCGCTGACGTACAGGCATTGGTTTGTGACTGATTTGGAAAAGAAGGAGGCCTATGAAAAAGCCACTACTCACTTGATTGCCGTTGTGGAAGAGTTGGTCAAGCTGAACAAGGAAACGGGAAAATTCCTTCACTTAGACATTGAGCCCGAACCGGATGGCTTGCTTGAGAATTCTGAGGAATTGATCCGGTATTTTAAGGAATGGCTTCTGCCAGTTGGGAAGGTTAGCCTTGCCAAGCAACTTGGGATTACCGAAAAAGCCGCAGAAAAACTGATCAAAGACCACCTCCAGGTGTGTTACGATGTATGTCATTTTGCGATTGGCTACGAAAAGCCAAAAGAGGCATTCAAAAAATTGAAGCAGGCGGGGATTGGAATTGGCAAAATTCAGCTTTCCGCTGCCCTCAAATTGCTACTTCCTGAATCGCCCTACGAGCGGTTTAGCATCGGAAAAAGGCTTGCAGAATTTGCCGATACCACCTACCTCCACCAAGTGGTGGGGAGCACAAAATCTGGGGGCTTGAATTCCTATCCCGACTTACCCCAAGCCCTTACACAACTAGGAGAAACCCAGGATTTGGAGTGGCGCGTACATTTCCATGTTCCTATTTTTCTTGAAAATTACGGCACCTTTCAGTCCACACAGGAGGACATTGTGGAGGTGTTGAAATTAGTCCATGCAGATCCAAGCATCACCAAACACTTGGAAGTGGAAACGTACACTTGGGAGGTTCTTCCAGAAGACACGCACCTCACCTTGGGAGAGGCCATCTCTCGAGAGTTGGCCTGGGTTCGGGAGCAACTCCAGTAATTGATCCCCGCATTCCATTTTTCAAACCCATGAAAAAAACCGTTGTCCTCGATATCGTCGCCCTTTCACCAAGAGTAATTGGGGAGCATACTCCATTTTTGAAACAATGGATTGCATCGAAGCATCAAGCCGTGGTGGAGCCCGTGCTTCCTGCGGTGACCTGCTCTGCGCAATCCACCTATCTCACAGGGAAGTGGCCTTCCGAAAATGGCATTGTAGGCAATGGCTGGTACTTCGAAGAGGAGTGTGAAATCAAGTTTTGGAGGCAGTCCAACAAGCTCGTTCAAGGGGACAAGGTTTGGGACTTGCTGCGCAAAGAGGATCCTACATTTACCGTGGCCAACCTTTTTTGGTGGTATAACATGTATACCACGGCGGACTTTGCCGTGACGCCAAGACCCCTGTATCCTGCCGATGGACGAAAGTTGCCCGATTGTCATTCCCAACCTATGGAACTTCGGGATCGTCTGCAAGCCGAATTGGGCCCTTTTCCACTTTTTAGCTTTTGGGGACCCGCGACGACCATCGCTTCAAGCCGCTGGATAGCAGAGGCAGCCAAAAAGGTGGACCAATGGCATTCCCCAACGCTCAACTTGATCTACCTGCCCCATCTGGACTATGCGTTGCAGAAGTATGGGATTGATTTTGCCAAAATTGGGAAAGACCTGCGGGAAATTGACGACCTGGCTAAGGACCTAATCACCTATTTTGAAAGTCAAGGAACCCAAGTCTTGCTGCTATCCGAATATGGCATTACGACTGTTTCTCAGCCAATCCACCTTAACCGTATTTTCCGAGAGAAGGGATGGATTCAAGTGAAAAATGAACTGGGCCTGGAAACTCTCGATGCCGGTACTTCGACCGTTTTTGCTGTGGCAGACCATCAGGTCGCTCATGTGCATGTGCAGGATCAATCCCTCCTTGCTGAGGTGCAGGCCCTACTTGCGCAAGTGCCCGGTGTGGAAAAAGTGTTGGATGCCCAAGGAAAAAAAGAGGCCCACCTGGACCATGCGCGCTCCGGTGATTTGGTGGTCGTGGCAGATGCCAACTCCTGGTTTACCTACTACTTCTGGCTAGAGGATGCCAAAGCCCCAGACTATGCCCGCTGTGTAGACATCCACCGCAAGCCCGGCTATGATCCTGTGGAACTGATCATGGACCCTGCCATCCCAATTCCTATGCTCAAGGTGGGGACCAAGCTCTTGAAGAAGAAGCTTGGTTTTCGGTATTTGATGGATGTGATTCCCTTGGACGCCACCTTGGTCAAGGGCGCCCATGGACGTGTCCCGGAATCGGACTTGGACAAGCCGCTATTGGTTTGTGAGGCCTCGTTAACGCAGGCAGAGCGCATTGCTCCCACGAGCGTTTTTGACTTGATTGTGAATGCGATACAGGGGAAATAGTGTCGAGCAGGATCAGTTAAAACTTTTTCTCCATCAAAAATACCCCCATCTCACGCTGCCCGTAGACAAGGACGGTTTTGGGTGCTTCGAGGAACTGAAAGCCCATCTTTTCCAATTGCTGCAGGCCTTCAGGTAAGAGCACATACCGTTCGGATCCGTCTGGTAGCGCATACCTCCCTTCTCCTAAATCCTGACTTTCTTCCAGGATGTTGCCAAAGCCCGTACACATGCGCATCCAAAAAATCCCTCCTGGCTTAAGTACGCGATGGATTTCAGAAATCATTTTCCAAAAATGAGCATGCCCCTCTGCGAAGTGGAGCACGGCCGAACTGATGACGGCATCAAATGCAGCTGCATGAAAGGGGATGGCAGCCCCATCGCCTACCTGAAAGCGGTGGATGTCTGTTTCAGGCTGAATACTTTTGGCCAGGTACCGGCAATACTGAATGGCCACCTCATTCGGATCGATGCCAAAAATGGGGTAGTTTTTTTGAAGGAAATAGATTGCATTGCGGCCTTCGCCACAGCCCACATCCAAGATCTTCATGTCCTTGGTAAATCGACCTTTTAAGAGTTGATCCAAAAGGTAGTTATCCACATTGCCAAGCAGGCGATTCAGTTCGTCAATTTCCATTTTCCAATCGATCTAAGGCCTCAGAAGCTTTGATTCTCCCCACTTCAATCAGTTCCGCGGCCCGGTGAAACTCCAGTGTTCCTGCCTGACTACTGGCAACCTTGATTTCGACCTCTACTGGATAATTTTCAAGCAGCAGTTGGCAGTAGCGGTCTTGGAGCAAGTCAAAAGAGCGGGTGACCAGTTCCAGAGCGGAATAGCGCTTTTGTTGGACTTTTTTCTCCTCCTCCGGGAAAAAGGCTTTCATCTTATTCTGGTAGTCCATCAGCCATTCTGGTAAGTTAAGAGACTGTTTTTTGGTTGATTTTTTGTGTGGAGGGGGGAGAAAATGTTCGGCCAAGCTATTTGTATTGACCACCACCACGAGGGTGTTATGAGGATCAGAAAGTAAGGAGATGGGGACGGGATTCAAAACACCTCCATCGATAAGGTTTCGTTTATCGATTTGAGCAGGTAAGAAAACCGAGGGGATACTACCCGAGGCTCGGATGGCTTTGTACAAACTGCCATGCGCAAATACATGCTCCTTTCCGGAGTTGACATCGACGGCATTGCATGAAAATCGGAGGGGTAAATCTTCAATGGCTTGGTCGGGAACCACCTTTTTTAGGGCTTTGTAGACCTTTTCCCCTTTGATAAATCCACGGCTTGAAAACGTAAAGTCCATCAAGGAAAATACATCTACGCGATCGAGGTTGCAGATCCAATCCTTGAATTCGGGCAGCTTGCCCGCGGCATACATGCCTCCAACTAGGGCACCCGCAGAGCAGCCCGCAATTTCGGTAATGGTATATCCTCTACGCTCCAGCTCTTCGATCACTCCTACGTGCGCCAATCCTCTTGCGCCACCGCTGCTCAAAACCAATGAAACTGTTTTATTTTTTGCCATATATTTAGGGTACAATTTTCGATCAATCCCTGAACACATCACCCAACGAAACTAAGCATTATGTCTGACTTTAAACCCTTCCACCTCGCTTTTCCAATTCGTGACATTGAAGAAACTCGCCAATTTTATGGGGGCCTCCTGGGCTGTGATATTGGAAGGAGTACCGACAAGTGGATTGACTTCAACTTCTTTGGTCACCAGCTTTCGGCACACATCAAGCCGGAGGAACTCGCCAACGCCAAAACTAACGAGGTGGATGGAAAAAATGTTCCTGTGCGCCACTTCGGTGCGATTCTCGGTTGGGAGGAATGGCACGACTTGGCCGACAAACTCAAAGCCCACGGCATTGAATTTGTGATTGAGCCCTACATCCGTTTCAAAGGAGAGGTGGGTGAGCAGGCTACTATGTTTTTCTTGGACCCTTGTGGCAATGCCTTGGAGTTTAAATCCTTCCAAGATCAGGCCCAGATTTTTGCGAAGTAGTCGAGTAAGTGAAGCCCATATCCCTTAATCAGGCCCTAGGTCCAGTGGTCCGCATTGGAAAAAAGGAGTATCTTTTTTTCAGCGGAACCTCCTACCTCGGAATGGAGGAGGACGCGCATTATGGAGCAGTGCTCCAGGATTGTCTCCGACAATATGGAGCAAATCATGGGCTGAGTCGCGTGAATAATGTGCGTCTGAAAGTCTTCGAGGAGTTTGAGAAGTTTTTCGCAAAAAATGCAAAGGCTGAGGCAGCCGTGGTGATGAGCTCTGGGTTTTTGGCAGGAATTGCAGCTTCCCAATGGCTATATCCGAAGGCGGATATTTGTTGGGCAGCACCGGACACTCACCCAGCTATTCTTCCTGTGGGATTACAAGTCGACCCTCAGTTGAATTTCGTTTCCTGGAAAAAAAAGTGTTTGGAGCAATCGGAGGCACTTTCTCCCAGGAAAATATTGATTTTGGGAAATACCGTGGATCCCCTCCGTGCAGAGATACACGAGTATGCATGGGTACAAGAACTTGCAAAAAAACACGAAGTAACCCTGCTTTTAGATGAGAGTCATGCTTTTGGGGTATTGGGAAAATCCCTTTTTGGTACGTATGCGGAACGGCAATATCCTCAGGTGAATCTGGTGGTTTCGGGATCTTTGGGCAAAGGGTTGGCGATGCCTGCGGGGATTATTTTGGGAAAATCGGAACTGATTGCAGGGATAAAAAGTCAAGCTATTTTTACTGGATCCTCTCCAGGTGCTCCGGCAAACTTGCAGGCGTTTTTGGAGACGCAGGATATTTATAAGGCTCAAAGTCAGAAAATTCGAGATTTTGCGGGCATTTTTAACCAAGAAACGAGCCGGTTATCCACAATTAAAGGCTCTCCCAATTTTCCAGTTTTTATCCTCAAAGATCCAAGTTGGGCGAAAGATTTAGAAAAAATTGGGTTCATTATTTCCTC
>CANGZP010000018.1 GCA_947458475.1 Cyclobacteriaceae bacterium | reverse complement strand
GAGTATCGGTTTTAAAGACCCATGCCTAAAAAAGAATAAAAGTGCACGAATCCATGGAGAGCGAACTGTGAACTAATTGGATTGGCTGTCGTAGGTAGAAGCTTCTCTCCACAATCCTCCACACGAGCGCTTTTTTCTCCAATCAAACTGTCTCGATGTGACTCCTGTCACCAACTTAAGTCCAATGCCGGGCCTACTTTTATCCCAACTTGGTAAGGTATTGCCATTTTTTTCATCCATTATCCAGCCCATCGTAACCATGAAATCGTCTCGGAGAAAATTTATCGCTCAATTGGGAGCACTTGGTGCAAGCACCGGACTCGCGAGTATCGCTACCGCCAGCCCTGTTCCCACTATTAATAAAGGAAGCGAAACCTCTTTTACGCTAAATATCCTACAAACGACTGATGTGCATTGCCAGATCCATGCCCATGACGAGTTGTTTTGGGAAAATGGGAAAGCGGTCTATCGCAAGACTGGCGGATACGCGCACTTGAAAACTTTTTTGGATACCCAGCGCAAAAAAATGGCGCACAGCTATTTGATCGATACAGGAGACATGTTTCAGGGCTCCGAGCTTTCGGTGAAAACCACCGGGGAGGCCATGGTCCCACTATTGAATGCCTTGGATTATGACCTTTACCTTCCCGGCAACTGGGAAGTGATCTACTACAAAAAGTCCATGCAGCACCTGTTGGGATCCTTGACTGCACCCAAAGTATGTGCCAACATGTATCACGACTTGGGTGAGGGCAAAAAAGGAGAACTCATCTTTCCACCCTACTCCATCTGGACTGTCAATGGGGTTAAAATAGGCTTTTTGGGGTATACAGACCATTTGGTACCTGTACGCCAATCGCCCAACTACAGCAAGGGGATCATCTACACCAAGCCAGAAGACAACTTGGCACATTACGTGGATGTCTTACGAAACCAAGAAAAATGCGCGTTTATTGCTATCGTTGCGCACCTGGGACTCTCTCAGCAAATTCACCTGGCCAACCTTCCCGCTTGTGAGGGGGTCAATTACATTTTGGGCGGAGACACGCACGAGCGGGTACGAAAACCCATCCAAGCGAAGTACCCAAAAGTAGTAGAACCGGGAGCCTTTGGGTCTTTTGTGGGCAATTTGGAATTAACCATTGAAAATGGAAAGGTTGTAGGGGACCGCTACGAACTATTGGAAGTGGATGCCGCCAAATACAAGGCATCGAAGGAAATGAATGCGTTGATTCAAAAGTACGAAGGACCTTACCTGAAAGATATTGAACAAGTGGTCGGCTACTCTACCCTCCCCTTGTACCGCTATTTTGTGATTGAAAACACAATTGATACCCTAATTCTAGATGCGATAAGTTGGCAGATTCAAGACATCGACATCTTCCTTTCCAATGGATTCCGCTTTTGTCCTCCACGGGCTACTCCAGACCATACTGGGAATATCCCGATCACCAATGGCTTTATTTTTGACATGCTCCCTGTGGACAGTACCATCCGAACGGGGAAGGTGAATGGCAAACAAATCAAAGAATGGCTGGAGCGTGAGCTCAACAATGTCTTTGCAGCAGATGCCTCCAAGCGTTTCGGCGGATGGGTGATCAAGTTTAAGGGAATGGAAATCACCTTCAATGCATTTGGCCAAGAAGGAAATCGGGTTCAAACCGCTAAAGTGCATGGACAAGCCCTCGATTTTAACAAAGTATATAAAATTTGTGCCTGCGAACGTGATGGAGATCCGGACGACATGCTCTGTAGATTCAGAGGAGTGCAGGAAACTGAAAACACACCATTCACCTTGCATCAGGCTGTAAAAGGGTATTTGGCGGAAAACTCACCAGTGACCCCTACCCCTCCTCAATCGGCGATTGCCCTAGATGTACCTCCTACCTTGCTGACACAGGTGAGCGGGGTGGATTATGAGTTTAGGTAAGCCAGTAGTCCAACACTTCTTTCAAAAAAAACCGACACAACTATAATGTGCCGGTTTTTTTTGAAAGCTGAATGACTTAAAAAAATCCGTGTACGCTAGTGACACCGTGCCAACCAAATAAAAACAAATTTGGAAGGAGGAAGTTTTTCGGATGAAGCTTACCTTTCTCGAAGATTCATTACTCCATGAAAAAAATTACCGGCACCCTACTGATCTGCAGTCTATTTTTTGCTTGTCAACGCATCCACCAACCTACCGGTTGGAATACCAAGAACATCCAAATCGCAAGAGATGAATTTGGGGTCCCCCATATTTTTGGCAAATCAGATGCCGATGCAGCTTATGGATTGGCCTGGGCACATGCCGAAGACGACTTTGAAACCATCCAGAAGACGGTTCTTGCGGGGAAAGGCCTGGCGGGCAGAGTTTTTGGGCAAGAGGGAGCAGCTATTGATTTTTTCGTACACCTTTTAGACACCAAAGAAATCGCCAAAACAAAGTACGAGGAGAGCTTTTCCCCTGAATTCAAAAAAGTATTGGAAGGCTATGCGGCAGGTTTGAACGACTATGCTTTCCATCACCCGGAGGAACTCCTTTATGGACCTGCATTTCCGATCACGGCCCAAGAAATCAGTTCCGCCTACATCCTATCCCTCGCCCAAATGGCTGGTGCGGACCGGGCTGTTCAAGCGATCTTTAACGGTACCGTTCCCAAAATCGCCGAAGATTCCCTTCCCAAAGGTTCCAATGCCATTGCCATTCACCCTTCACGAACCGACTCGGGAGAGGCATTTTTGGCCATCAACTCCCATCAGCCCTTGGAAGGACCTGTGGCCTGGTACGAAGCGCACATCCAGTCAGAAGAAGGTTGGAATGCACTCGGAGGACTCTTCCCGGGTGGAGCTATGATCTTCCATGGAGTCAACGAGCACCTGGGCTGGGCACATACAGTCAACTCCCCCGACTTACTGGACCTATTTGAGTTGGAAATGGATGCAGAGGACCCCATGCGCTACCGCGTAGATGGAGAGTGGCATCAGCTGGAAGAAAGAATAGTTTGGCTGAAAGTGAAACTCTGGGATTGGATCACGCTTCCGATCCCAAAAAAGGTTTGGAAATCCATCTACGGCCCAACGCTAGTTACTGAAAAGGGAACTTACGCATTCCGATTGGGCGCCTTGGACCGGATTGGTGCACCGGAACAGTGGTGGAGGATGAACAAAGCGGAGAATTTTACCCAGTGGAAAACGGCCATGGAAAGCCTGCAGCTGCCCAACTTCAATACCGTCTATGCCGACCGCTACGATACGATTTATTACGTGAGCAATGCGCTATTGCCAAAGCGAAGCCCTGGAATAAACCACGAAGAGACAGTTGCTGGAACTAGCAAAAGCGTGCTTTGGAAGGAATATCATTCCTTTGGAGAACTTCCGCAGCAGCTCAATCCAGCAGTTGGCTACCTCTACAACACCAACCATTCTCCCTACAAAGCAGGCGCACTAGCGGATACCTTGACGGCAGCAGCATTTCCCAGAGAAATGGGCTTTGACCTTCGAGACAACAACCGATCCAAGCGCTTTCGAGAGCTGATGCCGGCCGAAGGAAAAATCAATTGGGAACAGTTCAATCAAATTAAATTCGACCAAACCCTACCCAAGGACCTGGCCTTCCGCACCAATTTGCAGGCCTTGTTTAACTTGGATTCCAAGAAATACCCCGCGCTAACTGCCCAGATCACGACACTTGCTTCTTGGAATAAGGAAGCGGATATCGCTAGCCAAGGAGCGGCCCTTTTTGCCTTTGTGTATTACTACTGGTGGGATGAGTTTACCAAAACAGGTAGGTCTATTGATACGATACTTACCGAGGAGGAAGCGGTGAAAAGTCTTCAAGCTGCAAAGACCCACTTTCAAACTCATTTTGGAAAGGAACTCGTACAGCTGGGTGAGTACCAAAAGCTCGTTCGTGGGGAAAAGGTAATTCCACTTTGGGGGATTGATGACGTACTCACCACCATCCGCTCTACGGCATGGGAAAAGGGCATGCGAAAAGCCGCCCAAGGGGAATCCTACATCTTGATGGCCCGATTTGGAGAAGGACTTCCGGTATTGGAAAGCATCAATGTGTATGGAGCGAGCAATCGCCCCGATTCCCCACACTATTCCGACCAGATGGAGCGATTTGTGACACGGAAACTGAAGCCCATGACCTTGGATAAGAAAACCGTGTTGCAGCAGGCCAAGCGACTATATCATCCTGGGAACTAGCCTATTTGTTTCTAGATCCAAGCTTTGCCATTCTTCCAAAACCGATTTGCATAAGTTTCTGGTTTTTGTATATTCAAACTCCACTATCAAATTGGCAGGCAAATGAACGACTTGAATCGCAGAGATTTTTTGAAGGGCTCCAGCGCGCTATTGACCTTAGCAAGCTTTGGCTTATTGGGAATGGATTTCAACACCAAGACTGGACCCTTGAAGGTAGCCTTGATTGGCGCCGGTTGGTATGGAAAATCCGATTTGTTCCGATTGATTCAAGTAGCCGATGTAGAGGTGGTAGCCCTTTGCGACGTAGATAAAAAAATGTTGACTGCAGCGGGTGAACTCGTGGCTCAGCGACAAAAATCGAAGAAAGTACCCGCACTATTTGAAGATTACCGTGACCTTTTAAAGTCCCATGCCTGTGACCTCGTATTGATTGGTTCCCCTGACCACTGGCATGCGCTACAAGCGATTGAGTCCATGAAGTCAGGAGCACATGTGTACCTACAAAAGCCGATTTCCGTAGACGTGATCGAAGGAGAAGCCATCGTGGCGGCAGCTAGAAAGTACAAGCGCGTGTGCCAGATAGGCACCCAACGCAAAAGTACGCCGCATTTGATTTCAGCGAAAAAGCAAATTATTGATTCGGGTCTATTGGGAAAAATCAGTCATGCGGAAGTATGCTGCTACTACCACATGCGTGCCAATGGTAGTCCAGCAGTAGAGCCCGTTCCTGACTTTTTGAATTACGACATGTGGACTGGCCCAGCTCCCCTACGCCCCTACGATGGACTGCCTCATACCCGCTGGTGGAGAACCTTCATGGAATATGGGAATGGCATCCCCGGCGACATGTGCGTACACATGCTAGATACGGTGCGGTGGATGCTTAAGCTCGGCTGGCCTACTCAAGTCACTGCCACAGGTGGAATTTACGTACAGAAAGAGGGCAAGTCCAACATTGCAGATACCCAAACCGCCATCTTTGAGTTTCCCGAGCTGAATGTAGTGTGGCAGCACCGCACTTGGGGAAATGCCCCAGATCCAGCCTATCCCTGGGCGTTTAAAATCTATGGAGAAAATGGGATGCTCGCAGGAAGCACCATGCAGGCGGATTACTTTCCTTACGATGCAAAGGCTGAAAAAATACACTTCGACTGCGTTTTTGAAAAGGAGCAGTATCCAGAAGACCTCACCGAAGATCGCATTGAACTGAATGCAGCACCTGCTACCCGCCTTCATCTAAAAAACTGGTTGGAAGCCATCGACAAGGACCTATTGCCAGTCGCAGATGTAGAAGAAGGGCATATTTCCACCGCAGCATGCATTTTGGCTAATATTTCCATGGAACTTGGAGGGCGACCGCTGAAGTATGATTCAAAAACACAAACGGTCTTGAACGATCCTGAGGCTACCGCTAAACTACGACGTCCGTACCGAGGTCCTTGGAAACACCCAGAGCCTGAAAATGTGTAAGTTGGGCTTGTCCTAAATTAATTACAGGAAATAATATACGTATCAGGGAAAAGTATCGGCCTATAATAGGGTCTAAGCCTCAAGTTAGGATGTGGCCTTCCTTCGAAATACTTAATTAATTTATCGAGCTGATCTAGGTCAATCGCTTCAATTTTTACGGTACCTACTCCATCTCTGAGCATTTCCAATTTCCTTGCTGCAGCTTGAGAAAGGTCAATTTGCCGCTTTGAACTCATGGGCAAGCGATCCGTCACTCGGACGACTACGGAGGTGTTCCTTTTGAGATTTGTCACCTTCAGTAGGGTCCCAAATGGCAAAATTTTATGCGCAGCAGTTAAGCTATCCTTGTGGTACCTCTCACCGCTTGCGGTTTTACGACCGTGAAACTCGGACCCATAGTAACTTGCTAACCCTTTTTGAATAAACAAGGAATCTGTTTGTCCATTTACTTGAAAACAGAGCATGAAGAAAAAAAATACAACTAAGTGTCTGAAAATCATGATGGGAATTTTCGATTCACCTTTTTTTATCAAGAAAGATGCCAATTTCTGTCAAAGCAGTTTTTAGTAGTTGGTGCAATTCCCTTCCTTCTCCTATCTTCGAATGAATTAGTAATTGAACCAGCCATTGACTCCAAATTTTTTACCCATCTAGTTGATCAACTGAAGCCCACATCAAGGCACACCCTGTAATTCATGCTGAAAATTTTACATACTGCAGATTGGCACTTGGGCAAAAGACTCCAAGAGTACTCCCGCATTGCCGAACAGAAATTGGTTTTGGAGGAAATATGCCAGATCGCAGACCAGGAGGAAGTAGACTTGGTGCTTTTGGCTGGCGATATTTTTGACACCTTCAACCCGAGTCATGAGGCGGTGGAACTTCTGTATAAAACCCTTCGCAGGCTTTCCAAAAATGGAACGCGACCGGTAGTGGCCATTTCAGGTAATCACGATAGCAGCCAGTTTGTAGAGGCACCGGACCCCTTGGCGAGGGAGCTGGGCATTCTTTTTTACAGCCGTTACGACAGCATCATCTCCTGTGGCACCTTGGAGGGAGGGATGGAAATCAGCCAATCGGATTCCGGATTCGTGGAGCTCCGGCTTCCCAAATTTGATTTTCCAATCCGCATCCTCCTCGCTCCCTATGCCAATGAGGTAAGCCTCCGAACCTACCTGGGTGAAGAAAATCGGGAAGAGGCTTTTCGTGAATTGCTTGCGCAGAATTGGCAGCAGCTTGCGGATCGCTATTGCGATGAAAAAGGCGTCAACCTATTTATGGGCCACTTCTTTTTTGTGGAGGAAGGAAGCACAACCGCACCAGATGCAGAGCCCGAATCAGAGCGGCCCATTCTACACGTTGGAGGCACGCAATCTTTATTTACCCAACAGCTTCCTAGTCAAATTCAGTATGCTGCCTTGGGGCACCTGCACCGCTACCAGACGGTCAGCAAGTCTCCCGGCCCAGTGGTCTATTCGAGTTCCCCACTAGCCTACTCCTTCTCAGAAGCAGATCAAGAAAAAAATGTGGTGCTGATCCAGGCCAAACCAAACGAGCCCGTGCAGTACCGTCCCATCCCATTAAAACAAGGTAGACCCTTGTATAAAGTAAGCTTTGACAACCTGATAGACACCTTGGCTTGGCTCGAAGGGCATCCCTCCTGCTTTGTTGAACTTACCTTTCTCACAGATGAGTCCATCGATGCCAACACGCGAAAAGCCATTTTGAAAGCACACGATGGGATCGTCCACCTGATTCCGCAACTACGACATACATCTGGACAAGCCCAAGAAGAACTACGGGCTGAAGACTTAGGAAGAGATATGGAAAGCTTATTTCGGCTTTTTTACACCAGCGAAAAAGGGCAGGAACCCAATGCACAATTAATGGAGTTGTTTAAAGAAGTACTCAGCAAAACCACTACCTCATGATTCCTATTCGACTGGAAATAGAAGGATTGTATTCTTACAGAGAGAGGCAAGTCATCGAATTTGAAACCCTGACTGCTGCAGGTTTATTTGGGATTTTTGGCGCTGTTGGAAGTGGCAAGTCTGCCATTTTGGAAGGGATTCTGATTGCACTTTATGGGAATCCAGAGCGGGTATCCAACTCGGGTGAGCGGTCCAGCATGATTAATTTGCAGCACCCCCAAGTAGATCTAAAGTTTTTTTTTAAGTCCGGTTCAAACAATGGGAGCAACTACCTTGCTCGGTACAGCGTCAAACGAAATAAGAAAGATCCCGAAAAAATAGAGACTGCAAGTCATGATTTTTATGAGCTGGAGGGCCAAGAATGGAGGGCCATCCCAAGTAAGGCGGAGGAGCTGATTGGCATGAGCCGAGAAAACTTTAAACAAACCATCATCATCCCCCAAGGAAAGTTTCGGGATTTTATAGACCAAAAGCCGACGGAGCGTGCACAGATGATGCAAGATCTGTTTGGCTTAGACCGATTCGACCTTTCCTCCAAAACCGGAGCCTTGTTGAAACAAGCTCGTGAGGAAAAAATACGGATAGAGACCCTGATCAACAGCATGGATGGGATTTCTTCTGAAATTCTGCTTGCCAAACAAGAAGCCTATACTGGATTAAGCCAAGAAATGCTGCAAGCAACTCAGGCATTACAGGCCATGGTGGAGACAGTTCGTAAGATGGAAGGAACTCGTAAATCCTTTCTCGAACTTCAAAACCTAGTTCAGGCTGAAGCAATACTTACTGCAAAGCAACCTGAAATGGAGGCGAAGCGGAAGCTTTATCAGGATTTCCAAAGTGCCAAAACTTACCTCAGACCCATTTGGGATCGGATCCTAGACCTGGAAAAGGATCTTGAAAAATACCAGGTTAGCCTCATTGAGTGCAATCGCTTCAAAGAATCCTTTGCGGAGGAAATCAAAGGGCTATTGGCTGACGAAGTTAAATTTCGAGAAATCAATGCGCTGAGACCACAACGCGAGGGAAAGATCCGAGACCTTAAAAAGGTGCTTGAAATCCAAGAATTGACCAGCAAGCAAGTTCAGGTTCAGAACAACCTGAATGCCTTGCTTCCGGCAATTGAACTTCAGAACAAGGAAATACAATCCCTAGAACAAGAGATTGATATGCTTGAAGGAAAACAAATTGGACTCCCAAATTCAGACCCTTCGGTACTTGCCGAATTAAAAACCGGAAGGAATCAGCTACTGGAATTGATGCAACGAAAACTGGAGTTGGAACTTGCCATTCAAGAAGGCGCGGCACTACTCACTACTAGCAAGAATAGTTTGACAGCATTCACTAGTCTAGTGCCTGAAAAAGCAAATCAAAGCCTGGAAGAATGGCTGGCAATGCAAAAAACGGCGGTAAGTCAGCTAGAGATAGCCCGCGAAACCCTACTCAGAACTCAAGGCTTGGCCTCTCATGCACATCTATTGGAAAATGGGATGCCTTGTCCGCTGTGCGGGGCTAGCGAACATCCAAATCCATTGCAGGCAAGTACCTCCACCGCAGCACTCGAACAAACAGAGCTTGATTTGAAGCAAGGCAATCTTGAATTGGACACTATTCGAGAGCTGATTCAAAAGAAAAGTATTGAAGATGTCCAATACAGCAACCTTCAAAAAAACCAGGAGCTAAAAGAGCAGGAAAAACTGGGGATTGAAAAGCAAGAATTAATCCTTTGGGAAAAGTTAAAAGTCAGTGGAATAGCAACTGCTGAGGAGCTAGAAAACAAAATTTCCAAGTTGAATGAAGTTTTTCAAACTACCCAACAACTTCAAAATCAGCTCAATGATTTGCGCAAAAAAAGCACTAGTCTACGAACCGCAAAGGAAGCTGCTGCTCAAACCTTCCAACAAGCGCAGCTCCAAAACCAAGACTTGCTTTCTAGAATAGCTGGTAAACAGCAGGAGATCAAGGATCCTGAGTTTTGTGAACCGTATGAGAAGAAAGAAGCAGAAGTCATTGCCAATGCGATTGCTCTTGTTGAAAAAAGCATTGAAACCGCTGCGGAATCCTTAGTAGGCGTTCAAAAACATCTCCAAGAGCGACAAATTGCTCAATCTAGAAATCTTGCCGATCTCCAGAATTTTGAGGCACTTCTGACTTCTACCTCAGATCGCCTTGCAGGCAGCCGGTTGGAATTCGCTCAAATGATGGAGAAGCAAGGATTTAGAGAAAAGGATGCATTAATTCAGCTCTTCCAGCAGGACCTGGATGCTGAAAAAATGGATGCGGAAATCCGTCAGTATGAGCAGCAGGTTGCTGCAACCAAGGCACGAATTAAAGTACTCCAAGCCGAGGAGGGGATGGAAGGATATTCAGAAGACAGATTTCAAAGCCTCCAAGAAGAAGTTACTTCAGCAAAGGAAAAAGAAAAAATCCTCCAATCGCAGGTCACCTTACTCAATCAAGAACTCCTATCTATTTCACAGAAACTGAAAGAAAAGCAAAGTCTTTTGGGAGACTTTGAACGAATTGAAAACAGAGAAACCAATTTGCGGGAGTTGGATAGACTATTTTTCGGGAAGGGATTTGTCCGCTATGTGAGTTCCATTTACTTGCGTGAACTCTGCAATACCGCCAACAAGCGATTTCGGATGCTCACCAAAAATAGCTTGAGTCTGGAGATTGATGACAACAATACCTTTTGGGTGACGGACTTCCTGAATGGAGGCAAAAAACGATTACTCAAAACACTCTCCGGGGGGCAGACTTTTCAAGCTTCGCTTTGCCTTGCTTTGGCTTTGGCAGAAAAAGTTAAAGCACTGAATCAGGCCGATCAAAGTTTCTTCTTCCTGGACGAAGGATTCGGAGCGCTCGACAAAAATTCACTCCGAGTGGTCTTTGAAACACTCAAAGCGCTGCGGCATGAAAACCGAGTCGTCGGAATCATCAGCCACGTAGAAGAGCTACAGCAGGAAGTCGGAGTCTATGCACAAATCGAACTCGATCCTGAATTGGGTTCCCAGATCTCCTATTCTTACTAAAGGTTGGCCTGGCGCTAAACAAAAAAAACCCCAGCAGTGCCGGGGATTTTTTTAACCAAGAAACCTTACAAAAAAAGCGTTTGATTAACCCAAGTCAGTTCTTCAGCACGGATGGTATGGAGCTCGTCTTCAAAAAATTTAAGACTTACCTCCGCACCCATTTTTTGAAGAAGCTGGGCAGAATCATGAATTCGTTGGGCAGGCACATGCATGTCATGTGCACTACTGCTGAGGAGAATAGGTGTTCCCTGAAAATCTCCAGTATATTTTTTTTCTTCTAATTTTTCTCCAATCAAGCCACCCGTAAAGGCGACAACGCCTCCTAGTTTCTGCCCATTTCGTGCTGTAAATTCCAAAGAAAGGCAAGCTCCCTGCGAAAAGCCCATCACATAAATCTGCTCAGGAGCTTTTCCATTTTCAACCAAAAATTGAAACAGAAGGGAAACTTGTTGTAAAGACGAATTCAAAGCGGAAAGGTTGCCATCATCGCTCGCCATAAATCCGTAGGGATACCAGGTTCGCTGAGCAGCCTGAGGTGCGAAAATGGAAAAGTCAGCTAGCTCCAGGTAGTCGGCTAGTGATAAAATGCTTTCTGCAGTTGCTCCTCTCCCATGCAGGAGAATGATTGACTTCTTCGATTCCGAAAGAGGAAGGCCCGTTTGAATCCAATTAGACATAGTTTTCAGGTTGAAAGGTCACAGGTATTAAGGCAGCTTCAATCTGCGAACGGCTCTTTTCTGCCCAATCGGGCAACTTTAAGAGTTCTCCCAGATGCGCTTCATCCTCGTCAATAGCGAATCCAGGCACATCGGTAGCAATCTCAAATAAGACTCCACCTGGCTCTCTAAAATAAATGGATAAAAAATAATTGCGGTCCCGAACTTCCGTCACGCCATAGCCTTGCTTGAGTAGTAGTTGCTGCATTTCAAGTTGCGAGGTGGTCGTGGCCGTTCGAAATGCCAAATGGTGCACAGTTCCTGCGCTTTGAACGCCTCGCTGCCCATTGGGATCGACGAGAATATCCACCCACTCTCCTGGTTTACCATCCAATCCATAGCGGTAGCGATTGCCTTCTTGACTATGGAATCGGTAGTTCATGTGATCTACAAGTAAGCGCTCTGTCAGTTCCTTGCTACGAAGTGCAAGAGTGGCACCGTAAAACCCCTTGATGGAATGCTCAAGTGGAACTCCTCCATAGGTCCAGCCTTCTCGATCATCTTTGGCATTGGCGACCAATTCGATGCCCATGCCATCCTGGTCTTCAAATCGGAGGATTGCTTCCCCAAACCGGGTCAAGCGATCCGAAACAGGGATTCCAAATCTTTTGAGTCGCTCTTCCCAAAAGTTTAGGCTATCGATTCCAATGGAGAAGGCCGTGTAGGTCAATTCGCCCACACCTTTTTTCCCCCTGCGTGCTCCTGCAAATGGGAAGGTGGTGAAAACTGTTCCAGGGCGTCCGAGTGCATCTCCAAAATAGAAGTGATACACATCAGGTGCATCAAAATTGATCGTCTTCTTCACCAAACGAAGTCCCAATATGCCTGCATAAAAATTTATGTTTTGCTGTGGATCTCCCGAAATGGCAGTGATGTGGTGGATTCCTAGAATTAAGGGTTGCATGGGAAAAGGGGTAAAAACAGGAACCTCCTAAGAGGCTCCTGTTGGACTGGGGTTAGTCGAAAATAACTTATTGTTTGACAAGTTGAATGCTAAACTGCAAGCGAACTTGGTCACTGACTACCACAGAGCCAGCCTCAGTAATGGCAGACCAGGTCAGTCCAAAGTCTTTGCGGTTTAGTTTTCCTTCAATCTCAAATCCCGCTTTGGTTTGTCCGTAAGGATCAGCTACTGTCCCTCCATAGGTCACATCTAAGGTCACCTGCTGGGTAATTCCCTTTAGCGTAAGGTCTCCTTGGAGTTGGTATTCTCCTCCATGATTTACTAGTTTTCCTCCAAAAGTGATTGATGGGAAGCTAGCAGTATCAAAAAAGTCAGCTGATTTCAAGTGCTGATCGCGATCGGATTGATTGGTGTCGATGCTGTTTACATCCAAAGAGAAGGTAACTGAAGCCCCATTAAAATCTTCAGAAGTTGATTCCGCTGCTCCTTCAAACTTGCGGAAGTACCCAGTTACGGTAGAAATTACCAAGTGCTTTACTTTAAATGCTACCTCAGAGTGGGTAGGGTCGATAATCCATTTTGTGGTGCTCATAGTTGATTTGATTTAAGTTTAGAAATTAGGTTAATGTGTATTTCATTAAAGATTAAGGGTAGGTTCAGCCTCTCAGCTTGTCCAATAGTTCGTTTAAAAGAGCCACTTCCTGGTCTTCCAAATGAATGGCCTTTTTATTCATGTTAGTAATCTGCGGCTCAAGCAATTCTAGGAGAGACAAACCTTCTGCAGTGATTACCACATCTACTTTCCGTCGATTTAAGGGACACTCCTCTCTTTTTACAAGTCCCTTAGCTTTGAGCTTATCTACTAGCCTGGAAGCATTTGACATGTTATTCAGCATCCGCTCTTGAATCGCGGCGATAGTGGCCGGCTTGCCTTGCTGACCCCTGAGAATTCGCAAGACATTGTATTGCTCCGGGGAAAGATCCATGGGCTTCAACACAGTAGTTTGAAAAGTCACGAGGTAACTATGGGTGTACAATAAGTTCACCACAACCTTGTTGAAGTTGTCTTTAAATTCCGACTGCTTGATTGCTTCTTCAATCTTTCCCATGGATTCGTCTTTCAATTGATGTATATACATTAGTTGTAGACAAAAGGTTCAAATTTATTGGAAAAAAATTTTGTGAATAACTTAAACAATTGACAAACAGGCTACTAGTTCTGAATTAAAACCGCAGCAAAAAGTTAGTTAGGTTGTCCTGCCTAGAAAGACCGAGCTTTTTTCGCACCCGATACCGGCCAATCTCCACCCCTCTCACAGAGATCCCAAGTAGATTGGCAATCTCTTTGGTATTGAGGTTCATTCGGATGTAAGCACTGAACTTCACTTCCTGAGGCGTGAGCTCAGGGAAACTCTCCTTCAAGCGAGTGATAAATTTGCCATGCACCTGGTCAAAGCTATCCGCAAAGGCCGACCAATGCTCGTTTCCCTCCAAGTCTTTGTCAATGGAGCGAACCAGTCGATTGAGTTCCGTGCTTGTTTCGGCATCAAGAGGTGCAGCATTGAGTGTTTTTAAAGAATTCTTAATGGTCGTTAGCAGTTTATTCTTTTGAATGAGATTCATCGCCGAAGAGGTCAGCTCTTGGTTTTTGAATTCAATCTCCGTTTGCAATTGGGCATTTTTCAATTGAATAATTTCTTCCTCCGAACGCTGTGTAAGTGACTCGATGACATCATCCTTTTTTCGGAGCGCCTGGTAATTCTCTTGTTCCAGTTCCTGGGTTTGTTTTTGGTAGCGCTTGTCCAACCATTTAAACCCAAAATAAAGCAAGCTACCCAAAAGTAGTCCATACACTAGGTAGGCAAAAAGTGAACGGTAGAAAGGAGGTCGAATAGTAAAAGCATAGTCTATGGGCTCAGAAACAGTATCGAAAATTGATTTCGTTCGAACCTGAAACACATAATCTCCTTCCCTCAAATTGGTGTACTCTTTTCTAGAGTCGCTACTCCACTCAGACCATTCTTCTTCAAAATTAAGCAATCGATACTGGTACTGAAGTTCACTTTCACTTTCAAAATGTGCCGATCCAAAATCAAAAAAAAATGAATTTTGGGCATATGAAAATTCATGAATACTATCTTTCATACTCCCATGACCCGAAAAAAGTAGCTTATCCACAAGCCCTCGGTTTCGAATTTCCCTAAAAAATACAAGCGGCTGATCTTCACGAGCCTGATCCACATCGGGTTGATAGTAGATAAATCCTTGCTTGGCTCCAATAAGTATGTGTTGCTCATCCAGTACCATGATGTTGGCCAAATCATCATTCCAGAGTCGCCTTACCTTATTAAAAGGTGAATAGTGAAGACTCATCTTTCTATTTTTCTCTTGCCTAAGAATTCCTAGACGAGACTGTTCAATAAAATAGACATTACCAAGCGCATCGGTTTCCAAGTCTGCAATAACAGGACCATAACCAAACAATTCATTGATCTCATCCAGGGGTACAAAGCGGTCATTTTGTTCATCAAATTCAAAAACACCCCCATTAGCTGTAAATACCAAACGGTCGCCAATTCGAAAAACATTAATTAAATCATTCGTAGGGAAGCCTTGTGCGCTAGTGTACAATTTGCTTGAAACAACCGATTTCAAATCAGCACTAAGCGTCACCTTGTAAACACCTTTGTAGCCATGCGCCACCCAAAGCGTGGTTCCTTCAAATTCCATTACCCGCGCTGATTCTGAAAACTGTTGAATTTCTTGAATGAAATCTAATTTCCCATTTCGCTTTTGATACAAACTCAAGCCCGTGTACGTGCCTTGAATGTAAAAATCAGGATTCTTTGGATGGGCTTTGATGATCCAAGCCCCTTGATTGGAGGAAAGTGGTACGGCCCGATTTCCGACTATGGAAAAAGTACCCCTGTGATGATTCATGATGATTTCTCCTTGAATCAATTGAACCGAATACACCTGCCCTTCGGTGCCAGGCAACTTAACTATCCTCCCCCCTTCCCATAGAAAGAGCCCATTATTGGTTCCTAGATAAACTTTAGTCCCAACTTTAAGAGCCGCGTAACCGGAGCCCTCCAAACCCATGCGGTCATCAATCAGCGAAAAGGGAGAAAATAAATCCACTCGCGCAATACCATTGTTCATGGAAAGCCACAAGCCCTCCTGCTTGTCCTCAAAAATATAATTGATCGTCAGGTCCATCAATCCCGCTTCCTTATCCAAGTGCGTCAGCAAGTTTCCCTCTCGATCAATCACAAAAAGCCCTGCATTCTGTGTAGCCAAGGCTATGTTTCCTTTATTTAGCCGAAGACTGTAGTTGATCAAAAATTCATTTTTCCAAAAATCACCTTTCATCACAAAAGGAACACTACTCCGGCCATCATACAAAAACAAACCTTGGGAAAAGGTGCTGACCAGCCACTTGTCTTTGTCGTAAGGCAAAATATTAGACACCCGCTTGTCCTTGTAAAAATCCCCACCTGCAATTGGGCTAAGTGAGGTATCGGTTACCTCAACTAATCCCTCACCTAGAATTTGAGTATACAAGCGCTCCCCAAGCTGAAAGGGGATATCCAATCGTTTTTTGGTATCGATTACTTTTAAACCCAGACCATCATAGGCATAAATCCGATTGAACGTGCAAAAATAAATCCGCTCTCCTACTCCAAATATTTTCCAAGTTTCATCAAAACCTCGCAGCTCATTCGGTAAGCTGTCCGCCAAAGAAACGTAGGTCAACTGCGCTAGTTTATCTGGTTGAAGAAATCCAAAATCACCTTGACTACCCACATAAATCCGGTCTTCATCACCCACAAAAGCAGAACGGACTTTCGTGTTGTTCAAACCATATCGGGTCCAGTTTTTCCCATCAAACTCGAGAAGCCCAAGGTTATTGGCTACGAATACCCTTCCCATGTCATCTTGAACAATGTCAAAATTTTGAATACCTGCACGGTAATCCAAAGCGGAATAATTGGTAACAAAAGGCTGCCCCTGAAAGACGGGGAATTGCTGGGCCCTTACCTGGATTGGCCCCGCTAAAAAGAATAAAAAAAGCAAACCAACTGCGCTGCAACAAAAAGAAATTACAAACCGAGTGAGGGGTAGCATTGTGAAATTGTTTGTGTACAGGATTTAACCAGCAAATGCGCTTTTTGTTGTAATTAACCTTATTTATTTCAATTGATGAATTATTGATGTAGTATTTTTTTCAGAATGATGAATAGTTGTAGTTATCCTAAAATAGGTAGTTGTTACAGACTTATTCATCTTTACAAAAAAAAAGTAAACCCATGAAAAAAATTGTATCTAAATGCTTCGCGCTTTGCGCACTCCTCGGCATGCTTTGGGCCTGTGACAACGGTTTCTCTGAGGTTCCAATTGTTGATATGCCTCCAAAGATTACCTTAGGCGCCATTACCAGCGGCTTGACCGAAAAGCAGGACTTTATTGTGGATGTCTCCTTCTTTGATGGAGTGGACGATGGCAAAATCAGTTCGTTAGCAAGTTTCTCCTACACCATCAAACGTGGCGCCACTCAAGTGAGCACAGGTTCTAAAGACCTAAGCGGCGAAAATGAAAAAGTAACCATTAAAGTGGTAGGAGGTTTTACTCCAGGTATTTACAACTTGGATGTGAAGGCTAAAGACACCAACGGCAATGAGGCGGTTGAAAATGTTTCTTTTACCGTTGCTTCAGCTAAACCTGCTTTTGATATCACTGGCGTATGGTCCATGGAACCAATCGCTGGCGCGATGAAAGTAGGTCCGGCTCCTGGCAGTTCTGAATGGTGGCAAAACTCTTTAGGAGATGTTACAGCAAGAGCTTGTTTCTTTGACGACAAGTACACCTTCGAAGAAAACGGAACCTTCAAAATGGCATTGGATGGCGTAACTTGGTTAGAACAATGGCAGGGAGTTGCAGCCGATGGTTGCGGTGCTCCAAGAGCTCCATTCGATGGCACGAAATCATTTACTTACACCTACACTTCCACCACACTTACTTTGGTGGGTCAGGGAGCGCACGTAGGTCTAGCGAAAGTGAATAATAATGGGGAAATCTCCAACGGTGCAGCGATCGCTACCCAAATAGCATATACTATAGTAGAACAAACCAAGCAAGGCAATACCCGTAGAATGACCCTACGTGTGCAGGCTGGAAATGGCGTATGGTGGGATTTCAAACTCATCTCAGGACCAGCAGCAAGTGCAGCAATTGAAGGCAACTGGAAGATGGAACCAATCGAAGGCGCCATGACCGTAGGCCCAACTGCAGGCAGCAGAGAGTGGTGGTTCAATACCGCTGCTGATGTAACTACACGTGCTTGCTTCTTTGACGATGTGTATACCTTCAACTCCAACGGTTCGTATACCATGAACTTGGGTACGCAAACTTGGTTGGAAGGATGGCAGGGTGCAGACGGATGTGCTGCTCCAAAGGCTCCTCATGATGGGAAAGGAACGTACACCTATACCTACGATGGTGCTACACTTAGGCTTTTAGGACAAGGAGCTCATGTAGCCTTACCAAAAGCAGTAAATGCCGGAGAACTTCCAAACGTTGCTGTTCCAAATGAAGTGTCTTACAAAGTTGTAAGCCTTGTGGAAACTGCAGGTGTTAGAAGAATGACGATACAGATTGAGACAGGCACCGGAGTTTGGTGGACTTTTAAATTAATCTCTCAATAAGTAACTTACCGCCAGAGAATTCTCTGGCGGTTTTATTTTTACACATATGCATAAACTACTTTTATCTACCTTATTAATAGCGCTTGGGGTAATCGGATGCGTACCCGAGGAAAAAACAGGTCCAGACCAAACTGGTAACAAAGTAACCATTCCTAAACTAGGAGCAACTTCCCCAACTTCCTATACCAACATGAAGTTGGTTTGGGCAGATGAGTTTGATGGCACAGCACTCAATTCAGAATTCTGGAGCTTTGAAACTGGCAATGGATCCAATGGTTGGGGTAACAATGAACTCCAATTTTATCGGACACAAAACACCAGCATCCAAGATGGACATTTAGTCATTACTGCCAAAAAAGAACCTTTCGGAGGCAAAGAGTATACCTCCTCCCGGATCATTACAAAAAGTAAGAAAGAGTTTAGATACGGTCGAGTGGACATTCGCGCTGCACTCCCCAAAGGACAGGGCATCTGGCCTGCACTTTGGATGCTGGGCTCCAATTTTGACACGGTAAGCTGGCCTGCTTGCGGAGAAATTGACATCATGGAAATGATTGGCGGAGGCGGACGTGAAAACACCGTACATGGTACGGTACACTGGCAAAACGAAGGAAAGCATGCCCAATTTGGAGGAAAAACTACGCTCCCTTCTGGTACCTTCTCGGATCAATTTGCGGTATACTCCATTACTTGGGACGCTACCTCCATCCGCTGGTTTGTAGACAACAAACAGTACCATGTGATCGATACTACGCCGGCAGAATTGGATGAATTCAGACGAAATTTCTTCTTTATTTTCAATGTGGCAGTAGGTGGCAACTGGCCAGGATCTCCAAATACCACCACTACTTTCCCCCAGCACATGATTGTGGATTATGTGCGGGTATTCCAAGCAAATTAATTCCAGAGTTATCTCAAAACTCAAATCTGCAACCTAAAAATTAGCTAGGTGAGCTAAAAAAATCAGGTTACTTTCTTTAAAAACTAGAGGCTGTCCCCACTTAGGAGACAGCCTCTTTTTTTAGCTTAGCCAATCCCCAATAATCCGATTGACTTCTTCTGGCTTTTCGATGCAACTGCTGTGCCCTGCCCCTGCTATAGTCACTAGCTTGGCTCCAGCAATCCCCTGATGAATAACCGCTGCCTTTGCTGGGGTAGTCGCCACATCCTCGTCTCCTACAATCACCAAGGTAGGGCAAGAAATTTTGGCTAGCTCCTCCTCCACTCCAGTACGGTAGATCACCCCTTCTACAGGGCCTGTGATGGATTTTTTGTTGGAAGCCAATTCCTTTTTCCAATGGCGAATGGACTCCTTATGCCTAGGATCCTCCAACCAGCTTTTTGCAAACATGATTTTCATAACCTTGCTCGCGATAGGAGGAATGATCCCGATCCAACGCACCATCCCATTAAGCAACTTGTATTGGGGTAGGTTCTCAAGGGGTTCTGCATTGGCAGAAGTTTCGAGCAACACCAAGCTTTTGATCAACTCTGGGTGACGAGCAGCGAGACGCATGCCCACAAAACCTCCCATGGACAGGCCTATAAAATGAACTGGGCCAGCCACCAAGGTTCGGATTAATTCTGCAGCATCTGCAGCTACGGTATCCATGTCATAGGGACCACCAACTTCACTGCTGCCTTGTCCACGATGATCGTATGCAATCACGCGGTACTGCTTCGAAAATTCAGCCACTTGCGCAGCAAACATCTTGTGACTCCAAAGTAAGCCATGTGAAAAAACCAAGGTCTCGGACCCAGATCCATATTCTTGGTAAAATAATTTGGTTTTTGTAAGTGTAACGAACGGCATAATAAATAGAGATAAGGTAAAGATAGTTAACCCAATAATTCACTAAAAAAAAGAAGGAGAAGCTCTAGGGCAGCTCTCCTTCTTTTTATTCAAAAAGCCAAAATGGCATGCTTACCAATCCAAACCTGGCTGGGTAATGCGCGCCTTTTCACGAGCTTTGTGCTGATCTACAATAGTGCGAACATCTTTAAGTAATTGCTTCGCGTCGTATACAATGCCATCTTTTACAGTGTACTTGACACCACCTACTCGAACTGGCTCATTCTTATCGTTGACACGGACGGCACCTGTACCATACAATACTTTCAGGTTTTGAAGTGGGTTTTCTTCCAAGATGACAAAGTCTGCCAACTTCCCTACTTCTACTGTACCCAAGTCCTTATCCAGACCTAGGGCTTCCGCCCCATGCATGGTCGCAGCACGAATCACTTCCAAAGGATGAAATCCTGCCTCACGCAACATTTCGAGTTCACGGATGTATGCAAATCCATACAACTGGTATATGAATCCAGAGTCAGAACCTGCAGTTACTCTACCACCACGATTTTTGTATTCGTTGACAAAGGTCATCCAGAGGCGGTAGTTGTCCTTCCAAAGCACTTCTTCTTCGGTAGTCCAATCAAACCAGTAGGAGCCATGAGATTGACGATTGGGGGCATAAAAACGCCAAAGGGAAGGCAGCGTATACACACCATGCCACTCCTGCGTACGCGCACGCATCAAGTCTCGATTGGCTTCGTAAATGTTAAGTGTAGGATCTAAGGTGAAATCCAGCTCCAACAACTCATTCATTACCTTATTCCAATGCTCAGAGAAAGGTGGTGCTGCTTGCTGCCATAGCTTTCCTGCTTCTGCAAAGCGATGCTGCTCGTTCTGGTAATTGTAATCCAATCTAAAGTTTTGGATGGTGCGATCCGTAAATAGCGCCTCTGGGAGACCATACCAGTGTTCCATCGTGGTAAGACCAGCTCGAGCAGAATGAAGCACATTCCATCGTGCTACATCCAACTGCTGGTGGTGCATAGCAGACTTCAATCCAATAAGCTTATTTTCAGAGATCGCAGCTTCCATTACTTCGGGCTTGGCCCCAAAAAACTTGATTCCATCTGCTCCTTTTTCCTTGTTCTCATTTACCCATGCTTTAGCTTGTTCAGCATTGGTAATGGGACCCTTTGCTCCCTGCCCAAAAGAAGTATAAGCCAAGATTCTTGGCGCAGTGATTTCATTGGCAGCAGATTTCTTCTTGTGATCCAAGACCCAAGTAAGCCCATTTCCTGCCGATGGGTCACGCACAGTCGTGATGCCATGCGCCATCCATAGTTTGAATACGTATTCTGCTGGGGTACCTTGTCCTGAACCTCCGATATGCCCGTGCATGTCGATCAAGCCCGGCATGAGGTAGTGCCCGGTCAAGTCCATGACCTTTGTTTTATCGTCTGCTTTGGGGCGACGATTTTCGTTGATCGGCACTCCAGGATAGCCTACGGCTTGTATTTGTGTGATTCGGTTTTTCTCTACTACGATATCTACAGGTCCTAGTGGCGGCGCACCCGTCCCATCGATAAGCGTGACGCCACGAATGATCAGTTTCTCATAAGGGCCCTTTCCTTCTGCTCTTGCAGGGGAAGGCATGATCTGTGCACTTGCCCAGCTGACGCTAGCAATCAATGCGAGACCTAGGAAAAGTATTTTTTTCAACATAGCTAGTTGGGGTTCTTAAGGTGTATAAGTTAGGGGAAATCCAGAAATGAAAAAATGTTTTTATGATTAATGCAACTGTCAACTGCTGACTGCCCATAGTCCACAGCAAATTCAAATGAACTTCAAAGTTTATTTTTTTGGTCAGCGGGGCAAATAAGGAGAGGTTCATGAATTCAATTTTAAAAAGCAGCAACAAAAAAGCCCCGTCCGTACGGGGCTTTAAATACAAACTGCTGAAGACAGTGAACTGTCAACCGTTGACCGTTTTACAGATCTTTAAACTTATCCATAATCTCTTCAGAAATCCCTGTAAAGGAATATCCTCCATCGTGGAAAAGATTTTGCATGGTCACCATACGGGTCAAGTCTGAGAACAAACTGACGATATAGTCTGCACAAGCATCTGCAGATGCATTGCCTAGTGGAGAAAGGGCTTCCGCAAAATTGTAAAACGAATCAAAGCCTCCGATACCTGTTCCTGCAGTGGTTTTGGTAGGCGATTGAGAAATGGTGTTGACACGCACCTTTTTCAACTTACCAAAGCGGTAGCCATATCCTCTGGCAATACTTTCTAGCAAGGCCTTGGCATCCGCCATATCGGTGTAGAATGGGAATATCCGTTGAGCAGCAATGTAGGAAAGTCCTACAATGGAACCCCAGTCCTTCATCACGTCCATCTTCTCAGCTACCTGCATCATCTTATGAAAAGAAATAGCAGAAACGTCATAGGATTTCATGGCCCAATCGTAGTTTAGATCACCGTAGGCTCTGCCCTTCCGGATGTTGGGAGACATGCCGATGGAGTGAAGCAAAAAGTCAAAATCTGCTCCCAAGAACTCCTTTGCCTCAGCATATAATTTCTCGATATCCTCCACAACGGTGGCGTCTGCACCAATGACGATGGTGTTGCACTCCTCTGCAAGTTCTTTGATCGCTCCCATACGCATGGCGATGGGTGCATTGGTCAAGACAAATTTTCCGCCTTGTTCCTTTACCTTGAGCGCAGTTTTCCAAGCAATGGAATTTTCATCAAGTGCTCCAGTAATGATTCCTACTTTTCCTTTAAGCAAATTTTCTGACATATAGCGATGGGGTTGAATTCAAAGTCTGCGGTAAAACTACATAAAATTTAGGAGTTAGCCCTTCAATTCATCAAGAGCTCTTTGGCGCTTGCCTGAGCAGCAGGAGATGGGTTGGATCCAGCAATCATTTTGGCAAGCTCATGCACGCGTTCCTCGGCAGTCAATTGCTTGACCTTGGAGATGGTTTTTTCTGCACTATGATCCTTGTACACAAAGAAATGCACCGCCCCCTTGGCTGCCACCTGAGGCAGGTGTGTAATGCAAATCACTTGATGGTTCTGGGCAATCACCTGCATCATGCGGACCATTTGCAAGGCTACTTCTCCCGAAATACCAGAATCGATCTCATCGAATATAAGGGTTGGAAGGGCCATTTTGTCAGCCATCAAATACTTAATCGCAAAAAGTAAACGGGAAAACTCCCCACCAGAAGCGACTTTTTTCAATGGCTGTAGTGGCATTCCTTTGTTGGCCGAGAAAAGCAACTCCACCCGATCTATTCCGCTACCGTTGGGTTCAAAAGCCTGCCTTTCAAATTGAACGCGGGCATTTTCCATTCCCAACTCATGGAGCAAGGCTTCCAGTGCCTGTTCAAAAGAAGGGAAACAACTCCTACGCTTTTGGCTCAACACCTCAGCTGCCTGAAGCATTTCCTTTTCTTTCTCAAGTAAAGCCCCCTTGGCCTGAAGCAACTGATCTTCGACCTGCTGCACTTGAAAAACCTGATCCGCCAAGTGGCTTTCCAAAGCTAAGAGCTCCTCAATGGTCTGCAGGCCATGCTTCTTTTGCAATTGGTAAATTTTACTGAGACGCTCACGGGTACGCGCTAACTTTTCAGGATCCACTTCTACAGTACTATCCTCATCTGCCAAGCTTTCTGACAAGTCCTTCAATTCAATGAATGCCTCCTGAAATCGCTGTCGGTAAGTTCCAAAAACCTGCGCCAATCGCTCCAAGCCCTGCAAACCTGATTGGATCTGCCCCAATCCCTGAAGTACGCCAAACTGTTCGTCTTGAAAAAGGGAAAGAATCTCCTGAATCTTCACTTTAATGTCTTCGGCATTTTCAAGAATCTCCTGACTCGCCTCCAGCTCCTCTTGCTCTCCGGCTACAAGCGATAGACTACTCAACTCATTCAATTGAAATTGATTGAAGTCGAACTCTTTTTTGAGTGTTTCTGCCTGACGAGTAAGCTCCTCTAACCTTTTTTTGGCTGATTTAAATTCTTTAAAAACCTGTTGGTAGGCAGCTCGCTCAACTCCTGTTTGGGCAAATGCATCCACCAAACCCAATTGATAATCCCCTTCTCCCAGAAGTAAGGTGTCGTGCTGGGAGTGGACATCCATGAGCTTCTCCCCCAAGGTCTTCAGCTGATCCAATAAGATCGGCGTATCATTTACAAAAGACCGGGATTTGCCATTTGGACTGATTTCCCTTCGGATAATGCAACTGTCCTCATAGTCTAGTTCAAGTTCCTCAAAATATTCCTGTAAGCCGTAGGAGCGAATGTCAAAAACCCCCTCCACCACACATTTCTTCTCTTCGTGAAGCAAGACCTTGGTGTCTGCCCGATTGCCAAGCAAAAGGCCTACCGCACCAAGCATAATCGACTTACCCGCTCCTGTTTCCCCTGTAATCATGCTCAATCCAGCGCTCGGCTGCATGGCCAAGTGATCGATCAACGCATAATTGGATATTTTAAGTGAAGTGAGCATGAATTAAGGATGGCTTTCCAGCAAAACTAAAGGATACGAGTTAGCTTTTGAGCAGCTCGTTGTATTTTCTAGCGTTATTCGGATCAATTTCAAGGAGTAGTGGAACTGCTTTTTCACGAATGTCAAATGGAGCATTCTTGAGAATTGACACCAGTTCATCACTTTTCGCATCAACAAAACTGATGGTAAAGATTCCATTTGGCTGCAAGCGGTTGGCTTCTGCCACACGTTGGATCGCTCCCAAAATCGAATCATACGCTTCTTGTGGAGCGGTAGCGAGTTGGTCCATCCCCTTCCTGTGATACAAATAAATTGCCTCCCGAATAGGGGCATACACGGTTGAAATGTAAATGTCATTGATCAGCCAGTAGCGACTCCTTCGGTCATTGGGGTTTTGAACCCAGCCGGCACGACCCGATTGCTGGGCATTGTTTACGATATCATTCGCCACTTCAAAATAGGGATTGCCCCCTTTTAGTGCAAAGGTATCGTAATCCATTCCGAGCGCGATGTACGCATAGTAAGAAAGAAGGGAACTAATATTATTCAAAAATGAGACCCGGTTGAATTCGAGAGGTTGTGAATCTTGGTATTCAAAAGACCAATTGCGGTCAATAAAGTTCAGCACAACCGTCTCATAATTGGTTCCAAACACTGGGCGTACCACCTGCACTTGAACTGTCGCGCTGTAAACCCCAATTTGAGGCACCTGATTGATTGTAATCAATAAGTTTCCTTTAATTCGCTCCTCAGGCCTAAACTCATCGGAAGTCCAGGTTCGCCCATTCAAGAACTGTTCAAAGCTGGTTTTCATCTGGCCAAAGACATCTGTATTTTGAAATCTGGAACGGTCACTATTGATAATGACCCTAAAATCCAGCTCTTGAGCCTTGCTTTCTATAAAAAATCCAAGAATTCCAACTAGGACGAGTATCGCCTTTTTCATGTACTAAACTTACAAAAAATCTTCAGCTCCTCGTCAAGAAGCTGCTTTTTTGACTTCTTCCAAAATAAGTTCTGCAATCACATCCTTCGACAAAAGAGCGGACTGCACTTCATTTCCTCCTTTATGAAAAATACGAACCTGGTTGGTGTCGTGCTTAAAACCTACTCCATCCTCTGTTGCTGAATTCAACACGACCAAATCAAAGTTTTTGCGTTCCAATTTGGACTTAGCATTCGCTTCTTCCTGCTCTGTTTCCAAGGCAAAGCCCACGTGAATCTGTTTGGTGCTTTTTGTTTTCCCAAGCTCAAAGGCAAGATCCACATTGGGAACCAAGCGAAGCGTAAGTTCTTCCCCTGCCTTTTTTATTTTTTGAACAGCTGCATTTTCAGGTCTAAAATCTGCCACTGCTGCGGCAAATACGACTACATCCATCTGTGCATGCAGGGATTTGGCTGCTTCAAACATCTCGGCTGCAGTGGTCACTCGATGCACCTCAAATCGGCTTTCGTCCAACTTTAAAGAAACTGGACCTGCGACTAGGGTAACAGCTGCACCTTGGGCCTCAAATGCTTTGGCTAGGGCATAGCCCATTTTTCCACTAGAATGATTGCTCAAAAATCGAACAGGGTCAAGTGCTTCTTGAGTTGGGCCCAAGGTAATCAGGACTTTTTTGCCTAGAAAATCCTTCTTGGGATTAAAAAACTGAATCACCTGCTCCAAGATATGCTCTGGTTCCATCATGCGTCCTTGGCCAGAGAGTCCACTTGCCAACTCGCCTGTTTCGGCATCTAGCACACTATTTCCAAAGGAAGCTACTTTTTCAAGATTAGCCCTTACGGATGGGTGCTGATACATATCCAAGTCCATAGCTGGCGCAAGCATCACCGGACAGCGGCAGGATAAATAGGTGGCTGCGAGTAAATTATCACATCCTCCTTGGGCAAATTTGGAGAGTGTATTGGCGCTCAAGGGAGCCACTAAAAATAAATCAGCCCAAAGGCCAAGCTCTACATGATTGTTCCATTGACCGGAGGTTTTTTCAAAAAAAGCAGACAGCACCGGCCGTTTGGAGAGGGTAGCTAAGGTGAGGGGGGTAATAAAATCAAGAGCAGAAGTAGTCGCTACTAGCTGTACCTCTGCTCCAGATTTGATGAGCAAGCGTGTTAAAATCGCTGTTTTGTAGGCGGCAATGCTGCCCGTAACACCGACTAAAATTCGTTTGCCTTGCAGGTTCATTGGGAATTACTCCGCTCCTTCTTGCGATGGATACCTGTGGTGAATTTTTCCTTCAGTAAATTCTTCCATCGCCAAAGAAGTTGGCTTAGGCATTCTTTCGTAAAACTTAGAGATTTCGATCTGCTCCTTGTTTTCGAATACTTCTTCCAAGTTGTCTACGGTAGAAGCAAACTCAGAAAGCTTGTTATTCAGCTCTTCCTTCAAGGTTGAAGAAATCTGCTTTGCACGCTGACCCACGATGTGAATCGACTCATAGATGTTGCCTGTTTGATCGGCGATTTTATCTAGGTCTCTGGTGATGATTGATGGATTAACAGCCATATAGTTTGTGTTTAATTGCGTGTGAGTAAATTAATTTGAGGTGGTAGTTGCTGCTGCCGCTGCTACCGCCTCTTCCGCAGCTTTTTTATCTGCAATCTCTTTTTTCTGCTTGTTGTACGCCTGAATTTCCTCTTTGGTTTGCGCTTCTAATTTTTTGACCTCTCCCAAATACCCACTTGACGCATACTTTCGGTAAAAATTAGATGCAAACTTCAACGCATCATTCAAACGCTCCTCTTTCTTATTAAATGCACTGTTTTTGGCGTAGACATAGCCCACTTCTACCAAACGGTAGGCCAACTCTTCGTTACGCTTGCTTTCTGGATAGTCCTTAGCGAAGTTTTGAAAGTTGATGATGCAGGCCCTATAAAAATCACCCGGCCTCAAACCTTCCTTCAATCGGTAATACATTTCCGCCTCACTGTAGGCTTTTTCTTCAAATCTGGACTCCAAATCCTTCAACATCCCCATAGCACGCTCATAGCTAGCAGAACCAGGGAATTTTCCTACAAATTGCTGAATGGCAGTAACCGCTTCTTTACTACTCTGCTGATCCAAATTGTAATCTGGCGCATCTAAGTACAAGGAATAAGCATGCATAAACAGCGCTTCTTCCGCTAAGGCACTTCGATTGTAGGTCTTGAAGAAGGTATTGAAATATCCAGCAGACTCGATGTATCTTTTAGTTTTGAAGTGACAGTTGGCATAGTTGTATTCTGCCATTTCCGCCTTCTCAGACCCCTTGATTACAGGTAGCACCTTTTCATACAAGATAATCGCCTTGTTGTACTCTCCTTCTTGGTAGTATTTGTTGGCACCGTTGTACAGCTCCTCCCAGTTGGTACTTTTTTCCAACTTGGCAAAAGGCCCACAGGCTCCAAGAAGAACCAAGACGAATACAAAGAAGATTGAATAGTGACGCATGATTAATTTAAGGACCGCAAATATACGAGATAATTGTAAGAATTCAAATGAAATAGCCTAGCTTGGAAGGCTTACTTTTTCACTTGTAATTTCTTGGTGACCACGTTTTTATTGTCAACAAACAAGGTGTAGAAATACACTCCCGGCTGGAAGTCCGCAACATGAATGACCAAACTATTTCGTGTAGGATCCAATTCGTATTCCGCTATGGGATTACCTATAAAACTGGTAACGGTAATTTTAGCTTTGGATTTTGGATTGACGAGGGTGTAGTCCAATTGCGCTACCCGGTTGCTTGGATTTGGATAAATATCCCCCAACTTGATGTCTTTGTGTGAAAAATCTGCTTTTGGTTCACTTGACACGGAGTATTTCGCCTCTACCACAAAAAAATCACGTAAGGCCTCACTATTCACAAACACCAAATCAAAACTTCCCAACGTCTCAGCAATGCCTAATTCAAACTCCAAATAGAGGTCAGTATAAATCTCCCCTGGAGCAAGTTTTAACATCACCTTCGCCAAGTCTTTTTTCGGATCAAAACACTGATCACCTAGACAAATTCGCATTTTTTGAGAGGACCCGATACTCCCCTTTATATTTCGCAAGAGGTATGTTTTGGATTGTGAGGATTCGTTGTGAAGGAGTACTGTTTTCCGCTGGGAGGAACCAATTTTACCTGAAAATTCAACCGCTTCACTCAAGACATGTACCTGCTGGGCACCCGCAAAAATCGGGAACAGCAGCAGCAGCATAACGGTCAATTTGAGTAATTGGCTGTTCATAAAATAAAGTACTCAAGAAGTCTGATGTGGGAACAATAAAGTCTAGAAACTTTACGTTAAATGTATTTAAAAAGATACAAGTTTTCTCCCAAAACTGGGTTAATTGTTGTTAAGTTTTAAAAATGAGGTGTTTCTAGCCGCTTAACCGCCGCCCGATTGCTTGACAGGCTTTTCTTTGAGTACTTTTTGAAGCTGTCCCTGTGTGGGCATACTAAGCTTTACCTCCGGCTCGTTGAAAAAATTTCGTAGCGTAGGATCAATTTCAACCACCTTCCGCCAGGCATCAATGGTCGCTCGCGAAGGCTTTTCGTCGACCCTCCAACGAAATCCTTCAAGCCGACTCATCTTTTCATCAATGTCCTGGACAGGAATAAATTTACCATCAGGCCGAACTCCAAAATTTGATTTTTTGATCAACCCATCTTCGAAGGTCAGCCCTATGGTTGAGCTAAGAATTCGATTAATTCCTTGAGTCAAGGTATCTCCTTCGAGCGCATAGTACAATGACTCCCCATTCCCCTCAATAAACAAACTACTCATCTGCCCATCTTTGAAGTACCCAGTCATCTTTCTTCCTTTCATCTGGTTGAAATTCAACAAGGTATCTGTCAAAATCGCAAAGGCCTTGTTCTTCATGTAAACCCGATCCAAGGTTTCATTCTTGAGGTAAAAGACCATGCTGTCTGCTGCAATTTGGCTGGAGCGATTCCATAAAATTGGGTCTTTGTACAGGTGAATAGACGAGTCCCCAAAGGCATACAACAAGGAATCTGCTTTCCCAGAAAGGTCCGATTTAACTAGGTTCACTTGATGAAAGGCAAGCAAAAATTTGGATGAATCAGCTTCTCCATCCTGGGAAATCAAGGTGTCTGCGGTAAGAAAAAGAGTGTCTGACTCAAAATACTTGCGCACCAAAGCCTTCCCATACATCTGACTGTATTTTTTAGTCTCCCAATAGTTACCCACATCCCCAAACACTTCTAGCTCTCTTTCTTTATTCAGAACCCGCACATCTTTTTTACCCTCATAGTAGGCTTTGGGCTCATCGTAAAACAATTCATCCGCTTTCACCCGACTCTCCGCCGTCTCCACCAAGCCCTCAAAAAACTTAAACTGCTTGAGCTGGGTGTCGTAAAAACTTCCCTTTTGCGCATCCAAATTATATCCCTCTTTGGACACAATATTGGTCAATCCTGGAGTTTGCGCAGTTTTAGGAATGGTCAGATAAATAAGATTCTGGGTTTTGAGCGTGTAATCTGGATTCACTAGAATCACATCTTGCTCGAAGCTTATCCGTTCATAATTGATATCATAAGTGCCCAGCTCACTCGTAAGTACATTTACAGAATCCACCATCTTACCCCCTTCAAAATAGGTCGCCACGTTGGATTCCCGGTTGTAATCCAGGTATTCGGTATACAGCTTGGTCTTCTGGTTGGTGAAGACCACATTTTTGCGAAGCTTAGCCACCTTGGTCGCGCCATCGTACTCTGCGTAGGAACTGGTCGTGGTGATGGGATCTACCTCATCCTTGATTTGCACCCTCCCAAAAAGCTGTGCACGATTTTCCTCACGAAAAAAATAGGCTGAATCACAAGAAATAAGTGAATTTTGGTGCTTCATTTTCACATTCCCAAGCAGGCGCTCAAAGCCTTTGGCACCCTGTAGTAGGTCTGCACTTCGAATCTCCAAGAGCGAAGAGGACTGCGCATGGCCAAGGATGGGCATCCATAGTGCCAAGAGAAGGAATAGAATGAAAAAAGGAGATTTCATACAGGACGTAATGGAGGCAAATTTAGCAGAAAAAGCTATTTTTGATTAATGTACGACGCCTTTATCTTGCATATCCGACAAAGCACACTTCTGGAAGCCAACAAACGCTACCTGCTGGCCTGCAGTGGCGGACTAGACAGCATGGCCTTGGCGCATTTACTACATGCTTCGGGGATTCAGCTAGAGCTGGCTCATGTCAACTTTGGCTTGCGTGGTGAAGATAGCGATGGAGATGAGGAGTTTGTAAAAAACTGGGCTCAAGACCGCTCGATACTAATTCATGTTCATCGGGCCGATACAGTGGAATGGGCGGATAAAAATGGCATTTCCATACAGATGGCCGCTCGAGAAATTCGCTATGAGTTTTTTGAAAAAATTCGAAGGCAGCAAAATCTGGAAGGCATACTCTTGGCTCATCACCAGGACGATCAGCTAGAGACCATTTTTCTAAACCTAGTACGTGGCACCGGCATCGAGGGATTGTATGGCATGAGTGAGCGTAGGGGCTGGCTGATTCGTCCACTGCTTCCTTTTTCTAGAGTCCAGCTTGAATCCTACATGGAGGAAGTCAAGCAATCTTGGCGAGAAGACCATTCCAATGCATCGAGTGATTACAAAAGAAATAAGTTGCGCCATAGTGGATTGCCTGCACTCTACAGCCTCGAACCTGATACCAGACAGAATCTCCTTCAAAGCTTTGCACGATTAAAGGATACAGGCAAGGCGTTTACTGGCTTATTTGAGGCTTGGAAAAAAGAGCATGTCCGAGAACAGCAGGGGATGAGCTTTCTCTCCTACAAGTCCATTCAAAATCTACCTGGGGCAGCTACCCTCCTTTATTTTTGGCTGCGCCCGTACGGATTCAATTCCGACCAAGCCTTGGCGCTGTCCAAATGCTTGGAAGAGATCAAGCCAGGCCGGTTACTGCGGAGCACCGCGTACGAACTCAGTCTAGATCGGGATGAATTGATTTTGTATCCGAATCCTGTTGAATTTCCAGCAACCGAACTTCCTTTTGGGGCTCCTTCTATTGAACTTCCAGAGGGAGGATACCAATTGACTTGGGATGGTCTTCCAAAAGAAATCGACCGGAATCCCGCAAATGCAGTTTTGGATCTGAACTGTTTGGAATTTCCGCTTCAAATCCGGAGCTGGCAGGAAGGAGACCGGTTCATTCCATTGGGAATGCAATCCGAAAAGAAGATTTCCGACTTTCTGATTGACAATAAAGTGCCTTTTGCCTTAAAAAAAGAGGTGAAAGTCCTAGTTTCAGGCAATAAAATAGCCTGGATTCTGGGCATGCGAATTTCGGATTGGGCAAAAGTGAGCCCTGCCACCCAAAAATGCTTGCACATTCAAAAACGCTAAGCCATGAGAAACCCTTTTTCCAAAACCTATGAGCCCGAAGAATTGCGGATGTTTGACTTTCTACAAGGGATCAAATTTTTCGAGCTTTTGAAGCAGCAAGAACTTGCTCGCTTTTTGCCCACCATGCACGAGCGAAAATACCTGCGTGATGAGGTTGTTTTTTTTAGCAAGGACCCAAGCCAAGCCCTCTACCTCATCCGAAAAGGACAGGTAGACCTGACCATTGATCTCAGCGAAAACTTTGAAACCATCATGCAGCTGAAGCGAGGAGATGCCTTTGGTGAAAATTCCCTTCTGGAAAACTCGAAAAGAACCTACACCGCCTTGGTTAGCTCGGATGAAGCCGAATTATTAGTCATCCCGCAGTTTGCACTGCTGGAAATCTTTGAAAACAATCCAAAAATTAAAGCAAAAATGATGACGTCACTGGCTGAGTTTTACAACGCCAACAACCAGCGGCTTTTCCGATCCTATCGCGAGTCTTTTGGGTTCTTTAGCCTACGGCAAATGTTTGAGTAGTGCGTCATAAAAAAAATACACGATGCCTATTAAAAAAACAGTGCTTTTGCAACAAACTTAATCCAGAAGCGGTTTCAATTCCTAAGTATCACTTATTAACTTAGGGCCGATTTACAGGCATTCAAACCAAAAAATTTATAACCATGAGCAAAGTAACCGTTGTTGGGGCAGGAAATGTAGGCGCCACTTGTGCCGATGTATTGGCATATCGCGAGGTAGCTGAAGAGATTGTATTAGTGGACATCAAAGAGGGAATTGCCGAAGGCAAAGCGCTTGACATTTGGCAAAAAGCACCCATCAATCAATACGATAGCCGTACCGTTGGCAGCACCAATGACTACAGCAAAACCGCAAATTCAGATGTGGTAGTCATCACCTCAGGGCTTCCAAGAAAGCCAGGAATGACTCGTGATGACTTAATCGAAACCAACGCAGGAATCGTAAAGTCAGTTACTGAAAATGTAGCGAAGTATTCTCCAAACGCAATCATCATCGTGGTGTCCAATCCTTTGGATGTAATGACTTACCAAGCACATTTAACTTCTGGATTTTCACGAAATAAGGTGATGGGTATGGCGGGTATTTTGGACACCGCACGCTACCGTGCCTTCCTCGCTGAAGAATTGAATGTTTCTGGAAAAGAAATTCAAGCAATCCTGATGGGAGGCCATGGGGATACCATGGTTCCACTTCCAAGATACACCACCGTGGCGGGTATCCCTGTGACTGAATTGGTTGAAAAAGAAAAACTTGATGCCATCATCGAGCGCACCAAATTTGGTGGCGGAGAATTGGTGAAGCTGATGGGCACTTCTGCCTGGTATGCACCAGGAGCTGCTGCTGCCCAAATGGTAGAAGCCATCTTGAAAAACCAAAGAAGAGTATTCCCAGTATGCATCAAATTGGATGGTGAATACGGCATCGATGACTGCTATCTTGGTGTACCTGTAATCTTAGGCAAAAACGGCATCGAAAAAGTACTTGAGCTGGATCTCAATGCGGAAGAACAGCAATTGCTTGAAACTTCCAGAGGCCACGTCAAAGAAGTGATGGAGGTTTTGGATCGTTTGAGCAACTAAACCGGTCTTTCCCAGACCGATGACCTAAGCGGCTTTTTTCATAAAGAAAGTTGCTTAGGTCTTTTTTTACTTCTTTTACTTTTACTCGATACTGCAACTTGAAAATCTGGAAAAGCTTGTTGGTCATTCTACTACTATCCCTTCTTGGATGGGGAGGTTATGAAGTATACCAACGGTTTATCAAGTCCAGAACCATCAATAGTCTTGAACTGATTTCGGATGATGCCGTATTTTTATTTGAAACGCAACAAGCCGATTATTCCTGGCAAGAACTCCAGAAGCAAGCTGTCTGGGCACCGCTATCGCAATTTCCCGCATTCCAATCCTTGGGCAACCAGTTAAGCGCATTAGATAGCCTCGTGGGGGAAACAGGATTTGTGACTAAAACCCTACGGAATAAGCAAGTAACCGTATCCTACCATGCAGTAGGTACCGACAAATTTAGTCTGCTATTCACGCTGAATTTTGGCTCCAGCTCCCCAGCAGAACTTTTGGATAAGTTAAAATCCAAAGCGCCAAAAACTACCCGATTTCAAACACGAAAATACAGCGAGCAAGAGATTTACGATGTGCTGGATGGCAACAATAGCATCCAATGGAGCATTACCGTCCTCAATAATGTGCTGCTCATCTCCTCCTCTTCTTTTGTCATTGAAGAGGCCATTCGATTTTACCTCAGTGAAGATGCAAACCCAATTTCGACCAAGCTGGGCGAACAACTATCCAATAAAGAAGGACTGGGCAGGTTAATCCTTTCCTCAAAAGGGCTGGTCAAACTACTCAACGGAGTAAGCAACGACAAAACTTCAGCAGCCATTGAAGAACTGCAGACCACAGATTTTCTACTTTCATTGGATCTAAAGTTTGAAGAAAATCAACTTGTGTTTAAAGGGCCAATTCAAGGGCTTCCTGACGTGGATTTTCTACCTTCTGTGCAAGCTCAACTTGCGGAGTTTGAAAACTTGATTTCCACGCGGACCCAATCGGTCACCCAGGTCAACTTGAAGGATAATTACGAGGCTCAGAAACTTCG
>CANGZP010000017.1 GCA_947458475.1 Cyclobacteriaceae bacterium | reverse complement strand
GACGCACGCTTAAATTCCCTTTTTCAAACTCTGAAACTAAGGCCTTTTTAAATTCATCACTGAATCGCCTTGACTTGTTGATTAATCTTAAATTCGCTTTCATGATAGAAGGTTGAGTGAAAGTGGTCAACCTATATCAGGGACATACAATTTGCTAACGGTCGACGGTCCACTGTCGAAAGCCGATTCTAGTGAAATCAAGTTTAGAATTCAAATTTTGATAGAGTTTTCATTTGCTGAACATAGTTGACTGTGGTCTGTCGACCGCCAACTGTGGACGATTCTACCAACTGTTCACAGCTCACTCAATTGAACTTCAAGCCTTAATTCCTTTTAGAATAATTATAATCACTGAAAAAACACCTAGTCTATTCAAAGCCGGGAAATAGCCCGGCTTTTTTTTGTAATTAATTGAAATACGCTTTTGTTCCTGTTTATTTTTATGCAATTTGGGAATTCAATTCCCAAATTGCATAAAAATGACCTATATAGATCGTTTATTAAAAGATAAAGCAACTTTACTTTTAACAAAATTTCCGTTTTTAGCCATCATTGGACCTAGACAATCGGGCAAAACAACTTTTGCTAGACAGCTTAGGCCGGACTTTGCCTATATCAATTTAGAACTTCCAGAATACCGCGAATTTGCCAAATCTGATCCCATAGCCTTTTTAAAAAGCTATCAAAATGGGGTTATTCTCGATGAAATCCAGTGGGTACCTGAACTTTTCTCTTACCTCCAAGTCTTATCCGATGAAAAAAATAAACCTGGCGAATACCTACTCACTGGTTCACAAAACTTTTTGCTATCCTCTCAAATTACCCAGTCCTTGGCAGGCAGAGTCGCGATGCTTCAACTCTTGCCTTTTTCTTTGAAAGAACTTGAAGTTCAGCACAAAATTGATCGTTGGGAAGAGCTGGCACTCGGTGGAGGGTATCCGCGCAAATACCAATTTGACATAGATCCAACCGATTTCTATCCCAATTACATTCAAACTTACCTGGAGCGAGATGTACGCCAGATTTTAAACATCAAGGATCTAGCGGCATTTCAGAAATTTCTTCAGCTCCTTGCAGGTAGAGCAGGCCAACTCTTTAACCAACATAATTTTGCAAATGAATTGGGCGTCAATAACAAAACTATTGATTCATGGCTTGGCGTCCTTGAGGCCTCTTTTGTGGCTTTTAGGCTACCTCCGTACTACCAAAATTTTAATAAACGGATTTTGAAATCACCTAAAGTTTACTTTTACGATACCGGTGTTCTTTGCAGCCTATTGGGAATTCGAAAGTCTACTGACCTAAACCTACACTTTGCTAGAGGTCAAGTATTTGAAAACTTAGTGGTCACTGAACTGATGAAGCAGGAACTCAACCAAGGAAACAAAGCGGCGCTTTATTTTTGGAGAGATTCCAATCAAAATGAAGTGGATTTACTCCAAGAAAAAGATGGAAAACTAATCGCAATCGAAATAAAAGCATCTGAAACTTTCCATTTAGACTTCTTAAAAGGCTTGAAAAATTTTCAAAAAGTAGCTCCACATGCTCAGTCCAAACTTATCTATGCCGGACATCTAGTTCAGCAACGGGAGACCATTCAAATCAGTAACTTGTGGAATCTTTAAAAGTTATGGAGTTAACGGAAACGCTATTCAGAACAATCATTATTGGATAATGATCTGAAAGGTTTTTTTCTTGTAAATCCGCTTACTACCCATCATCAATGCAATTATAAGGTTGAAACTTAAAAAAAGTTACCATGGACTGTCGGCGGTTAGCTTTTGTCATTGAATCAACCTCAACTTAGTTTCCCAAGTCCCCCTTTTTTCCACTACCCTCCTTCCCCCAATTTTTTTTCTGCTATTTTTGCAGCTCCAAGAAACTAGTACCTATGTCTATTGCCAGCAAATACGAACCGGCAGCTGCCGAGGCCAAATGGTATGCGTACTGGATGGAACACAAGTTGTTTTCCTCCAGCGTAGATCCAAACAAGGAGCCCTACACCATCGTCATCCCTCCTCCTAACGTCACCGGTGTGCTCCACATGGGGCACATGCTCAACAATACCATACAAGACGTCCTCATCCGACGCGCCCGAATGCAAGGTAAAAATGCTTGCTGGGTGCCTGGTACAGACCATGCCTCGATTGCTACCGAAACCAAGGTAGTGCAGCTCCTAAAGGAACAAGGCATCGATAAAAAAGACCTTACCCGAGAAGAATTCTTAACCCATGCTTGGGACTGGAAAGAAAAATACGGAGGAATTATCCTCGAACAATTGAAAAAACTGGGGGCATCTTGTGACTGGGATCGAACTGCCTTCACCATGGATCCAGGACTCAGCAATGCCGTGCTTTCGGTATTTGTAGACCTCCACCAGAAGGGCAAGATCTACCGCGGTATCCGCATGGTCAATTGGGATCCTAAAGGACAAACGGCCCTTTCGGATGATGAGGTGATCATGAAAGAGGTGGCATCCAAGTTGTATTACATCAACTACGCCATCGAAGGCAGCCCCAATGAATTCCTGACCATCGCCACTACCCGCCCGGAAACAATCATGGCCGATGTGGCGATTTGCATCAATCCAGACGACAAGAGATTTACACACCTAAAGGGGAAGCGGGCTATTATCCCACTGATCAACCGAAGTATACCGATCATTGAGGACAGCTACGTGGACATGGAATTTGGTACAGGTTGCCTCAAGGTGACTCCTGCACACGACCTCAACGACTACGAACTTGGCCTCAAGCACAAGCTAGAGGTCATCGATATCCTCAATGACGACGGTACCCTCAATGCCAAAGCACAGCTTCTGGTAGGAGAAGATCGCTTTGTCGCTAGAAAGAAAATTGGCAAGCTGCTTGACGAAGCGGGTCAACTACAAAAAGTCGACGAATACCGCTCCAATGTGGGTCACTCCGAACGAAGTGATGCCGTGATTGAGCCGAAGCTTTCGATGCAGTGGTTCTTGAAAATGGATGAAATCACCCAGCCTGCCTTCAAGTCAGTCATGGACGATGTCATCCAACTCCACCCACCCAAATTCAAAAACATGTACCGGGTGTGGATGGAGAATGTCCGCGACTGGTGCATTTCCCGTCAACTTTGGTGGGGACACCGCATACCCGCCTATTACCTCCCCAATGGAGAATATGTAGTTGCCAAAACTGCCGAAGAGGCCTTGGCACAAGCAAATGCCCAGTTCGGCACCCAATACAGTCTAGCAGATCTCCGTCAGGATGAGGATGTGCTAGATACCTGGTTTAGTTCCTGGCTCTGGCCTATTTCCGTATTTGATACGGAAGTGTTCACAACAGGCAAGCCCAATAAAGAACTCAGCTACTACTACCCGACCAACGATCTGGTGACGGCCCCGGAGATTTTATTCTTTTGGGTGGCGCGCATGATCATCGCTGGCTACGAATACCTAGGCGAGAAGCCTTTCAAAAATGTCTACCTCACGGGCATTGTCCGCGACAAACTGGGCAGAAAGATGTCCAAGTCGCTCGGCAACTCCCCCGATCCACTCGACCTCATCGCGCAATATGGCGCGGATGGCGTTCGTACGGGCATGCTCTTTTCTTCCCCTGCGGGAAATGACCTTCCTTACGACGACAAGTTGGTGGAGCAGGGACGAAATTTTGCCAACAAAATATGGAATGCCTTCCGCCTAGTCAAAGGCTGGGAGATCGATCCCAAACTGGATGGCTCGGCCAATGCCTCCAGTATCGAATGGTTTGAGCAGCGATTCCAGCAAAGCTTGAGTGAAATCAACGAGCATTTCGACAAATTCCGAATTTCAGACGCCCTAATGGCCACCTACAAGTTGGTTTGGGACGACTTCTGCGCTTGGTACCTCGAAATGATCAAGCCTGCCTACCAGCAGCCTATCGACCAAGTAACTTACGACAAGACCTTGGGATTGTTTGAGGATATTTTAAAGCTCCTTCATCCCTTTATGCCATTTATCTCCGAGGAACTTTGGCATCAAATCAAGGAACGCACCGTGGAAGAGTCCTTGATTCTTGCTTCTTGGCCGGAATCCAAGCCTTTTGATTCGCAAATCACCGCAGATGCCGCTCAGGTGTTTGAAGTGGTGTCACAGATCAGAAACTTGCGTGCTTCCAAGGGCATGTCCCCAAAGGAAGCCCTGGCACTCAGCATCCGAACCCAAAACCCGGGAGTATACACCCAATTTGAGTCGGTGTTGGTCAAACTTGCCAACCTTTCCTCCCTTCAGTTTGGAGAGCAAGTGGAGCAGGCAATGAGTTTTGTCATCAAAGGCGATGAATACTTTGTTCCCATGGGAGGCAGCATCGATGTGGAAGCTGAAAAAGCCAATCTCCTCAAAGAATTGGAATACACTCAAGGCTTTTTGGCGGGGGTGCTCAAAAAATTAAGTAACGAGCGATTTGTAGCAGGTGCTCCTGCCCAGGTGTTGGACATGGAACGCAAGAAGCAAGCTGATGCCGAAGCCAAAATCAAGGCTTTGGAAGCAAGTTTGGCGCAATTGGGATAAGAGTTCATACTTCCTGCTTCAAGAAGTGCTTGGAGCAGGAAGACTACTTGAGTTCTCGAATTTTTAAAGCTCTAAAAAGTACCCCTTGACCCTCACTTTGCAGACCAATGTAGCCTGAACGAAGGGGTTTCCCATCTACTTTTAGCTTTGGGTCGTAGCGATTGGCTACCCCTCCACCGACCTGTGGAAAGGAATAGGTCAATACCGTATCTCCATTGACGAGGTGGTGGACGATGGAGTCGCCGTAAACAATCAATTCGGCTTTCACCCATTCGTCCCAAGCGAAGGTTGGGGAAGTAGAATCGATGCAATGTCGGGGATCGATTTTTCCTTGATAGAAAATATCCGTACCCGGGGAACACATGTTTCCTGTCGGGCGAGCTTCTCCTTCTTTTTCCTGCGCCAGCATTTGGTATTCGACAGAGATCGGCCAATCCTGTTCTTTCAGAATGGTTTCGGGTGCCTGGGAGTGAAACATCACCCCGGAATTGCGGTAGGTATAACTGGGTGCACTTGGTACAAACTGATCTGTGAAGCGGTATTCCCAAACCAAGTGAAAGCTCGAAAATGGCTTTTCGTAGAAGAGGTGCCCAAATCGGTCTTCAAATTCCCCATAACCGTCGTAATTGACCGCTATGGCCCCATCCTGTACCCGAAAAGTATTCGCATAGTTATCCCCTACTTCGTGGTGGTGGATCTTGGGTACCCAGCCTTTCAGGTCCTTGCCATTGAAAAGCACTTGCCAGTCGCTAGTGGCTTGATGGGGCTCCTCTTTCTGGAACCCTAAACTAGTGATTCCGAGAGTCAAGAAATAAAGGATAAAGGAGAGGATCGGCATAAGTCGTTCTATTCGATTAAATCATTTCCTAATTCCAAGAAGGTTCTCCCTTCTCGGTACTCAATGGCTCCAATCGTGTGCATCCAATTGCTCGAGGCAGGCTACCAACAAGGCGATGGAGTCAGCGATATCGCTTTTGTGAGCCATTTCAATCACCTGATGCAGGTGGCGCGTCGGGATGGAAATTGCCCCAGCAATCGCTCCTTGCTTGCCCATTCGTTGCACGCCTGCGGTATCGGTTCCTCCAGCAGTCAATAGTTCCGGCTGCCAGGAGATGGCCTCTTTCGTGGCTACATGCTTCATAAACGCCACCATGCGGTAATCGCAGATCGTCATTGCATCCATGATTTTGATGGCAGTTCCCTTTCCGAGTTCGGTTACCTTCTCATGAGGAGCAGCGCCCGGCACGTCAAAGGCAATGGTGGTGTCCAGTGCAATTCCAAAATCCGGGTTGATGCTGTGAGCCGCCACATTGGCTCCCCGAATGCCTACTTCTTCCTGCACGGTAAAGGTAGCATATATATCGTAGGCTGGGTTTTTAAGTTGCTTCAGCGCCTCAATCACAATAAATACCGCTACACGATTGTCAATAGACTTGCAGTTGACACAGTCGCCCATCTCGATCAGCTCCCGATCCCGAGTGACGGGATCACCGATGGTGATGTACTTCTCCACTTCTTCCTTGGGCATGCCCAGATCGATAAAAAAGTCAGTGGTCTTGGGAAGTTTGGTTTTCTCTTCGGGCGTCATCACGTGAATGGGCTTGCTGCCCATAACCCCGATGAGGTCTTTTTTGCCATGTACGATGACCCGCTGTGCAGTAAGTGTTTTCGGATCAAATCCTCCAAGGGTATTGAATCGTAAAAAGCCTTGTTCATCGATATGGGACACGATAAACCCAATCTCATCTAGGTGTGCGGCCAGCATGACGCGCTTGCCATCGGGATTGCGAACTCCCTTTTTGATGGCGATCACATTGCCAATATTGTCGACACGAACCTCGTCAACCAAAGGAGTAATGAGGGAGATGACTAGGTCGCGAACAGGCTTTTCAAAACCAGGGGCTCCTGGAATTTCACAAATTTGCTTGAGAAGGGAAACGTTGATCATAGGAAACAGTTACTTTTTCCTAAAAATAGCAGAAAAACAAAAACGGAAGGGAGAATTTCCACTTCCGGTTTAGATTCACCTCACTTTCAGCCCCATCAGCTCAACTGCATAATCGATCAAAGTATCTATAGGTGACGGATAGGTAGAATTTCATGACGAAGTTGACTTGACTAAACTAGTGGTCGTGTACACATAAAGCCCAATTAGAGAAACACTCAGTAAGCCGGACGTCATCGCCACAAAAAAAGCAAACAAAAAATCATGGTTAAAGTAAAGTAAAATCTGTGCTGGGATTACAAAAGCAAAGAACCCTATTCCATAGCCCCAAGCGAAGGATTTTGAGCTTACAGGAACCATAGATTTACCACAATACTGGCATTCGAATTCGTGATCAGATTTAATCTTTACTACAAAAAAGAGGGGTAATTTCTTTTTGCAGTGCGGGCATTTAAATTTTTCTTTTCTATCCATCAAACTTTCATACCATTACCTAAATCCTAATTGATACCCTCCAGATTGATTTCCAAATCTTCCAATTGCCCATCCACAAATCTAAGGTGGAGAAAATAAGGGGTCTGAGAAATCTTTAGGACCACATGATCATAGGAGTCAAACTTTCGGTCAAAAAAATTAGCTCTATAATTATCTCCGTAAAAATTTCTTACCCCATAGGAGATGGGAAATCGCTTTTTCACCTCCGCTATACGCAACTCATTTACCGGCAAGCCAGCCAGAACTACATTCTCAAGCGAGATCAAATTCAAAAATGCTAAACGTTCCTTAATCGTGACTATACGCATCGAGTCATTCCCCTCCGAAAGAAATAAAATACCCTCTGAATCCGTCTTCTTCAAACCAAACTGAAGAATAAACAGCTTTAAATCAAGTGATTGGATCGGATCTTTTGCTATAGAGATTGAGTTAAGTGCTACAGAATCCAAAACCCCCAGTAAATATTCTACTTCAGGTATTTCTTTTCCTACCCAAACTGGCGTGTCTCCATGGGTGCTAACTTCAATATCCAGTGAAATGGAGGAACTATCATCAGCTGCAACGACAACCATCTCCTTGGCAGTTGGGTCATTCTTACAGGACACAATAAAAATCAATAGAAATAAACAAAGTAGGGTAGTTTTCATAACAATAGGTTTTCATAATATGTACATAAACTTGAGGTTGGTAGGACTAAATAAACAGCTCCCATATTACCGTGTGAAACACTAAACTCAATAACGCATTCATCTTTAACATTTACTTTCCTTTGCCCATTTGTATTAATAATTGACCAAGGTTCAATAACTGGAATTTCATAATAAACTTTGGTTACAACACCATTAAAATTGAGGTTAGCCCATCCACTTTTAATTGGACCGCTACTTTGAAAATTTGAAGGCCAATTCGAGAAAATATTTTTAATGTTTAAAGTACTATTACCGGCTAATTTTGCAGCATAGATATGATTTATCATATGAACAAATCTCTCTGAGGAAGAAGAGTTCTGCCAATCCAAACTTCCTGGATTTGATTCCATGATGAAATCCACGGGTTCATCATAAAATCCTTCAATTTGTTCATCTGGATTAACTTGAGAATCAGGATGAGGAATACAAGTTGGATCAAAATCACAAATGGATTGATCAGCAGGTCCACCACTACCGCCAGGAGCAAATCCACCGCTGCCATTCCAAGCTGGAAAACCCGATATCAAGGGTGGACTAGTATTGTAGCAGTAGGTAGTAAACGTATCGTAACAAACAATTCCAGTCTCGCCAGAAATCGGTTCGCAGGGTCCTTCAGTCCAAATGGTGGTACAGGTAGTGCTCGCTGATTGGGAGGGATGGATGTCATCTTGGCTCCCCAGTTTCATAGTCTCTGTACCGATCACCTGACCAATGACCATATCAAAAGATACCAAGTGAATTTCATTTAGGGAATAAAGGTCAATTTGGCCTTTCCAATTCTTGTCTACCGCATCGTAGTTAACTTTCTGGAAATCGGCAATCCCAGCTTTATCACCTGAAAAATAATAGCGGATCACGTAGGACTTGACCACTTCTTTGCCTTGTGCAAAAATCAAAAGGGTTTGCTTAGATCTTTTCAAGGCTTCCTCGTACCCAAATTCTTCTTTGAAATCGAAGGGAACTACCACATTGGGAGCCAAAAAATCAAATTCATAAATCTCCAACTTGCTTGGTAGGTTGAGCTTTTTGTAGGAACTCCAATCCACCTCTTTGTACCGGTAGGTGAGTCGAACACTGGGATCAAACTGCATCCGCGCATTGGATGGGGGCTCGAGTATTTCCTTATGCTCAGCTTCGTACCACTTTTCAAATTTGCTTTCAACTGGATTGGCTACACTTTCTACCACTCCTTCTTGCTCTTGTAGTTCAGGGCTACAGGCAGCAACAAGGAAAACTGCGATTAAAAAAAATGGGGTTCTGAAAGATTTAGTCAGGCTTCCTTCGAACCGAAGTAGTTTTTGCTGACCAGGTTTTTGATTTATTATACTTATTTTCATAAATAATTGCATTTAAAAAGTTATAAATTCTAAAAATATTTATTTAAACTAAATGATTTAGTTTTTAAAAAGCAAGCGGATATGAAAAATAAATTTAGTTGGCGCTACCCTTACCCAAATTTCACCACAAAAAACACCCGCTTCTCCAAGTCTAAAACTTAGGTAGACCCCGAAAGACCAATCAGTTTTGGAAATCGGGTCAGCTTAACTGAAAAAAAAGCCTTTGAATCCAACGATCCAAAGGCTTTCTATCTACTAAAAGAATAAATTTTTTGTGATTATCCCCGCATCTTCAAACTCCAACCAAAGAAAAGCTAGGGTTTGAGGGCCGCCTAAGTGGGCTGTGGACCATTGACTGCCGACCGTGAGCGATTATCCGCATGGGTTGGCAACAATCAATTTATTAACGGGACCAATTGCGGATAATCATACTAGTTTAATACGCCCGAATGGTCTTTCCTTCCATGTAGTTGACAAAGGCCTTGTTGACTACGCGGGTACCTCCCGTGGTAGGATAGTCTCCGGTAAAGTACCAGTCTCCGGTATGTTCAGGGATGCAGCGATGCAGGTTATCGACCGTTTGGAAGATCACCTTTACTTCTGCTTTGATTTCTGAGGTAGTTACAATTTGTGCCACCTTATCGGAAATTTCTTCTTCTGTAAAGGAAGCATACACCTGCTTGACAAAGTTCTCGGTATGATCTGGCTGCGCTACACATTGAGTATATATCGAATCTAGTGCATTTTCCATCCCACGATCCTTGAGTAGCTCAATGGCCGCTCGAAAGGCCACAAACTCTTTCATCCGCGACATGTCGATGCCGTAGCAGTCTGGGAAACGGATTTGAGGCGCAGAGGAGACAATGACTATGCGTTTGGGATTGAGTCGGTCTAGCGTAGTGAGGATGCTTTTTTCCAAAGTAGTACCTCGCACAATGCTGTCGTCAATGACCACCAGCGTATCGACCCCTGGCCGAATCACCTCGTAGGTGGTATCGTAAACGCTAGCCACCATGGAATCCCGATCGGCATCACTGGTGATGAAGGTGCGCAGTTTCACATCTTTACTCACCAACTTCTCCACTCGAGGGCGGAAGCTCAGCAACTCTTCCAAGTCGCCTACATGGGGCTTTCCATCCAAAAGCACTTCTTTTCGCTTGGCGACTAGGTACTCATCGAGTCCCTCAATCATGCCCAAAAAGGCCGTTTCGGCGGTATTGGGAATGTAGGAGAACACCGTATTTTTCAAATCAAAATCGATGGCTTTCAAGATCTGTGGGATCAGCGCTTTACCCAAGTTTTTTCGTTCCTGGTAGATGCCTGGATCCGTTCCTCTGGAAAAATAGATCCGCTCAAAGGAACAGGATTTCTTCTCGCGAGCAGGCAAAATCTCTTCTTCGGCGTAGGAACCGTCTTTGTTGATTACGATCGCATGTCCTGGCTGAATTTCTTTGATGGCATTAAAGTCAATATTGAAAGCCGACTTAATGGCGGGCTTCTCAGATGCTACCACAATCACCTCGTCATCGGCATAGTAAAATGCAGGTCGAATTCCGGAGGGATCCCGCACCACAAAGGCAGAACCATTGCCAATCATTCCAGCCATGGCATAGCCCCCATCAAAATCACGGCAAGATCTGCGGAGGATCCGCCCCACATCCAATTTATCTTCAATGATATGGGTCAATTCCTCGTTGGAAAATTCCTCCTTGAATTGATCAAAAATGCGTTGGTTTTCCTCGTCCAAAAAGTGTCCGATTTTCTCCATCACAGTCACCGTGTCAGTCTTCTCCTTTGGGTGCTGCCCCAACTCCACGAGTCTTCCAAAAAGCTCTTCGTTGTTGGTCATGTTGAAATTTCCCGCCATCACCAGATTGCGACTTCTCCAATTGTTCTGCTTCAGAAAAGGGTGGCAGGTTTCGATGCTATTTTCTCCGTGCGTTCCGTAGCGCAGGTGTCCTAGCCAAACCTCCCCAGAGAAGGCCATGTTTTCTTTGAGCCATTCCCCATTATTGAGTGCTTTCTTACCTCCTAGCTTCTTGGCTTTCTTGAACTTACTGGTGATTTTATCAAAAATATCGTTGACTGCAGAGGGCTCTACGGAGCGGTACCTACTGATGTATCGGGTTCCCGGCTTGGTGCCAATTTTGATGTTGGCTACCCCTGCCCCATCCTGACCTCTGTTGAGCTGCTTCTGCATCAACACGTAGAGTCGATTTGCTGCGAATGCAGCCGTTCCGTAGGTATCGATGTAATACTGAACAGGTTTTCTGAGCCGGATTAGGGCTATTCCACATTCGTGTTTGATAGCGTCACTCATGGAAAAAGAAGATGGGTTTATAGGAAGGGATAAAGGTAGGTTTTTTCAAAAGATTTACCCAGATGAAAATCCTAAATCTTCATTTCTCCATTTCCACCTAATATATTTTAAAAATCAATCGGGTTTCACGATCAAAACTCCACTGAACCTGGCAAGTACTTCCCTCTAACTGATCCAAAAGTAAAAATGTCCAATTATTTAAAGTTGGATACAAAGTAAACCTGTCAATTTCACCATTTTCAACCAATGGGATCGAATTTAGAACATCAATTCTCCGATTTTCACTTTCTACATCATATTGAACCTGGTCAATAAGCCCATTCGTTGTATTTAATCTTAAAAAATTAAACCTATTAAAGGTTGGATACAAACGATACTTTGCAGGTGTTGGTGATTGATAATTCCCAACCCTTATTAAACCATTTTCAGATATAGTTTGTCCATGAGAGCCAAAAATCAGCCCAAAAAACAAAAGGAAAATTAATCCAATTTTTTTCATATCTAATTCTTTTTTAGATACTTAGAATTTTAATACAGTATACCCCTTCATCGAATAGGTGGTGATGGTGGTCAGCGCGGAGTGGGCGATAGTTACACCAGGCCAAAGATCTGCGGTCTTGAGGTTTCTAGCGATCAGCGACTGCCCACAAACTAATATTTCTGCACCTGCTTCTTCCAAGGCTTTAAAGACTGCCAGGTTGGGATTGTCCACCTCGTATTTCTTTTTGTAATTCTCATCATTGAGCAAGGTAAAAATCCCTCCTCCATGCAGCACCACCTTGACCTTGATTCGGTCTTGGGTAACCCCTGCTAAGCCATGCAGGTTCATCATTCGGGCTACGTTGTCCACAAACCTAGAGATCTGTTTGGGGTCTTCTGAAGGGGAGGTCAGGTCCACCAAAATCTTGTATTCTAAGGTTCCATCCGGACGCTCTGTTGCATCAGGGATTTCATAGATCCCACCAAATCCTTTTACAATTGGAAATTGAGGGGTTTGGGCTGCGGAGGAAAATGAAATAAACACAGCAGCAACGGATAAAAGAAAGAAGTGGATGGCTTTCATGGGGTTTGATTTTTTTTCTAAACTACTAAAATTTTAAAAAATAAATGGGAAATCCCCTAACTCCATTTGCTATAAGCTGACATGTGATTGGATTCCGAGCGGGTATTTCAATAAAGACCTAAGGAACTTTTTCAAAAACTTCAACTTAAGATTTACCGGACTTTTTCCTTCCATGAAGCAGGTAGTTTTTAAAATAATCTTATGTGTATGATAAATTTTTATTATGTTAATTCGAGTTTAAATTAAACTCCCTACCCGAAGATGAGTCTAAACTCAAAAATGGGTTAATCGGCTCTAAAGCGTATAAATCCCACATTCAGTTTTACCTCCAACCTAGCTCTCCATGAAAAAAATCACCCTTTTGTATTGTGTAGGACTTCTTGGGGTGTTGGCCTCTTGTGAACCCGAAACCCAAACTGAAAGCGAAGCTCCACTTGCAAATCAAGCAATATTGGAGACGTTTGGGACCAAAATTAATCCCAATGCCTTACCGAACTATGCCAACCAGGCTTTCCCAAACTACATTCGAAAGGACAACACCGGGAACAATCCCATCACGGATGAAAAAGCCATCTTAGGAAGGGTGCTTTTTTACGACAAAAACCTAAGTATCGATAATTCCATTTCTTGCGCCAGCTGCCACAAGCAAGCCTTTGCCTTTAGTGACACCACCTTGGCCAGTCCAGGCGTTCAAGGTGGAGCGGCTACGCGACACTCCATGCGCTTGATCAATTCGCGTTTTGCAACTGAGGCCAAATTCTTTTGGGACGAGCGCGCGGCCACACTAGAGGCTCAAGTAACTAGTCCCATTCAAGATCATGCCGAAATGGGGTTTAGCGGTCAAAATGGTCGTCCTAACCTCGCAGTTCTCCTAACCAAATTGGGCGGAATTGCCTATTATCAGGAGCTATTTACCCTTGCCTTCGGGAGTGCCGCTGTTACCGAGCCACGCATGCAACAGGCCTTGGCTGCCTTCATCCGAAGCATCCAATCCTTTGATAGCAAATTCGATATGGGCCGAGCCACAGCACCCAACGATGCTGCGCCCTTCCAAAATTTTACCGCACAGGAAAATCTTGGGAAGCAGCTTTTCTTGGCTCCCCCAGTCTTTAATCCCAACAGCGTCCGAATTAGCGGAGGGGCTGGTTGCCAAGGTTGCCACGCTGCACCCGAATTTGACATTGATCCAAATAGCAGAAATAACGGAGTGGTTCGTAGAATCGCCGCTGGTGGACCGCTAGACCTAACCAATACCCGCTCACCCTCCCTCAGGGATGTGGTGAATTCCACAGGAGGTTCCAATGGACCCTTCATGCACAACGGCGTATTTGCAACACTTCAAAATGTAATGGGGCATTACAATACCATTCCTATTGTACAAGGAAACAACAACTTGGACGCCAGGCTAATGCCAGGAGGCATTGGACAAAACCTAAATTTGACCCCAGCAGAAACTGCTGCGTTGGTAGCCTTTGTGCGTACCCTCTCAGGCAGAGACGTGTACACCAATGAAAAATGGTCTGACCCCTTTACTCGGTAGGATTTCCCTAGCTGAAGTCTTAAATAAAAAAAGGCGACTCCTTACAGAGTCGCCTTAATTTTTGGAGTGCGCACGAGAAGATTCGAACTTCCACACCCGTAAGGGCACCACCCCCTCAAAGTGGCGTGTCTACCAATTTCACCACGTGCGCGATTGGGGACTGCAAAAGTAGAAAACCGAGCTTTGGGAAGCAAAGCTTCGCTCCGCTTTTCTTTACTTTTTTTAAAGTTTAACCAAAAACCTTCTTTTCAGCGGATTGAAGCGTATTGTACAGCAAAGCCGCAATGGTCATAGGTCCTACCCCACCCGGTACAGGAGTAATGGCAGATGCAAGAGGCGCTACTTCCTCATACTTGACATCACCAATCAATCGGAAACCTGTTTTCTTGGTCTCATCGGCAATGCGGTGAATCCCCACATCAATTACAACCGCACCTGGCTTCACCATGTCAGCTGTCACAAACTCGGGTTTGCCGATTGCCACAATCAAAATATCGGCAGTCTTACAAATCGCTGCCAGGTTTTCAGTCTTGGAATGCGTCAGGGTCACGGTAGCATTGCCTGGATAGCCATTTCTCGCCATCAAGATGCTCATCGGACTCCCCACAATATGGCTTCGGCCGATGACCACACAGTGCTTACCGGAAGTTTCGATCTGGTAGCGCTTCAAAAGTTCCACAATTCCGTAAGGCGTTGCCGCCACGTAGGCAGGCCAGTTGAGGGTCATTCTGCCCACGTTGGCAGGAGTAAAACCATCCACGTCTTTTTCTGGACGAATGCAGTTGGTTACCTTATCTACTGAAATATGCTTGGGCAGGGGAAGCTGCACGATCAAGCCATCGATGTCTGGATTTTGGTTGATGTCCTCCACGGTGCGGAGCAACTCTTCCTCACTCACCTCAGCAGGCAGCCGTACCAGCGTAGACGTAAATCCAACTTCCTCACAGGCCTTCACTTTGGCGCCTACATAGGTTTGGCTAGCGCCATCTTCTCCTACCAGGATTGCTGCAAGGTGCGGTTGCTTGCCGCCTTCTTGTTTAATTTCTGCTACCCGCGCTGCAATTTCATTTTTGATGTCTTGGGAGGTTTTTTTTCCGTCTATTAGGATTGCCATGGGATCTTTTATTCTACATTATTCTTCAATCGATATTCAACAATCGACATTCATTATTTTTTACTTAGTTCCAGCTATTGAAATCTATTCCTTTCTGCAGTCAACACACTTTTGACAAAAATAGAAATCAACTGATTGCACTCATCTTTTACTTTATTCAAAAACTCCACATCCTGATGCAGCTTTGCTTTTTCTACAATTTTTAAACCTATCAGGGTCTCTCTTAACTCTTTTAATATGACTTTAAACTTATGGATAAAATCTTTTCTCGATTCACCACTCTGGGCTTCTCCATAATTCAAAGCAGGACTTGTTCCGCTCCTCAAGAGTTGATTTGCTAGATGATTTCCAGATTTACTGGAAACCATGGTTTCAGTAAACTGGATTAATTGTGCAGCAAACTCAATTAGCCGCTCTTCTAAATCAAACTTCTTTTCCATCATTACTTCAGTCAAAAAAAATTAGGTGTAATCGATAAAAAAATTAAAATCGAAAATTGGCATTCTATCTATTTACAGTACGTAAATGTCGAATGATGAATGTCGAATGATGAATTAAGAATAATGAAGAAGACTTGCTAGTGGAACTAACTCTCCTAGTCTAGCTTCAACACCGCCATAAAGGCCTCTTGCGGGATCTCGACATTACCAACTTGGCGCATACGCTTCTTGCCTTTCTTCTGCTTTTCCAAGAGTTTGCGCTTACGCGAAATATCACCACCATAGCACTTGGCCAACACGTTTTTACGCAAGGCTTTCACCGTTTCACGAGCAATGATTTTTTGACCGATGGCCGCCTGAATGGCAATTTCAAACATTTGACGCGGTACCAGCTCCTTTAATTTCTCACATAGGCGCTTGCCCCATTCGTAGGCCTTGTCGCGGTGCACTATCGCGGATAGCGCATCCACCGGTTCTCCATTGAGCATGATATCTAGGCGCACCATGTGCGACTCCTGAAAGCCCTTTAGTTCGTAATCCAAAGAAGCATAGCCTCTGGAAATCGTCTTCAAACGATCAAAGAAGTCAAATACAATTTCCGCCAAGGGCATATCGAAGGACAACTCCACCCGATCAGCCGTGAGGTATACCTGGTTTTTAATTTGACCTCGCTTGTCCATGCAAAGGGAAATCACAGGACCCACGTATTCTGCGGCCGTGATAATGGATGCCTTTACAAACGGCTCTTCGATGTGCTTGAACCGCGTAGGATCAGGCATATCGGAAGGCGCATTCACCACCTGGTACTCGTCTGTGGTCATAAGGGCCTTAAACTGCACGGAAGGCACTGTGGTGATGACCGTCATGTCAAACTCACGTTCCAGACGCTCCTGAACAATCTCCATGTGCAACATGCCCAAAAATCCGCATCGGAAGCCAAAGCCCAAGGCCGCGGATGTTTCCGGCTCCCAAACGAGGGAGGCATCGTTGAGCTGCAACTTTTCCATGGAGGCACGTAGCTCTTCAAACTCGGTAGTATCCACAGGATAAATTCCTGCAAAGACCATAGGTTTCACATTTTCAAAGCCCTTGATGGCTTCTGCACAAGGGTTTTTGACATGTGTCACCGTATCCCCCACTGCTACTTCTTTGGCTACCTTGATTCCTGAAATGAGGTACCCTACGTTACCCGCACTCATGGTTTGCTGCGGAATCTGGTTGATCCCCAAAATCCCTATCTCATCGGCAAAGTATTCCTTGCCGGTATTGACAAATTTGATGCGATCGCCTTTCTTGAGCGTACCGTTGAAAATTCGGAAGATTACTTCAACGCCACGGAAGGAGTTGAACTGAGAGTCAAAAATCATGGCCTGAAGCGGAGCCTCGGGATCCCCTTTGGGTGGCGGGATATTTTCAATCACCTTGGCCAAAATATCCTCGATTCCGATGCCTTCTTTGCCCGAAGCCAACACGATGTCCTCCCGCTTGCAACCCAAAAGGTCAATTACTTCATCCGCAACCACCTCAGGATCTGCACCAGGTAAATCTATTTTATTCAACACAGGGATGATTTCTAGATCATGCCCCAATGCCAAATACAAATTGGAAATGGTCTGTGCTTCTACCCCTTGGGAGGCATCTACGATAAGCAATGCACCCTCGCAAGCTGCAATAGAGCGAGACACCTCATACGAAAAATCCACGTGACCTGGCGTATCAATCAAGTTGAGAATGTATTCCTCTCCCTTGTAGTTGTACTTCATCTGGATGGCATGGGACTTGATCGTGATGCCACGCTCCCGCTCCAGATCCATGTCGTCTAGCAACTGGTTTTGCATTTCTCGGTCAGAAACCGTGTTGGTCGTCTGCAGCAACCGGTCTGCTAGGGTACTTTTGCCGTGGTCAATGTGGGCAATGATGCAGAAATTTCGAATGTTTTTCATAAGCTTACGTGTTGCAAAAGTAGGAAAAAAGAAGCTTTCTTGGTTAGGAGATGCAAGAAATAGAAGACTTCCAAGCAAGCTTTTTTCTCAATTCTTTGGACAAATCCATAATCCCATGTTTAGGGAGTTTGTTTTGAACTAATTCCTCCAGTTTCTGCTATTTTTGAAGCAGCTTTTGCTGGGTGTTTTGGTTTCTAACTTACCTTTGTCCACCCAACCATTTCTTTCTCATGCAGGCGATCGCTGAACGAAAAAAAGCGCAGAACATCGGGGAATACCTCATCTACATGTACCAGATGGAAGACCTCATCCGTTCCTACCAAGGGAACATGGCGGAAATCGAACAGTATGTGATCTCCCACTACCCGGTACCTGAAGAGGAAAAGGAAAGTATTAAAACCTGGTTTGAAGGCTTAGCAGCCTCCATGCAGCAGCAGGAGCTAATGCAAAAAGGGCACCTTCGAGAGCTTCAGGAACTGGTGCATCAACTGCTCGAGCTCCACTACCAACTGCTAAAAACCGACGCCAACTACGTGGCCACCTTTCATCTGGTCAAGCCTCACCTGCTTGAGGCAGTGGAAGCTGCTCAAACGGAGGATCTTGGAAATGAAATTCAAATCTGCCTGAATGGCGTCTATGGCTTATTGCTCTGTCGTTTGCTTGGCAAAAAAGTAAGCGACCGGCAGCTAGAAGCAGCAGAGGCCTTTGGTAATGTACTTAGCCATTTGAATTTCAGCTACCAGCAGCGCCTTTTTTTATCGCCAAATTGAAAGTGGCGTTTAGAGGCACCCCCGGTTTTGTTCTATCTTTTTAATGCATATTCTCCGTACTCATTTTTGAAAGTTGTATTTTAGAGAAACTACTCGTTAGCCTCCATGGTTTTTTATCAAGAATCTCCTGAGCAACTTTTTATCCGTTTGGATGCTCAACCCACCGGATTGGATGAAACAGAGGCCCTACGCCGTAGCGAAAAGCAGGGACCCAACCTCCTCCGAGAAAAAAAGAAAAAGGCCGTTTGGCTTCTTTTTCTAGGTCAGTTTAAGGACCTCATGGTACTAATTCTTGCCGCCGCCGCCCTGCTTTCTGGGCTTATTGGCGACCTGACAGACACGGTAATTATCCTGGTTATCTTGCTATTGAATGCCCTACTGGGATTCATTCAAGAATACCGCGCTGAAAAAGCCATGGATGCCCTCAAGGAGCTGACCGAAACTCAGAGCAAGGTACTCCGCTCCGGCAAGCTAGTCACCCTGCCCTCCAAGCAACTTGTTGTAGGTGACCTCCTCCACCTGGAGGCTGGCAACAAAGTGCCCGCCGACCTTCGCTTGCTGGAAACCTTCTCCTTAAAAATCGACGAATCCACCCTCACCGGCGAATCCATCGCTAGCGACAAGAATCCAGAGACACTTTCCTCACAAGCACTTCCCCTTGGCGATCAAAGAAACCTGGCCTTCAACGGGACCCTGGTTACTCATGGCCGCGCAACGGGCATGGTGGTGGCCATCGGAATGAATACCGAGATCGGAAAGATTGCAGCCCTACTCGAACCTAGTTCGCCAAGGACACCCCTGCAGCAACGGATGCAGCGATTTAGCAAAGTAATTGCCCTCGTTATTGGTGTCATCTGCCTTCTACTTTTTCTTGCTGGGCTAGCCCGTGGAGAGGAGGTCCTCTCCGTACTACTCCTCTCCATGAGCCTTGCCGTGGCTGCCATCCCGGAAGCACTCCCCGCGTTGATCACGATAGCTCTTTCTTTGGGCGCCAGCAGGCTGGCAAAAGGCAAGGCGCTGGTGCGCAAGCTCCCCGCCGTGGAGAGCCTCGGAGCCGTCACCTACATTTGCACAGACAAAACGGGAACCCTTACGCAAAATAAACTTACCGTAGTACGCACAGAAGCCGCTTCGGACATCCCGCTTCTTGAAGGCTACAGCAACCTACAGCTTGCCCTTGGCCTCTGTCAGGACGTGCACCTCAATGCGAAGGATAAACCAGTTGGAGAAGCTACCGAACTGGCCCTTGTCAAGCAGTTGCTCAACGAGATTTCAGTGACGCAATACCGCCAACTCAATAAGCAGCTGCCGCGAAAGATGGAGCTCCCCTTTGACGCAGTAAGAAAGCGAATGAGCACCATCCATACATTGGGCAATCAGGTGGTTCTCCTCTGCAAAGGAGCGCCTGAGTCGATTGCAGCCGTGCTGGAGGATGCTACACAGGCAAAACAACTCACCAAAAGCGCTAGCCACTGGGCAGGTCAAGGAGAGCGGGTACTTGCCTTTGCCGGCAAGGTATTGGACAAAATGCCTTCGGAAGAGGAAAAAGCTACGCTGGAACAGCACCTCACCTATTATGGCCTAGTCAGCATGATTGATCCTCCACGCGAAGGGGTAAAAAAAGCCATCCAGGATTGCTTCCAAGCAGGCATCACCCCGGTGATGATCACAGGTGACCATCCTGCCACCGCCAAGGCCATTGCCGAAGCGGTGGGCATCTGGAAATCAGGAAGCTTGGTGCTTACGGGGACCGAATTGGCCCAACTTTCTGACAAGGATTTTGCTAAGCAGGTGGAACAAGTAAGTGTCTATGCGCGAGTAGCCCCAGAGCAGAAGTTGCGGATTGTGCAAGCCCTTCAGCAAAAAGGTCACTTCACCGCCATGACCGGTGACGGGGTCAACGATGCCCCTTCGCTTAAAGCAGCCACCATCGGCATTGCTATGGGCATTGCCGGGACAGATGTGAGCAAGGAAGCCGCTCACCTGATCCTATTGGATGACAATTTTTCTACCATAGTCAAAGCCATCCAAGAGGGGCGGCGCATCTATAACAACATCGTTCGCTTCATCAAATACATCCTCACCTGCAACGGCGCCGAAATCTGGGTCATCGGCCTGGCTCCTTTCCTAGGCCTTCCCATTCCCCTGCTTCCTATTCATATTCTGTGGATCAACTTGGTTACGGATGGCCTCCCAGCATTGGCATTGGCCAATGAGGGCGCAGAACCAGACAGCATGCAACGGCTGCCTCGCTCACCCAAACAGAGTTTGTTTGCCAACGGGGTAGGCTACCACATCATCTGGGTCGGAATTTGGATGGCAGCTGTCACGCTTTTTACCCAGTACCTTGCCATCCAGCAAGGCTGGCACTGGCAAACGATGGTCTTTTCGGTGCTTTCCTTCTCTCAACTCGGGCACGTGCTTGCCATTCGTAGTGACCGCACCTTCTTATTTAAGCAGGGAATCCTTAGCAATAAGCCCCTAATCCTCGCTGTGGTGGGAACCTGTTTGCTTCAATTGGCCGTGATTTACCTCCCCTTTTTCAACGACTTATTTAAAACAGAAGCGCTTTCTTTTGGGGAGCTCGCCGCTTGCTTGGGATTGTCCGCCTTGGTTTTTCACGCAGTGGAACTGGAAAAATGGGTCCGCACCAAATTCTTTCCCCTACCCACGGTACCTGAATAGCGATGGCGCATGCATCGGAAACGATGAGATTTTAAAAAACTAGCAGGCCGTTTTCGGAGAGGAGTTCCCACACCTCGGAGTCGAGCAACTCTTCGAAATCCCCTAACTCCTGCTCGTAATGTGCACGAATCTCCTTTACTGTGACAGAGACTTGAGTATGGCTTACTTTTTCCAGGAGCCAAAACACCCAATGCCCTAGCTCTAAAGGTAGTTCGAGGGCGAAATCTTCTTTTTTACCCGAAAATAGCAGTTCGCATAGCCCATCCTCAAGTTCATCCAGCTGCGGCGCGCTGCCCAACCAGCAGATGCGGTGGTGATCCTTGATGGGCTTGGAGGAAAGTTCTTCCAGCTGTTTTGCAATGTAGGTACGGGGAATGCTGGTAGGAGGAATCTTAAAGTCAAACCAGTTTTTCAAGGGAAGGTCGAGACCTACTCCTTGCATGTAGTTGAACAAGGATTTGCGCAGCCCTTCAGAAAAAGCACCATGATCAACACCAATAGGATCCTCAAAGTCCACTTCATTATTGGCAAAGGTTCCGAGTGACTCGTCCAGACGCTTCACTCCAAAAGCGGAAGGATTTAAACCCACCGGGCTATGCACCGTCATCGCAAAGCGATGCCAGAAACCCGATTGAATAATCCCTTGCTCAAAGAGCTGCCGCACCATCTCAAGCGAATCTACCGTTTCCTGAACTGTTTGGGTGGGATAGCCATACATCAGGTAGGCGTGTACCAAGATCCCTGCCTGGGTAAAATGCTGGGTAACTTGTGCCACCTGTGGCACGGTCACTCCTTTTTTGATCAAGTCCAAAAGGCGATCGGAAGCCACCTCAAGTCCACCGGATACCGCGATGCAACCCGAGGCGCGCAGGAGGCGGCAAAGGTCTGCCGAAAAGCTACTTTCAAAACGAATATTGGTCCACCAGACTACGACGAGTCCTCGACGGAGAATCTCGCAGGCCAGCTCACGCATCAAGGCGGGAGGAGCGGCTTCGTCTACAAAATGGAATCCGTTGGTACCCGTTTGGGTCATAATCTCTTCAATGCGATCGCAGAGCAGGGACGCAGTAATAGGCTCGTAGCGACCGATATAATCTAGGGAAACATCACAAAAGGTACATTTTCCCCAATAGCAACCATGGGCGAGCGTCAGCTTGTTCCAACGCCCATCGCTCCACAATCGGTGCATGGGATTGGCCACCTCGATGACTGATAGGTAGGAAGAAAGGGGAAGATCACTGTAGTCTGGCGTGCCGAGTTCCCGTTGGGGGAGATCTTTGACGGCTAGGTTATTTACGTAGGTCACTTTCCCATCTAGGCGTAGAAAGGTACGCTTCAGTTCCGTATGCGGTCTTTTCCCTGCAAGGTGCTCCAAAAGTAAGACCACAGGAGCTTCTCCATCGTCGAGCACGATGTAATCTACATAATCAAATACCCGAGGCTCTTTCAGGGAGCGCAATTCCGTATTTGGGTAGCCTCCTCCCATCCAGATCTTGATGTCGGGGTGGTGGGCCTTGAGGTATTGCCCGCATTTGAGGGCTGCATAGAGATTGCCCGGAAAAGGCACCGAAAAAGCAACTGAGCTAGGGCGATAAGCTTGTATTTTTTCCTCGAGGAGTCGAAGTAAGAGTTCATCAACCAAAGTAAGAGGCTGCTGCAGCGCTTCCTGTAGTTCGTCAAAGGACTTAGCCGACAGTCCTAGACGCTCGGCATAGCGAGTAAATCCAAAATGTGGGTCAATGGCTTCGGTGATCAGGTCTCCCAAATCCTCCAAATAGAGTGTGGCCAGGTAGCGGGCTTTGTCACGGATGCCCAAGGCCCCAAAAGCCCAATCCATGTCCTCCACCTGTTCAAACCGACCAGCCTCCGGTAGAAAATCACCTTCAGCGATTCGGTAAGCGAGTGTAGGGTTTTTGTCTTGCAGAAAATCCACCACTGGACCGATGGTTTGCAGGTACTGCGTGCGGATTCGAAGGATGCGTAGCGCATTGTCCGAGAGGGAATCTACCTTTTCTGCCTGCTCAAAAATGTGGCGAAGGCCATCGGGACTGAGGATAGCCAACATCACCTCGATCCCCAAATCTGCTTGTTTGGAAGGTACCCCAAGTGTATTCAAAAACCCCTTCAAGTAAGCAGTTGCCGGATAGGGCGTATTGAGCTGGGTGAAGGGAGGAGTGATGAATAAAACTTCGTTAGACAAGGGACAGCGGGGTTTGGCTTGTGCAAAGGTCGTAAAGAAAGGAGATTTTCTCGCTTTTTTTGCCGGAATGAACGAAATATCAAGCCTGATTTTGGAAGAAGTTAGTTCCCAAGGGAGGAAGAAGGCGTGACTTAGGAAAGATGTGGGTAAATTTTCGATCTTTGCCAGCATGAGCAACAACGACATTCTGCGCACCCTCCGCTACACCTTTTACTACCACGACCACAAGATGAAGGAGATTTTTGCCTTGGGTGGCAAGGATATTACGTTTGAGGAAGTGGCCCTTTGGCTCAAAAAGGAGGAGGATCCTGACTTCGTAAAGTTGTACGACAAGGATTTGGCCCACTTTCTGGATGGGCTGATCGTGTCAAATCGCGGCAAGAAAGAGGGAGCCGCGCCGGTAGTTGAAAAGACACTGAACAACAATGGCATCCTGCGGAAACTCAAGATTGCCCTGAATCTGCAGGATGATGGGATGCTGGAGATCTTTGGCTTGCGTGGCTTTCGACTGAGTAAGCACGAGTTGAGTGCCTTTTTTCGCAATCCGGCACAGGCGCAGTACCGCGAGTGCAAGGACCAGGTGCTCCGTAATTTTTTGATGGGACTGCAGGAGAAGTACAGGGGAGAATAAAAGTAAGCCTGTCATTTTCTGACTTAGTAAATGCATTGGTCTTTAATTTTTTGACCGAATCAAAACCTTTTTTTGAATATCTCCGTAGAAGATCCTATGGCATTTTGGAGATAGCAACTCTTTTTTATTCTTTACAAATTCCTCCAACTTCATTTTTGAGCTTTTTTTAATCCCTGAGTTTAGTTAATCCTTTTCTGTACTAGAATTTCAACCTTTTTAACCCTAATTTTTTATGAAAACAAAAATATTTAAATCTGTATTTTTCTTATTTCTTGCGTTATTCACTTTCGGTTGTTTGGATGAGGATGTGGAGATAAATGAAATAAAACAACCACAATACAAAATTGTCAAAGCAACACTAATAGAGAAAACCATAGTATCTGATTGGGTTTCGTCATCCATTTCAAGCCGAATAAATGGGGGTTTTAACTTAGAGGAATTACAAAAAATAGTAGATTTTGAGAAAGGTTACCAAATACTCACCGTTCTAGATTCAAACAACTCCAATCAAGCTATCTCATTTTCATTAGACGAAAAAGGACAAGTTGCATTTTCATTTTTAAGTAAGACATTTAAAAGTGAAAATGGTGATATCACAAACAAGATTTATTCTACAAATGGGGTCCTAAGAATTTCTTATGTTGATAGAATAGATGGATCAAGAAGTATTATTTACAGCGAAAATTCAATCATAAACGGAAGAACTGCTGGTTGGTGGAGCGATGCGGATGATTGTGTAGGCAGGTTTCACAATTTAACTCCTTCAAATATTGCTAATTATGCAATTGGCTTTATCTTGAATTCTGCAACATTAGGTTTATATTCTCCTCTTTCTCTCGTTGTGTGTGCAGGATATGCCACAGCTATACTCGCTAAATAATGAAAAAACTAGCTATCTATCATCTTACCACATCACTACCCTTACTGGTAATCCTACCGCTTTACATCTACAAGATCATTGGATTAGCCCCTTTTGCTATTGCGGTTTGTCTATATGCGTTCGTATACAGACCTATCGTTGACTATAAAAGACTCCAGGAAAAAGGGCTTGTCACTAAAGATGAATTTATAAAATCATTTGGCTTTATCCGATTCAGATTCTTGCACGAATTACTCTTTGAAAAATAGATGAACTGGCAGAAGGGAGAAAAATTTTAAGAAACTAAAAATGAAAACGTTCTCGACCCATTGCTTCTTCTCTTTGACTAGCATTATCAAGGCCTTTTAGTAGAAAAAAATAGGCTTGCTTAATTTTTGTTTCCATATTTAGAAACTTTTTAATTATTTTTTTTAACTTCAATAATTCCAACAATGAAATTGTTTGAAACAAAATTTTTAGATGAAGTCGATAAGTTTCTTTCCGAATTAGATCCGAAAATTGTCAAAAAAGTGCTGTACAACATCGATTTGGCAGAACAAACCCCTAATCCAAAACTCCTGAAGAAACTCACGCGAGAAATCTGGGAGTTCCGAACAAATTATAGTGGTCATCAAATTAGGCTTCTTGCCTTTTGGGACAAAAGCGAACCTAAAAAAGCCTTGATTATAGCGACACATGGCTTTTTTAAAAAAGCCGATAAAGTGCCAAAAAACGAAATCGAACGTGCCTTAAAACTTCGTGAAAACTATTTTGCTACCTTCTAAAAAAATAGAATATGTCTAACTCAGAAATGAAACTTCATTCCCTTTCCGAAATGAAAGACAAGTACCTCGGGAAACTTGGTTCAGAGGAACGCGACCACTACGAGTACGAACTACGTATGGAAGTATTGGGCAAAATGATCAAATCAACCCGGCAGGAACGAAAGTTGACCCAAGAGGAACTTGGGCAGTTGGTGGGCGTACAAAAAGCCCAAATCTCAAAGCTTGAAAGCAGTGCCAACAGTGCTACGGTAGACACGCTATTAAAAATATTCACCGCCTTAAAGGCTGAAATTAATTTTAGCGTTAAGCTCGACGACCGGTTTGTCAAACTTCCGTAGGGATCTCAGACTCCTTGCCTAAAAAAATTACCTAATCCTTCAAGGGAAGTCAGAAATTAAACCAATTCAACAAGAAAATGAAAGCGCATCTCCTACTCTATTTTTTCGCAATAATCAGCTTCACCAAGGTCCAAGCGCAGGAGAAAAATGCCCTATTTCAAGAATTGAAACACCAAGATAGCGTCTTCTTTGAACGGGGATTCAACCGCTGCGACCTAGACTACTTGAAAAATCAGGTGTCAGAGGACTTGCGCTTTTACCACGATCAGGGCGGCTTCCAGGACAAAACTAAATTCCTGGAAAATACCGCAAACAACATCTGTGGTTCCCCTGCCCAAAAGCCTATCCGAAAAGTCGTTCCCGAGAGTTTGGAAGTGTTTCCGCTTTATGCATCGGGTAAAATCTATGGAGCCATCCAAACAGGCGTTCACCACTTTTACATCCGTGAGAAGGACAAGAAAGACCTATGGACCAGTACCGCAAGATTTACACACCTCTGGATCTTGGAAAACGCAAGCTGGAAACTGACTGAAGTGCTGAGCTACGACCACCAGAGTACCAGCCCTCCTCTATCAGAAACCAATTAAACTTTTGTTAACCCTGTTGATGTAAGGCTTATTTTTCCTAACCATTTTTTTCCTATATTATTTAACTATTCAAGCAGACCATGGAAAAACTCAACAAAGCCGATATCCCGCAGGAGGCCTTTGACCTCTACGATTACTACTGCCACAACAAATTGGACCGGCGAACCTTCATCGAAAAACTATCCGTGTATGCCGTCGGTGGCATTACCGTTGCTGCCCTACTGGGAAGCATGATGCCAGACTACGATAGCGGCAGAACTGTTGCCCTAGGCGACGAGCGCCTTCAAAGTTCGGACTACCTGATGTACAACTCCTCAAAAGGTGGAGGACAAATCAAAGCCCTGCTCTCCACCCCAACTGGAAAAGGAAAGTTTCCAGGCATCATTGTCGTCCATGAAAACCGGGGACTCAATCCCTACATTGAAGACGTAGGCAGAAAATGTGCGGTAGATGGCTTTATTTCCCTAGCTCCAGATGCGCTTACGCCACTTGGTGGCTACCCTGGCAACGACGACGAAGGTCGGGCGATGCAGGCCAAGCGTACGCGAGAAGAAATGCTCGAAGATTTTATCGCAGCCTATGAATTCCTAAAGAACCATCCAGACTGCAACGGCAAGGTAGGCGTGGTCGGCTTTTGCTTTGGCGGTTGGATCTCCAACATGATGGCTGTACGTATCCCTGACCTGAAGGCAGCAGTACCCTTCTATGGTGGTCAACCTGAAGTCATTGAAGTCCCCAATATCAAGGCTCCGCTCTTAATCATCTATGCTGCACTAGACGAGCGTGTGAATGCGGGCTGGCCTGCTTACGAAGCAGCCTTAAAGGCCGAGGGTAAAACCTACGAGATGATCAACTACCCGGGTGTGAATCACGGGTTTCACAACTATAGCACTCCGCGCTATGACGAACCAGCTGCAAAAGCGGCTTGGGAAAAAACCATTTCCTTCTTCACCAAAAAATTAGGTTAAAAAATTTCCGCCCTAAGGAATGGGTTTCCTTAGGGCGGGAATTAACCCATCAAGCCAGTGGCAACTTGGATGAAGAAGTCATCCAATCAATCACAGTTAGATTTTTTTATGGAGCAGCTACTAATCGATACGGACACTTTTTCGCTTTCTCAAGGAGAATTTCTGATCCGCTTGCTCGTGAGCATTGGGATAGGGATCGTCATTGGATTGGAAAGGCAATACCGTGCCATCAAGGAACATGCGCATGGCTATTTTGGCATCCGAACCTTTACCTTCTATTCCCTATTGGGCTGCATTGCGGGCATTTTTTACTTTATTTTCTCCCCATGGGTTTATTTGGGCTTGTTTTTTGGCCTAGTAACCCTTACCGCCTTGGCCTACTGGCAAACGGCCCTGCAAGGGGATCGGGGCATGACCACCGAACTGAGCGCAATACTCACCTTTGTGTTGGGAAGTATGGCTGCCTATGGACTCATCGCCTTCAGCTTGATGATCACCGTAGTCGTCCTCTTGTTTCTTTCTTCCAAGTTTCGATTTCAAACCCTAGTAGGTAAAATTACGGCTGCAGAACTGTATGCATTTGTGCGTTTCGTGGTATTGGCTTTGCTCATTTTTCCCTTTTTACCCAATACCCCTTTTGGACCCTATGCCGTGCTCAATCCCAAAGAAATCGGTTGGGTTGTCCTGCTCACTTCTGGCTTTGGATTTTTAGGTTACATTCTGATCAAAACCCTTGGCGCACATCGAGGGATTCTTTTGGGAGGTCTTCTCGGAGGCTTGGTTTCCAGCACGAGCATTACTTGGATTTATGCTCGAAAAAGTAAGGAAAACCCTTCGCTCTCTGGACCATGTGCCACAGCCATTTTGGGAGCTTCCTCCATCTTGTTTGTTCGAGTAGGCTTATGGACTGCCCTATTTTCCCCCCTGTTTTTTCGCTCCATTGCGGTATACTTGCTTTTGCTCTTACTCATCTCCTTGGCAAGCACCTTCTATACCTATTCCAAAAACAAAGGAGAGCAGGTGGAGGAAAATACTGCCCTTCACAAGCCTTTGGACCTGGTTAGTGCACTCGTATTTGGTGGGATTTACATGGGCATTCTTTTGGGCGTAAGCTATGCCAATGATTATTTTGGCGATCAAGGCACCCTACTCAGCAGTACTATTGCTGGTTTGGCTGACATCGATGCGGTCAGCATTTCCGTGGCCAAACTTAGCGGCACCAGCCTTTCCCTCTCCCTAGCGGAGCTATCCCTGTTTCTCGCCTGCCTATCCAATACCTTAGTCAAACTGCTTTTGGGTAGCTACCTAGGCAGCCCTCAACTACGCAGCCTATTACTCAAAGGCTATGGCATCACAGGGCTCGGCTGCCTACTTGTGATTCTTTACCTTCTAATTACTTAATTTTTTCAACGCGTCAATCGCTATTCATCGCGCCTATTTTTCAAGGATTTACAGTAAGGGTAGCGGGTATTGTGCTGTTTTTTAGTACTTTTTCAATACTGTAAGAACTCCAGCCCTACACCTATGCTCGCTCTTGCCATCCTTGTGCTCGTCTTACTACTCATCCTAGTAGCCATCATTCGCTACGACACGCATCCCTTCTTGGCACTTTTAGGCGGAGCCATTTGCTATGGATTTTTGGTGGGCATGGAGGGAAAAGCCATCCTCGCTTCCATTACAGAAGGCTTTGGAGCCGTAATGGGGAATATAGGCTTGCTGATTTTGTTTGGAGTCATCCTGGGAACCTTCCTTGAAAAAACGGGGGGCGCCATGGTCATTGCAGAAAAAGTATTGGCTTGGGTAGGAGAAAAATCTGTCAACCTTTCCCTTCTACTCAGCGGATGGGTGCTGTCTATCCCTATTTTTGGAGATAGCACCATCTTGATGATGAATCCCATTGCCAAGTCGCTCGCTACAAAAAGTAGCATTTCCTATGCCGCCACCTTGGTAGCCGTTTCGCTGGGAGCTATGGCAAGCCACTCCTTAATTCCACCCACCCCTGGACCCATTGCTGCTGCAGGGATCTTGGGTGCCAACTTAGGGCAAGTCATTTTGTATGGAGGGGTAGTCTCCTTGATTGCCCTCCTTCCCCTCCACTTTTTTGTTCAAAAGTGGGTTACTAAAATCCAAGTTCGCCCGATCACCTTAGCAACAGATTTGCCCATTTCTAAAGCCGAAAGACCTTCCTTTTTTTCTTCCCTACTGCCGATCCTGGTCCCTTTACTCTTAATTTTTTTAGCCTCCTTGGCTACTTATCCGACCAAACCCTTAGGTGAAGGTACACTACCCGAGATCCTCAGTTTTCTAGGATCCCCCATCATCGCTCTGCTCGTAGGAGCGCTCTTGTCCTTTACTTTACCCAAAAAACTGGACCGAAAGTTACTTTCTTCCAGCGGATGGGTAGGTGAAGCCCTTATCTACGCTGCACCGGTCATCTTTATCACTGGAGCAGGAGCCGTTTTTGGCAAGATGCTCCAAAATTCGGGCATTGGTGAGGTAGTTGCTGGAAGCATGCAAGAAGCCAATTGGGGTATTTTTCTACCCTTCTTACTTGCTTTTGGCCTCAAATGCGCGCAAGGATCCACCACGGTGGCCATGATCACCACTGCCTCCATCGTGGCACCGCTCCTTTCTGCTTTGGGGCTAGATTCAGAATCCATGAAGGTGCTCACCACCCTGGCGATTGGATCGGGGGCATTGGCCATTTCCCATGCCAACGACTCTGCATTCTGGGTAGTCACGCAACTTTCAGGAATGAGTACCAAGCAAGGCAATCTCTCGCATAGTTTGGGCACCCTTGTGGCAGCTACCGCATCGATGACGGTGGTGTACTTGCTTAGCCTAGTCTTGAACTAAAGAAATCCGCTTTCTATTCGTGCAGCTGCTTACCTTTACAAAAAATTAACTCCATGACTTTTTCCGAGCTAGGTCTTTCCCCTGCACTACAGACGGCTATTCAGCGAGCCAACTACGATACGCCCTATCCCATCCAGCTGGAGGCTATCCCTGCAGTTTTGCAACAAAAAGACATCCTAGGTCTAGCACCAACTGGCTCTGGAAAAACTGCCGCTTACATCCTGCCCATCCTACAGCAGCTGCTGCAGCAAGAGGCTCCAAGAGATCGACAGGTGCCTGTTCTCGTGCTCGTACCCACCCGGGAATTGGCAATACAGGTAGCAGAAGTCACCGAAAACTTTAGCCGATTCCTTCCCAGGCGCATCAAGCCCCTCGCCATTTTTGGAGGGGTATCCATCAATCCCCAAATGATGAAATTGGGCGGTGTGGAGGTACTCATTGCTACTCCAGGAAGACTCATTGACCTGGTAGGTCGAAATGCAATAGGCATAGGACGCATCCACACCCTCGTGATCGATGAAGCGGACAAACTCCTGCAAATGGGCTTTCGGGAAGAGATGGATCACCTCCTGGAACTGACTCCCAAAAAGAAACAGACGCTGCTATTTTCTGCTACTCAGGACCAAGAACTCGCTTCGCTCATCCAGCAACTCCTCAAAAATCCTATTGAAATTCAAGTTGCACCGACAGACTTCACCCCTGACGCCATCCATCAAGAAGCCTATCGCGTCAGTCCAGAAACCAAAGGGCCATTTCTCCGGCAACTCATTCAATCTGGAGATTGGAAACAAATTCTAGTGTTTGCCTCGTCCATCCGCACGGCGGATAACATGGTCGTGAAACTGAATAAAAATGGCATAAACGCGGTCGCATTTCACGGAGACAAAAGCCAAGGAGCACGCACAGAAGCACTGGCTAAGTTTAAGTCTGGAAAAACACGGGTGCTGGTCGCCACCGACCTCGCCGCGAGAGGCATCGATATTCAAGGATTGCCCCTAGTGATCAACTACGAACTGCCCCGTTCACCCAAGGATTACATCCACCGCATCGGCCGTACAGGCAGAGCAGGAGCAGCAGGCCATGCAATTAGCCTCATCACCCCAGAGGAGCAGCACCACTTCAAGGTTATTCAAAAAAAGATGGGCAAGTGGGTGACTTTGGTACCTGCAGAAGCTTTTGGCAAAGAAAGTTCAGAACTCGGAGAAACTCCCAGCGAATAAGCACTTACAAAAACTCCCACACACTTTTGTAGCTCCCTTTTTCCTCGACATAGCGTAGCAGGGAGTCAAAAAAGGCATGCTGCGCCAAGGTGCTGCTATCCCCCACCACAATCAATTTTCGCTTAGCTCTTGTCAGGGCCACGTTCAAGCGGCGCTTATCGGAAAGAAATCCAATCTCTCCTCGGTCGTTGGATCGGGTAAGGCTAATCAGCATCAAGTCCCGTTCCTGCCCTTGAAATCCGTCCACCGTATCGATGGTGATCAGCTCAGCAAAGGCCCTCAAATTGGGAAAAGCATAGGTTTCAAAAATCAAATGACGCAGCCTGCGCACCTGCGCTGAATACGGGGCAATCAGGCCAATGGTCCAACCCTTTTCCTTAAATAGCCCAAAGCCAATGCGAAGGACCGTGTCGTTGAGGTATTGGCAGGCAAACTGTGCCTCCTCGGGATTGAAGGTGCTGAGGCTTTCGGATTCTACCTGATCGCTGTAACCCGCACCTGCGATGTCGACCCACTCCATGACGGGTTCGTCGGGAGAAAAAGCATGCGTTTCCGTATTTTCTGCCGCTTGTAATTTCCCCTCATAAAACTGCTGATTTGAAAATCCCATGATCGTGGCCGGCATGCGGTATTGCACTTGCAGCATTTGTGCTGCATGAGGATGGCGTTGAATCATTTTTTCAAACAAGGTAGTGGATAGTCCTTGCCTTGCCGCATCGATGGACTTGATGGTGGGAGGAAGTTGGCAATGATCCCCCGCAAAAATCACTTTCCTGGCCTTCAAAATCGGAATCCAGGTTGCAGCCTCTAAGCCTTGCGCCGCCTCATCGATAAATACCAGGTCAAAGACCATCCCTTTGAGGTGGTGCGAACCTGCACCCACCAAGGTACTCGCAAATACTTGGGTCTTCTGGTACACATCCGTTCGAATGTAATCCTCGAGGTGCTCCGCGAGTTCTCGGATGCGGCTCACTTCCTGGTACAAGAGCTTGCGCTGGGCCCGCTCCTCGGGTCCGAAATTCCGTTTGTATTGCTTGGCCAGCTGTAGGTAGGATTCTGTTTCCTTGCGCAATTTCTTCAAGTCACGGTAGCTGTCGTGCAGCGCCACCTTGGCATCTAGGGTCTGGTTGAGGATTTTCTCCTCCACACGAGCGGGATGACCTAGTCGAAGCGTAGCGATGCCCCGATCCACCAACTTTTCTACAAGCAAGTCTACGGCAGCATTACTCGGAGCACAAACTAGAATTCGCTGATTGGACCGTGTTGCACGTGAAATAGCCGCAATCAAGGTAGTGGTCTTGCCCGTGCCCGGAGGTCCATGAACCACCGCCATGTCTTGGGCTGCATCCATCTTTTGGCAGGCCAGCACTTGGGAAAAATTCAATTCCGGTAGGTCAATTTTTAGTTCCTCCCCAAACACAGGACGACTCTCGCCGTACACGAGATCCCTAAATTTGAGGAGCTGTGGCTCTTCGGTGACGAGCAGTTTTTTCAGGGCCGACTCCATCTCTCGGTAGCTGGCCTCATCAAAAAGCAGGTCCACGCCAAGCCTGCCTGAATCCATCCATTCCGGCACTTCATCCGCCTGAAGCGTGACAATGAGCGTATCTTTTTTGGCTTGATTGACTACTCCATTCACTCGGAATTCGGGGCTATGGTAGCCATCCTGCGTAGAAAAAAATGAAACAGACTTGCCAGAACTGAAGGAAGAAGGGTAATTCGTATCGGTACGCTCCACCTCGATGATCAGTCGCTCGCCCATGCCGATCTTCGTTTTTTTGAGCAAAATGGGATGCCAGGTGATGCCCTCTTTCTTTTTGTCCGAGATGGTGGTGTTGAGAAACTTCTTTTTGTACTGAGCCAGATCCTCTTGCCGCTCCAGTTGCAGCAGCTTGAGGCCTACCTTAATTTCTTCGAGGGAATTCCGCATGAATGGTTGTACTTTAGCCTTGAAACAAGGGATTATCCCTAGTGTTTGCCTTTCGCTGATTTTAGATGAATTTTCTTGCGCATGCGTACCTTTCTTTTGGTCAGGAGGAAATCCTAGTCGGTAATTTTATTGCCGACTTTGTCCGTGGAAAGGAGTTGGAAAATTACCCAAAAAAAGTGCAACTCGGCATACGGCTGCATCGAGCAATCGATACTTACACCGATTCGCATCCTCTGGTCAAGCAGGTGCAATCCTTCCTAATTCCACGTTTTGGACATTATTCGAGGGTAATTAGCGATGTTTTTTTCGATTATTTCTTGGCAAAAAATTGGAAAAACTATTCGAATACCGATTTGGAACCGTTCAGCCTAGACAGCTACCGAACCCTTTCCTCATCTCCTTATGAGCTCCCAGAAGCTTTTTGCCGGATGTTTCACTGGATGCAAGCCCAAAATTGGCTTTATGCCTACCGCGAAGCAGCAGGTATTCAAGCCGCCTTGGATGGGCTGAGCCGTCGGGCCCGCTTCGATTCCAAAATGAATGAGTCTACCCAAGTCCTTTGGGAAAAAGAAGAAGAAATTGAAGCGATTTTCTTCGCTTTTTTCGAAGATTTGGAGACTTTTGCCTCCACAACACTTGCCGCACTTATCCAATCCCATGATCCTACTTAAACCCAAACTATCGACCTACATTTCCCTAGGTGCTGTACTTTTCATTCTTTTACTTGGCCTAGTCCTCATTCTTCGAGATTTTGCCTACAGCAGAAGTTATGACTTGTGGTTTTACTTGGTGGCGAGTTCCCTGCTTACGCTTGTGCTTCTGATGCTGCTGGTCAAAATGATGGCAGGATGGCGGTTTATCTCGGCAGGAAAGGAACATGTCGTGATCAAACTTCCCCTGCGCGGCAGCACCAAAGTCTATCCAGTTACCGAGATTTTAGCTTGGGAGGAGGAAACAGTCCTTGCCAACAAGCGGGAGTTCAAACAGGTCACGGTGGCGTTTAAGGATCGAAATTCGATCTCGGTTTCCAACCACGAACACGAGGCCTACTCCGAATTTATCAACTACCTCAAAAAGAAAGCACCGAAGCAGCTGTTGAAACCCAAAAAATCCTGAGATTCCTGAGGTTGGAATTCAAGAAATAAATTACACCAAAACAAAAAAACCGAGCTGTAGCGTACAGCTCGGTTTTTTTATGAAATGGAATTCTTTTTTGCTTTTATCTTTCTCCGATAGGTAACCACTGAACATCCAGAAGAAGCCTTGAAGTCACAACAAATAGGCTGTGGACAGTCGACCGTCAACTGTTAGCAACTCCCCTATTCCCACTCAATCGTTGCAGGTGGCTTGGAGGAAATGTCGTACACCACACGATTGACTCCCTTGACACGGTTGATGATGTCATTGGACATCTTGGCCAGGAATTCGTAAGGCAAGTGAATCCAGTCTGCAGTCATGCCATCCACGGAACCCACAGCTCGTAGCGCCACTACTTTTTCGTAGGTACGCTCGTCTCCCATGACCCCTACAGATTGGATGGGCAACAGAATCGCTCCTGCCTGCCAGACCTGATCGTACAAGCCATGATCCTTCAATCCTTGGATAAAGATGTAGTCCACTTCTTGAAGTGTCTTTACTTTCTCCTCGGTGATGTCACCCAAAATACGGATAGCCAATCCCGGACCTGGGAAAGGATGTCTGCCAATGATTTTTTCAGGGATCTCAAGGGCTCTACCCACCTCACGTACCTCGTCCTTAAACAAGGTGTTCAAAGGCTCCACTACAGAAAGCTTCATGAAGTCTGGGAGACCACCCACATTGTGGTGGGACTTGATGGTGGCGGAAGGACCTTTGACCGACACGGACTCGATCACATCCGGATAGATGGTGCCCTGTCCTAGCCACTTCACACCGGCAATCTTATTTGCTTCGTCGTCAAAAACCTCGATAAACACACGTCCGATTGCTTTTCTTTTCGCTTCTGGATCGGTTAGTCCTGCCAAGGCATCGTAAAAACGCTGCTTGGAATCTACGCCAATCACATTCAATCCGAGGTGCTTGTAGGAATCCAGCACCTCTTCATATTCGTTCTTTCGCAATAAGCCATTGTCTACAAACACGCAGGTCAACTGATCGCCGATGGCTCTATGAATCAATGTGGCGGCCACAGAGGAATCTACTCCCCCAGATAGGCCCATGACCACTTTATCTGCTCCTATTTTTTTCTTCAGATCCGCAACTGTCGAATCGATAAAGGTATCCGAAGTCCAGTCTTGGTCGCATCCGCAAATGCCTACTACAAAGTTGCGAAGTAGGTTTTTACCTTCTGAGGAATGGGTAACTTCAGGGTGAAACTGGATGCCGTAGGTAGACTCACCTTGCACCTTAAATGCCGCTACACGAACTGATTCGGTACTCGCGATTACCTCAAAGCCTGCCGGAACCTCCTTGATGGTATCTCCATGGGACATCCAAACTTGGGAACCGTGGGTCATTTCCTTGAGCAAATCCTGATGCAAGTCGATGTGATCCAAATTGGCTCGGCCATACTCCCGAATGGTGGAAGGCAATACCTCTCCCCCATACTTACTCGCTAGCAGTTGGGCTCCGTAACAAACTCCCAACAAGGGCAATTTGCCACGGAAAGCATCCGTATTGACATCGGGGGAGCCTTCATCCCGCACCGAGCAAGGAGATCCAGAAAGGATGATCCCTTTGATGTCGGAAGTGATTTCAGGAACTTTGTTGTAGGGGTGAATTTCGCAGTACACATTGAGTTCGCGCACGCGACGAGCAATGAGTTGGGTGTACTGGGAACCAAAATCTAGGATGAGGATCTGTTGGGCCATGTGCAAAGGTAAGCACTGCCAACCGCTTGCTAAAACCTAAGGAAGAAATTTTGGATTGTGCGGAACTTGATCCAGTTTTTTATATTGATTATCAATAGCTTAGATAAAAAATAAAATCATTCTGCAAGGTTCAATTAGGTGAGCTGTGGACCGTGGACAGTCAGCTG